>JACOTS010000087.1 GCA_016178265.1 Candidatus Melainabacteria bacterium
GCCAACAGGTACCATGGCACAACTTTGTGGTACTTCATGGGGACCAGAACCATTTAATGGAATAGTTTTTTCCAGAAAAGTACGAGATGCTTGGGTTAAATTTTCTGCTCCTGGATTTGAAGAAGCAATGAAAAAGCGAAATGCATGGCCTCAAACAGAAGAAGAGGTACAAAGCCTTTATGAAAAGATAAATAAGAACGGAAAGAAAGTTACAGGACTGGAAGAAGTGCCGGAAGGTGTTCAAAAGATATTTAAAATTAACACTGAAATTGATCCCGTAAATTACATAGAACACTTAGCTGCTATTCAAAATGGTCATGGAGGACTGCCTGAGTGTTTTAATGCGCTTTCCAATACCTGCATGATAAAAGGTGATATGTCGTGGGAGTATGCAAAAGAAACAGTGATGATGGCATATAAGTTAGGAGTAAAATCTGTAACGTTTTATCCTGATGGTACAAGACTGAGCCAGCCTGTTGAAATACAAGAAAAACAAGAAGAAGAGGTTAAAAAATTAAGTAAGTTTTTGCCTGTTTGTGATCTATCTACTTTATCTTCTGTTTCTACTCAAGCTAAAGATAAAACAACAGAAGAAGACATAGAAATTGGACATAAGAAACCTAAGCCTAGAATAAGACCCAAGAGGCTTTATGGGTTTAATGAAGAAGTTTTAACACCTGATGGACCCATACATATACATGTATATTTTGACGATCAAGGTCCAAGACAAGTGTTTGCTCACCTTACAAGAGGAGGTGGGGTTGCTTCTGGAATGATTGAAGCAATTTGTAGGATGGCAACGAAGGCTCTTAAGTGGGGATGCCCGCCTGAAGATGTGGCAGACGGATTACTTAACATCCAAGGTGGACCCAAAATAATAGGTGTTGAAGCTAATTCAATACCTGATGCAATTGGAAAAGTCTTGAAAGAGGCTTGCAAGGGACAATATCAAATGTCACTTTTTAGGGATCTTACAAGCGACGACGAAAAAGATGGAAGTGAAGTGCAGACAACACTTCATGCAAAACATGAAATTAAGTTTGACGAGAGAATAGAAAATCTAGACGATACGATAAGGGCGCGAATGGAATGGATAGCACAGGGTCATTCAACACACTGCCCGTGTTGTCATGCAGAATTTACATCTGATTCTTTTGGAAATCCTGCATGCAAAAGTGGTCCTGTTTGTTTGGGATGCGGCTGGAGTCATTGTGGTTAGTTATCACATGCTCCATTTAAAGGAGGTATTATGGCAATAGCAGTAGAAAGGTTAGAAGAAGAAAAGGAAGATAAGTTTAAAAGACTTTCACATCAAAAATTAGAACCAATTATTGAAGAACCATTACTTAAAGAAAATAAAAATAGATTTGTTTTGTTTCCTATAAAATATCATTCTATTTGGGAAATGTATAAGAAAGCAGAGGCTAGTTTCTGGACTGCTGAGGAAATTGATTTGTCTCATGACTTCAAGGATTGGGAAAAGCTGAATGATGGCGAGAGGCATTTTATAACCCATGTTCTTGCGTTTTTTGCTGCAAGTGATGGGATTGTAAATGAAAATCTGGCTGTGAATTTTATGAAAGAAGTTCAAGTTCCTGAAGCCAGGTGTTTTTA
The DNA here is from genome assembly GCA_016178265.1 of Candidatus Melainabacteria bacterium. GTDB lineage: Bacteria > Cyanobacteriota > Vampirovibrionia > 2-02-FULL-35-15 > 2-02-FULL-35-15 > JACOTS01. Next base: position 1,615 of record JACOTS010000087.1, read on the forward strand.
TGGATTTCAGGCAATGATTGAAAATATTCACTCTGAAACCTATTCACTTCTTATAGATACTTATATCAAGGATTCTGAGGAAAAGGAAAAACTTTTCCAAGCTATTGAAACTGTTCCGTGCGTACAAAAAAAAGCTAAATGGGCACTTAAGTGGATAGACAGTGACAATTTTGTAGAGAGATTAATTGCTTTTGCAGCAGTCGAAGGAATATTTTTCTCTGGAAGTTTTTGTTCAATCTTCTGGCTTAAGAAACGCGGGCTGATGCCAGGGCTTAGCTTTTCTAATGAGCTTATTTCCAGAGACGAAGGACTTCATTGTGACTTTGCATGTCTTCTTTACAGTATGGTAAAAAATAAACTTTCAACAGCAAGAATTAATGAAATTATTAATGATGCTGTTGATATTGAAAAAGAGTTTGTAACTGATGCGCTTCCAGTAGATCTTATTGGAATGAATTCAAAGCTTATGTGTAAGTATATAGAATTTGTTGCGGATAGACTTTTGGTAGCTCTTGGTTATCCAAAACTTTATAACGTAACAAATCCGTTTGATTTCATGGAGCTTATATCGCTTCAAGGTAAAACCAATTTCTTTGAAAAGAGGGTTGGGGAGTACCAAAAGGCAGGTGTTATGAGCACCAAAAAAGAGTTTGCATTCAGTCTTACCGAAGACTTCTAACAAGCGTTAAGCGGTAAGTAGTAAGCGGTAAGTAGTAAGTGATAAGTAAGGGGTAGATTTTCATGTTGGTTGTAAAAAGAGATGGAAGACAAGAAACAGTAAAGTTTGACAAAGTTACAGCAAGGATTCAAAAGCTTTGCTATTCCTTAAATCCTTTAGTTCAACCTGTAGAAGTAGCAAAAAAGGTTATACAGGGAATTTATGATGGCGTAACTACTTCTGAGCTGGATAATTTTGCAGCAGAAGTTGCGGCGTCTCTTACCGCAAAACATCCTGATTATGCAAAGCTTGCCTCAAGGATTGCAATATCTAACCTACATAAAAACACAAAGAAATCTTTCTTTCAAACAATGACAGACTTATATGAGTATGTGGATAAAAAAAACGGAAAAAAAGCACCACTTATTGCAGAAGATGTTTATAAGATCATTCAAGATAATGCAGAGCTTCTGGATTCCACAATAATTTATGATAGGGATTTTGGATATGATTACTTCGCATTTAAAACACTTGAAAAATCTTATCTTTTGAGAATTGATGGTGAAGTTGTTGAAAGACCACAACACATGCTTATGCGTGTTGCAGTAGGGATTCATAAGGCAGATATTAAAGCTGCTATTGAAACATACAATTTAATGTCTGAGAGATGGTTTACCCATGCAACTCCTACCTTGTTTAATGCAGGTACACCAAAACCACAGCTTTCTTCTTGTTTCTTGCTTACTATGAAAGAAGATAGTATTGAGGGAATATATGATACGTTAAAACAATGTGCCAAGATATCTCAGTCTGCAGGTGGAATTGGGGTTAACATTCATGATATAAGGGCAACAGGTTCTTATATACGTGGTACCAATGGTACTTCTAATGGGATTATTCCAATGCTAAAGGTTTTTAATGACACGGCAAGATATGTTGACCAGGGTGGTGGCAAAAGGAAAGGGTCTTTTGCAATATATCTTGAGCCATGGCATGCAGATGTTTTTGAGTTTTTAGAACTTAGAAAAAATCATGGTAAAGAAGAACTTAGAGCAAGAGATTTATTTTATGCTTTTTGGGTACCTGATCTTTTTATGAAAAGGGTTGAAGAAAATGGGACCTGGTCACTATTTTGTCCAAATGAAGCGCCTGGACTTTCTGCTTCATGGGGTGAAGAGTTTGAGGCATTATATGAAAAGTATGAAAAAGAAGGAAAGGCAAGAAAAACAGTTAAGGCTCAGGAGCTGTGGTTTGCTATCTTGGAATCTCAAATTGAGACAGGCACACCGTACCTACTTTATAAAGATGCTTGTAATAGTAAATCTAATCAACAAAACCTAGGTACAATAAAAAGCTCAAATCTTTGCACTGAAATTATTGAATATACTTCTTCAGATGAAGTTGCGGTTTGTAATTTAGCTTCTATTGCCTTACCTATGTTTGTAATAGACGGTAAGTTTGATCATAAAAAGCTTTTTGAAATTACACGAGTGGTAACTAAAAACTTAAACAAAGTCATTGATGTCAATTATTACCCTGTTGAAGAAGCAAGAAGATCCAATAAAAGACACCGTCCGATTGGGATAGGTGTACAGGGTTTAGCAGATGTATTTATTTTGCTTAGAATGTCATTTGATTCAGAAGAAGCAAGAAAATTAAATAAAGAGATATTTGAGACTATATATTTTGGTGCAATGACTGCATCTAAAGATTTAGCTAAAAAAGAAGGACCGTATGAGACTTATGAAGGATCTCCTGTATCTAAAGGAATATTTCAATATGATATGTGGCTTGTAACGCCATCTAATAGATGGGACTGGGGTACTTTAAAAGATGAAGTGAAAAAATACGGTGTTAGAAATTCACTTTTAATTGCTCCAATGCCTACTGCATCTACTTCACAGATACTTGGAAATAATGAATGCTTTGAACCATATACTTCAAACTTATATGTTAGAAGGGTTCTTTCAGGGGAGTTTATTGTAGTAAACAAGCATCTTATGAGAGATTTGGTAGGGCTTGGAATGTGGAACGAAGAGTTAAAAAATAAAATTGTTGCCCATAATGGTTCCATACAAAATATTGAAGAAATACCAGATACAATAAAAGAAATTTATAAAACCGCATGGGAAATTAAACAAAGATCACTTGTTGATATGGCAGCTGACAGAGGTGCATTTATTTGCCAATCACAATCTCTAAATCTTTTTGTGGAGAAGCCTGATTTCACAAAGCTTACTTCTATGCACTTTTATGGTTGGAAAAAAGGTTTAAAGACAGGCATGTACTACCTAAGAACAAAAGCAGCAGCAGATGCAATTAAGTTTACTGTTGACCAGGAAGCCCTTAGAAAAGAAGCCCCAAGTATAAATAATAATGGTAAAGCAGAGTCAAATGGTAAGGTTCCAGCGCCCTCTTCTGAAGCAATTGCTTGCTCTATTGAAAACGGCGATGATTGCATAATGTGCAGTGGATAATTTAAATTAAATACTGCCTGTTCTCAGCAAAAACTTTTTGCAAGGCTCTGTTTATATTTGGTACTTGTAGTCTAATAGTCTTGTTATTGCTTCTATGATGTTTGCCTTTTTCTATTTCCCATTTTACAACAGGAGGTTGTTGTGGACTAACTTGAGGAAGAAGTACCTGGGTTCTCATTACTCTCCATGATGAGCCATCTTTTAGATCAATTCTTAAAGTTGTTTGTTTTCTGTCTTTTGTTCTGTCAAATGCAAACACATTATTTGGATCCAAAAGCTTTCTAAGTGTAAGTGATGTATTAGGAATGTGCTCGTTCCAGAGGTTTTGCAGGAATGAATTTGGAAAAACCGGTATTTGGAACTTGGTGCTTGTAATTTGCATAATAGCTTATTATAAAGGTCTTAATTTTGTATATCCTTTTGATTTCAAGCTTATAGTAATGCTTTAGAGGTGCTCTAATAAATTTTTGTTAGAAAAATATAAATATATCCAAAAGCCTTTAGGTAGGTCTGGTAAACTTTTTTAATATTTCAGAATTATTATGCAAGATATATCAGTAAAAGAATATACACAAAAGCAAATTATTGAAGAATCTAAAAAAGTAGCTGTAAAAGCAAAAAGAATTCTTCAAGAAATTTCTACTTTTATCAAACCTGGCATTAGTGAATCTGAGGCAAAACTAAAAGCTGATGAGATTCTCAGAGCTCATGAAATACGTAAAAATTGGCACAATCCATACATCAATTTTGGTACTAACTCAGTTCTTACTTTTTTGGATAAAACCAAAGAAACTATGGTTCTTAGAGATATAGATATTGCCTATGTTGATATTGGACCAATAATTAATGGGATAGAAGGAGATGCTGGTCATACGCTTGTCTTTGGTGAAGATAAACTTTTTAAGGAATTGCAATTTCAAAGTAAGAGGATATTTGATTTGGGGGTAAAGTATTGGAAAGAAAAAAAGCCCACTGGCATTGATCTTTATCAGTACATCCATAAATTAACTGAAGATGCAGGATTTGTTTTTCATCTTAACCCGGCTGGGCATTTAATAGGCTCGTTTCCCCACATTGGCTGGAAAAAGGGATTGAACACTTATCCATATACTCCTGAGGAAGGAGTTTGGATTTTAGAAGTGCAAATAAGGCATCCTGAGAAATCTTATGGTGCATTTTATGAGGAGGTATTACTTTGAATAAGCTTAGGGAAAAAATTAAAATAAGAAAAGCTGAAGCTAAAGATGCGGATATTTTGCTTGGATTAATTAATGCCCTTGCTGATTATGAGAAACTTTCAAGGCCAAATGATGATGCAAGGCGAAGACTTAAAAATGATATTTTTGGCCATAACCCTAAAGGATATGTTTATTTAGCAGAGGTAAATAATAAACCAGTAGCTTATGCATTTTATTTCTTTACTTATTCAAGTTTCTTAGCAAAACCCACTTTATATTTAGAGGATATTTTTGTTTTACCAGAATACAGGTCAAAGGGTATTGGGAAGGCTCTTTTTAAACATTGTGTAAAAATGGCTCATGAAGAGGATTGTGGACGCATGGAATGGATGGTTTTGGATTGGAATAAGACAGCAATAGATTTTTATGAAAAAGTTGGGGCTCAACAAATTAAAGAATGGTTGCCTTATCGTTTGGATGAACAAAACCTTGAAAAGCTCTTAAAAAATATTTAATGTTCTTAACCTTTAACAGTTTTTTTAGAATTCGGGTTAATTTTAATTGCTTAATTTGTTAGTATTAAATCAAGATTCACATACTGTATTGAAGGATTGAATAAATGAGCATTTCTCACGTAAGTATGCTTTCAAGCTATGATCGCCATTTGATGGGGAGTGCTTTCAATTCATCTTCTCGCGATAAGGGCGATTATATAATTGATGTGGATGATTTATATCAAGAAATTTTTCAAGCTAATAAACAAGCATTTCAGGATCTATCTTTATGTTGTGATCGAGAAGTAGATCCATGGGAAAAGGTATGTAAAGAAGCATGTGAGTGTCTCATAGATAGTTTAAATCCATCTTTGGAAGTTGAAATGAAATATTTTGCTGGAGAAGATGATGAAGAGGAAGATCATTACTTTCTTGTGGTTTCTTATGAAGATATGAAATTTTTGGTAGATCCAACATATCTTCAATTTTTACCTTTAGAGGACAGAGGAAATGCATCTGAAATTATGATTTGTCCTATTAATAATGAGGAAGACTTAGCTGATTATTTAACAGACCATGGTATCGATCCTGAATACCACAAGATGTGGCTAGATCCGGTATTTAAAGAAGACTATTAAACTTTGATCAACGCTTTTTGATTTAATTCAGAACATATTTTTTCAAATAATACTAAGCCTTTTTTGCATTCTTCATTTAATTCATAACTTAAATGTTCAAAATAAGTTCTGTAGAAGTCTTGCGAAAGCCCTACTTTATTAATAGACTTTTTAACTATTGTGTCAAACATATCGCCAAGTCCTTTTTCTTTTGCTTTGTTCAATAAAGCAGCAATCATTCTAACTTCTTCCGGATACTTATCCATTACCTCATTTCTTACAACCCAAATACCAAATACCATTGGAAGTCCTGTATGCATTTTCCAAAGTGATCCCATATCGTATAAAAATAAGTCTCTAGGTCCTCTTGAAAACTCAAAAAGAGCATGGTCACCGATAAGCAGTGCTGCTGAATAACCTTTTGGTAATTCAGCCAGTTTTAAATTTTCTACTTTCAATGTCACATTTAAATGCATATATTTATTTAGTATTATCTCTGTTAGTTTGTTTGATGTAGCTGAAGCAAAACTTAAAGCAATATATGCTCTTTCAAGTTCTTCTATAGGATATTTTGAGAATAGTAAGACACTGTCTGCAGGACCATTTGAAGATATTTTGCCACTTAGAACTAATTTGTTTAATGTACTGGGTATTTCACTTTTTATAGTTGCATTAATTTCAATAACTTTTTCTTCAATAGGAATATTTATTGGCAAGCAATTGATAAAATCAACTTGCCCAAGAGTTAATCTATTAGATTTGCTCTCTGTATTTTTGTGCAATGGGCATTCTCCAGCCATAACCAAATGACCTACTTGTAAGTTTTAACCCTGGTGCTGCTTGTTCTCTTTTGTATTCACTTGTATCTATCATATTACAAACGCTTTGAACCAGATCAGGGGAAAGCCCATTTTTTATAATTTCTTTTAATGGCAAATGTTCTTCTACATATTTATTTAGTATTTTGTCTAGTTTTTCATAGGGTGGTAATTTGTCTTGATCTGTCTGATTAGGCTTTAATTCTGCCGTAGGAGCTTTTGTAATTATGTTTTGAGGTATTAATTCATTTTTTTCTTTTTTATTAATATATGTAGCTAATTTATATACCATAGTTTTGGGTAGATCCGAGATTACTGCAAGCCCCCCACACATATCACCGTAAAGGGTGCAGTAACCTGTTGCAAGCTCACTTTTATTCCCTGTAGAAAGTACGAGTGCCCCTGTTTGGTTAGAAAGAGCCATTAAGATTAATCCCCTTATTCTTGGTTGAATGTTTTCTTCAGTTAATGTGCCGTCAGTTTGAATATATGGAGAAAGAATTTTTAAGAATACATGACTTTTTTAAAACCACATTTTGTTACATAGTCTTTTACACCGCAAATAAGAGCTTGAAATAGTTCTTCTTCTGAATCTTGAACTTGTGATATTGATGTATATTCAACCCCATTTCTTAGGTCAAATTCAAATATATCCAATTCTTCTTTAAATGATTGCAGCTTTCTACAAATCGTGCCCTCTTTACTTATTACACATGAGTTACCATCAAATATTAACTCATCATTTCCACCTACCTGATTAACAAAAACGATAGGCACTTTATGTTTCTTTGCAGCTTGAACTAAGATATTTTCTCTGAGCTTTGGTTTATCTATGAAATATGGGGACGCTGATGCATTAATTAATAGATCGATCTTTTGACTGCATAATTTTTCTATTGGATCTACATGATATCTGGGCTTTTTCCAGGCAGGAAAATCATGCCAAATATCTTCGCAAATTGAGAGTCCAAAACTAAAATCACCTATTTTTATGGGGCTAATTGATTTTCCGGGTTCAAAGTATCTATCTTCGTCAAAAACATCATAAGTAGGTAGAAGTATCTTTTGTCTTGTAGTAATAATCTCACCTTGTTTTAAAAGAACAAGAGAATTAAATAATCTTTTACCTCCATTTTCATTCTCTTCTGCAAATCCAAACACAACAAAAATATTGTTCGGGATTTTATCCTTAATAAACTCAATATATCTTTGATTGTCCAATATAAATTGCTTTTTAAGCAGCAAATCTTTTGGTGGATATCCGCATAATGCAAGTTCTGGAAAAATTATAAGCTTAGCACCTTTATTTACTGCTTGGTGTGTAAAATCAATGATTTTGTGAGCATTGTTTTTAAAATCTCCGACTGTAGGATTGATTTGTGCAAGTGCTATCTTCATACTTATATAATAGCTGACAATTTAGTGTCATACCATCATCCCGTCATATATATGCTTCTTTTTTCTGATTGACTTCTGCTAAAAAATCACCAATAATATTTAAGCTAAGCACAGTGAGCATAATTAAAAGACTAGGATAGAGTATTAGATTTACATGTGTGTTTATAAACTGCCATCCATCACTTGCAAGTGTTCCCCAACTACATTCAGGAGGAGAAAGACCGAGTCCCAAGAAACTTAGAGTTGATTCTGCAATAATTGCTCTTGGCATTGTAAAGGTAATCGCAACAAGTACTATATTTAATATATTTGGAAATATGTGTTTTATAAAGATACCCAGATCACTTAAACCTATTGCCCTGGCTGATAAAACAAATTCTTTCTTTTTAAATTTAAATACTTCTGCTCTGGTTAACCTAGCTACATCCATCCAGCTTACAAGACCAATAGCAAGCAGGATTCCAATTGTTGATCTGTTAAAGAGTAAACCAATAATACTTAATACGAGCAGATCTGGAATAGAGTAAACAATATCAATTGTTCTTGTGATTATGAAATCTGTTTTTCCTTCAAGCATTGCAGCAAGTGTTCCAAGCAGTACTCCTACGGTAAAAGCAATAAAAGCAGTCACGATTCCTACAAGTAGTGATAATCTTGCTCCAAAAATTAATCTGGCTAAGAAATCTCTACCTAGTTGATCAGTCCCAAGAGGATGTGTATTTGAGGGCGAGCTTAAAATTAAATCTTGATCTTGTGTATCAAATGAAAATCCTCCGATATTAAACCCCATATATGAGATGATTACTAAAGTTAATAAGAAACATATAAATGCACTTGATAGTAAAGCAATTTTATTTTTAAGTAGTACTTTCACCAAAATATTAATCAATACTATTTTTTTCAAAAGATTCTTGAATTTTTTCTATCATTTCATACATATCTTTAGCATCGGTAAGATATGGATTTAATGCAAGTGCCATAGCAAATTGTTCTTTTGCTTTAGTGTATTTTACCTTTGGTGATTTATTGGGATCCTGGCAAAGGGCTAATCCGTAATCTGAATAAGTCTGGGCAAGAACTGATTTTAGTGGTACAGATTCAGGCTTCTTTTCTATTTCTTTATTTAATATTTTTATTGCATCATCATATTTTCCTTTATTGGTAAGGTGTTGTGCTTTGGAAACCGGATCAAAAAAACTACATCCGCCTGTTAAAAGGGATAAAAACAATAGGAAGGCAACTGATTTTTTCATACTCAAATTAATTATACTGTATAAAGGCTAAAGAAGTAAAAATACACTAAATACTACGTAATGTAAAATAAGGTGACTACTTGTCTAGAGTAATATTGCCAAGATGGCTTTTTAAGGGGTAAGATTTTATCCGATTCATTCGGTAAAATCTTGATGTCATTATAAGAAGTAGCTTATAAGTGCACATTGCAAAGCCGGCGAAGCTTATTTGTAAGCGAGCCGGCGGTAGATAAAAAACACATGCATGATTTAAAGGAATTAAGAACAAAACCAGATTTTTATAAAGAAAAATTATCAAGGCGTGACAAAAGCCTGGTGAATTTGATTGATGAGATTTTAACTCTTGATAAAAATAAAAGAGACATTCAAACAAAAGCAGATGAGTTAAGAAAGAAAAAAAATGAAATAGCTGCCGAAGTCGGAAGATCTAAAGATAATCCTGAAAAAATGGAATCTTTTAAACAAGAAGGGAAAAAAGTAAGTGAGGCTATATCCGATATTGAAAAGCAAGAGATGAATTTAAACCATGAGCTTACAACCAAACTTCTTTGGGTCCCTAATATTTTATTAGATGATGTGCCTCAAGGCGAAGATGAATCAAAAAATCTAGAAGTTTTTAAATGGGGAGAACCTAAGCTAGGGAAATGGATAAAACCTCATTGGGATATTGGAACGGAACTTAAGCTTTTGGATTTTGAAAGAGGAGTTAAGGTTGCGCAGTCTAGATTTACAGTGCTTACTGGTATTGGAGCTAAGCTTGAACGAGCTATCATAAATTTCTTTTTGGATAATGCATCAACAAAGGGTTATACAGAGATTTTCCCACCGATTTTGATAAATAAAGATGCTATGACTGGTACAGGTCAACTGCCTAAATTTGAAGGTGATTTTTATAAATGTGAAAATGAGTTTTTGTATTTAACTCCAACTGCAGAAGTATCTTTAACTTCTTTGCATAAGGATGAAGTATTGGGTTATGAAGAATTGCCTATTAAATACTGTGCTTATACGCCTTGTTTTAGACGGGAAGCAGGCTCAGCCAGTAAGGATACAAGAGGAATAATAAGACAACATCAATTTAATAAAGTAGAGCTTGTGAAAATTACATCGGAAGATACAAGCAACGAAGAACATGAAGGTCTAACCAAAGATGCTGAAGAGTTATTGCAAAAACTCGAATTGCCTTATCGTAAGGTGTTGTTATGTTCTGGTGATGTTGGTTTTCTGCTAGTAAATGCTATGACTTGGAAGTTTGGTTTCCTGCCCAAAATAAATATAGGGAAATTAGCAGTTGTTCTAATTTTGGATCTTTTCAGGCAAGGAGAATAAACATTAAATATAGGCAAATAAGAACCAAATCCAATTACAATAAGTAGCCCGCACAAAATCATTATAATTGTTGCAGTTGCCATTTTGACGATTGATCTCAAATGTTTTGCAAAGCCTAATGTTCCTATTTTTCTTCTAAGTAAAATCCAGAGAAGCAAGAAGTTAAAAACAGTTACTAATGAAGTTGCAAATGCAATGCCTGGTGCTTGATATTTTTCAACAAGGAGACTATTTAAAATGATTTTTGTAATAATTGCAACAAAAGCAATAAATAAAGGGGTTTTTGAATCCCCGAGCGAGTAAAAAACTCTTGTCAAAGTATCTCTTGCTACATATGCGATCATTGATAGTATCAGTGCTACTAAAATTGTGCTTACAAGAGCAGTTGATGATTCGTCAAATGCACCCCTTTGAAAAATTATAGAAACTATTGGTTTTGCAAATAAAAGTAAAAATGCAGCAATAGGCAAAGATAAAAACCATAACGATTTAATAACAGCCATTGAAGTGTTTTTTAAGTCATCTGTTTTGTTTAAATTTGCAAGTTCTGAAAATCTGGGGAAAAATGGTATCAGAAAAGAAGTTACTAAAATGCCAAGTGGAAGCTGGATCAGTCTGTTTGCAAATAATGTTGCTGTCCAGCTTCCTTCAGGGAGTCCTGAACAAAAGAAACCATCAATATAAACAGTAAATTGACCAATTGTAGTGCTAAGAAGAGCAGGTCCTAAAAAATATCCAAAATCTTCTACGGCTTTTTGTTTACTGAGAAAAGTTAATTTTAAATTTTCATAAAGTATAGCTTTTAAAGTGTATGGAAACTGAGCTAAGAGTTGTAAGGTAGCACCAATTAGTGTTCCTATTCCAAGTGCAATCCCGCTTGTTGTGTCTTTGGTTACAAGTATTGCAATGATTATTGAAATACTTGGCAGTGCAGGACCAAATGAAGGCCAAAAATAACCACCATAAATATTTGCTACCCCACAAAAAATCCCAAGCAAGCCTGAAATAATAATTAGTGGAGACATTATGGTTAATTGATTGCTTGTCAGTTCCCATAATTTACTTCTGTATACTTCTTCTAGTCCTGATGCAGGTAAAATAAACTGAATAATTGGATCTTTAAAATAAAGAATCAAAACTGTAAGTGCTGTTAAGGCAAAGAAGGTCACTATGATAATCTTTAATAAAAAGCTTCCTGATTCTTTTGCATTGTCTTTAATTCTACTTAGAATTGTAATGGTTGCAGAATGAAATGGTCCGCCAATGCCGCCAATTAGGATAAGAATATTTCCTGTAAGTAAATATGCAAAATTATAAGCATCTGCTGTAATACTTGTACCATATATGTTAGCTATAACAAGATCTCTAAGTAAACCGAATATTTTACTTGCAAGAATAAATATTCCGACAAACCCTGCTATTTTAAATAAATTTCTATTAGACATGAAAAGTAAATTTCTCGGAGTTATGTAACATTGTTATTATATAACCTCACGTTATCACTAGCTATAAGTGAAGGTTTGTCCAAATGCGACAAACCTGAACGTCTGAAGAAATTGGCAGCAAAAAAGCGAAATCATTCACGTAGGCTAAAATATATTAGCCGCAGTGAATTATGGAGCGTTATAAAAATTTTTCCATTTCTAAAACCAACATTAATTTATGAGGACATTGTAACTCAAGTCTCTGTAGCCGAGTTAAAAAAACTTGGTATTAAAGGTGTAGTTTTAGATCTTGATAACACAATTATGGCACCTAAATCAGCTAGGCTTGAATTACCTGTAGAGTATTGGCTTGAAGTGATGAAAAGAAACTTTAAACTTATAGTTTTAACGAACAACAAGAAAGCAAAGTATTTAGCTGCGGTAAAAGAAGTTTTGGATATACCGGTTGTTGGATTTGCACTTAAACCGTTTTCATTAGGAATGAAGGAAGTTCATAGTTACTTGGATATGCCAAATGATAAAATAGCAATTATTGGAGATAGACCCTTAACTGATATTTGGCTTGGGCAAAGATATGGATTTAAAACGGTATTAGTAAAAGCCTTAACTGGACACATTGAACCAAAGTGGAAATATTGGTTGCGTAAACTTGAGTGGTCGTTTGTAGCTAGGAATTAGGAGATAGGAGATAGGAGTTAGGAAATAGGAAATGGCAAAAGAGAACAAAAATGTGTCGATTATACTTTTCCCTTTTTCTGTTGGAGGACCTAATGATGCTGCCAAAGATGGTCCTTCTGCAATGCTTAAAAATGATTTTCATGGAGATTTGGAAGAATTAGGATATAAAGTAAAAATAATTAAGCCTCCGAAATTGAAACTAAAATTTAAGAATGAAAAAAATCGCATTAAAAATATTGATGCTGTATTAGAACTGAATAAATGGCTTGCAAGAACGGTGACCAGTGAAATACAAAAAGGTTCTTTTCCTCTTACTATTGGCGGCGATCATAGTTTAGCAATAGGTACTATTACCGGTGTAAGTGATGCCATAAATAATGTTGGGGTACTTTGGATTGATAGGCACTTTGATGCTCATCATCCTAAAAATACTCCGTCTTGGCGATCTCATGGTATGCCTGTTGCTGTTATATCTGCAAATAAATCCTTTGACTCTCACGTAGACTTTCAAAGATTATTAAATATTGGTAAGTCAAAAAGACTTCCGCGGGTACAACCAAGCAACATTGTTCAGCTTGCAATTGGTGAGAAAAGTTTAGTAAAGCCAAAGACAAAATGGTTTTTAATGGAAGACATAGATAGATATGGAATTAATAAGATAATCACTGATGCAATAAGTTATTTACTAAAAAGGGTACGTTATGTATATGTTGCATGGGATATTGATTCTATGAATGTAACTGGTACAGGTACTAGCGGTGATAGTCAACTGCAACTTAGAGAGGGATTAGTTATTGCAAGAGAAATTAATAAAAGACTTAGGTTGACAGGAAGACTTGCTGGTTTGGAAATTGTAGAAATTGCACCAAAACTTGAGCGAAAAGAACTTAGAGGACAAACAGTTGACTGGGCCATACAACTTATTACAACTTGTTTTGGTGGAAATCTTTTCAATAATTTATCTAGATTAAAGAAAAATATTCATCTGTAAAATTGACTGAATGACAGTGTGACGGTAGGATGATGTGTTATGAAGATAGTAACAAAAGAAAAAACAATAACTAGCAGTAAAGAAGCTAAAGACTTTCTAGGTAAGTATGGCTTATATGCTGAGTTCTGGGAGCCTGAAGAGGTAGATCCTTCTATTTCAGATGCTCTGGTAAGATTTAAAAGTCAAATTGAGAAATTAAAAAAGAAGTTCGGCTATGCTTCGGCTGATGTTTGTGAGTTAAATACAAAGAGTCCAAATCTGGATAAAATTCTAGAGCCATTTATGAAAGAACATCATCACACAGATGATGAAGTTAGATTTACGGCTGAAGGAGAAGGAATATTTGGAATCAATCCACTTGTTGATCCTCCCTTTAAGATTTATGTAGAAAAAGGAGATTTGCTTGTTGTACCAGCAAATACAAGACATTGGTTTGAACTTACTGAAAAAAAGAATATTCAATGTATCAGAGTATTTAAAGAAAATCCTAAGTGGGAAGCCATTTATTGATATCCGCTGCCAAACTTAGCCAAGCTAAGATTTGTCAGCTTTGTGGGGACCGCTCTGCTTCTTAGGAGTTAGGAGTGAGGAGTTAGGACTTAGGACTTAGTTTTTAAGGATAGTTCTTTAAGTCTATACTCAAATAAAAATTCAAAAGTTTCTACATGTCTTTTTGCTTCACTGGGATTATTGCCCCATGCATAAAGCCCATGACCTTTAAGAAGAAGTCCTGGAATACTTTCATTTATCAAGCTAGGAGCTGTTTTAGCTAAGTGCTTCATATCCTGGCTGTTATCGATTACTGGAATAGTAATTTTTACATCGTGAGTTTTAAAGCCTAAGGCTTTTAGAATTTCTAAACCATTAAAACTGAGAGCTGAGAGTTGAGGGCTGAGAGCTGAAATGAGAGTGTTGTTTGTTGTGTGAACATGAAAAACCGCATTTGCGTTTGTATGCTTGTAGATTGCTGCATGTAGTAAGGTTTCTGCCGAGGGCTTGATGTCATTGCGAGCACTATCAGAGTCCTCGCAATGACAACCATTTCCATCTACTATTAAAAAGTCATCTTCCGTTAATTCTCCCTTGTCTCTTCCACTTGCAGTAATTAAAAATTTGAACTCTGAGCTTTGAGCTTTGAGTTCAGAAATTCTAATTGATAAATTCCCTGCTGTTCCAAGCATCCATCCGCGACTATAAAAACTTTTGCTTACTTTAATAAGCTCTGCTTTTGCAGTGTTAATTTTTAGTTCTTTATTAATTGATTGTGTATTAATTGTTCTTTTACCTCAAAAAAATTATTATATGGTATATAAGAAATGTTTTCTTCCTTTAGGTATTTTATCAAATCACCTCGTGCAAAAACTAAATCCACTACTTTAGAAGCAGCTAAGTCAGTTAAACTGTCTCCTATTAGGATTCTAGTATACGCGTGTTTCGGATAATTTTCTATTATTTCAATTTTGCAGCAACCGCAATCTCCACAAAGCATACAATTTTTTGGGAGATATTTATAATCTATGCTTATCTTTTCTGAAGCAAAGTTACCCTTATTGCAAAAAATCTTTATTTTATCTTTAAAGCTTTCTAGTACTGGTTCAACAAAAAAATCTAATCCTCCACTGACAACATTAAAGTCAATATTTTTACTGTTACACAAATCTAAAAAATCTTTAAATCCCTCACGTAACTTAACTTCATGTTTTACAAACTCAATAATTTCTTGTTTTTTTTTACTTTCAATAAGTTTAAAAAGCTTTTCAACGCCTTCTTTTAAGGTTATGCTTCTTTCATAAAGTATCTTATCTTTTATAATTTCCCACGGCGGTGGAGCGAATTTTTCCATGATCATTACTATGACATCACGCTTAGTTATTGTGCCGTCAAAGTCTGAAAATATAACCGTTTTTTGATTTTGAATCATAGAGATATTGGAATTATTATTACACGATAATTTATTTTAAAATCTTTCTAATATTGAAAAGACTTAACTTTTCTATTTTTACCTGTAGGGGTTCAGCCTAATATAATATGAATACGAATCTAAATTTAATTTAAGGTATGTGTAAAAGAACAGCTTGAAGCAGATTTAAGCTATCAACTTTTCAAGTCAATCTACTTTTTACATGTGTAAGCATATAATGTTTGATTCTAGGGATATTACTGATTATTAGATTTTAGTAATTGGTATAAGGTTTTTATGGTTGATCCAATTGATCCGGCAAAAGTTACTAAAGTTAAACCTGCTGCACAGGCTGGAGCTCCTGCTAAGGCAGCAGCCCCTAAAGGTGAAGCAGTAAAAGATGAATTTGGTAAGATAACTGATTCAAGAGCAGCTATTATTGTAGATAATCCCAAGACCCCATTTAGCATAGACAAAGATTTTACCCTTAGAATGTTACCGCTTGAAGATGCACTGAAAAAATTACAACAACCAGGAATTAAACTATCTCCTATTGAAGCACAAACATTAGATAAAAAAGCTACACCGTTACCAGGTCTTTATTTGGCTGGGCTCCAATTTAGAGCTAATCTTCCAATAAGTAACATACCTCTCAAAAATAGAGAAAGAGTTGAGCCTACAGGGGTTCATATTCCTCCTGGAGCTGACATTCCTGCTGATATAAGAACTGGGCTGGAGAGTGGAAAAATAAGAATATCTGATTTAACGCAAGAACAAAAAGATGCTATTACTGTCAAGCTTGCAAAAGAAGATGTTATGCCACTGCAACGTGGTAAAACAGAAGAGTATAGAGATTTTATTGCCTCATTTACTCCAGATGGGAAAGCATATCCTTATACGTTACTTCCAAGACATGCAATGAGTAATTTAGGAGTTCCTATTGTTCTTCAAACGAAGGATTCTGCAGGGACACAAGAAAATATTGATCCTAAATCTCTTAGATATACTTTATACAAAGATCCTCGTGATGGAAAAGTGCATGAAGGAATTTATTTTGAACTTGCTGAAACAAAGGGCTCAGAAACTAATACCAACGGAGTAATTGCACCTGTTGATCACGTTTTACAATTAATTAACACGCATGGTAGAAATAAGAAAGGTGGAGAGGCTTTTATATATCAGCCAGTGCATTAATTATTTAGTAGCAAAGCTAAGATTTTCTACCTCTTTTATAAACTCTTTTGCACCAGCTAGCCCACCGTCTTTATGTGCCCAAACTCCAGTGCCGGCATTAATTATAATGTCTTCACCAAAATCTGAAACTATTTGTTTAATTAGGCTTGGTTTGATTCCTGCAGAAGGAACAGGCCAAGCAGGAAGAATACCTTTTAAATCTTTAGTAAGTTCAAATTGAATATTTTTAGTAACTTCTTTGTCCCATGCTATAGACCCGTAGGGACTTGGAAACAATACAAAATCAGCTCCTGCAAACCTTGGCAATTTTCCAAGTAGTAATATTTCTCCTATTCCTGTATTTGTACTCATGCATAAAGCGCCTGCAAGGGCTGGATGGGCCATAATTGGAATTGAAACTAGTTCTCTAAGTTCTTGTAGAAGGGGTAAACCATAAGAAATATAGTTAAACAAAATACACTCAGCACCATTTTTTTCAAGCTCTCTTGCTCTTTCTAGAATTTGTGAGATGCTTCCTGTTAAATTAATAGAATAAATGGTTTTCGCTTTAAGCTTTTCTTTTATTTTAAGACATGTTTCAAGTCTTTTTAAAGTAACTTTAAAATCTTTATCATATAAAATTTCATCGTCTTTTACCAGATCAATTCCTGCTCGTGCTTGTGTAGAAAACATTTCTCCAAGCTCTTCAGGAGAAAGACCAGAGCAAGGCTTAAAAATACTCATTAGTAGAGGTTTGTTTTCTTTTCCAAGCTTTCCTCGAATATTTTTAATCCCTACTTTTGGACCTTGAAAGAGCTTAATAAACGATTCTGTAAACTCAATATCTTCCAGTTTGATTTTAGGAGCAAGACTTATTTTTCCATAGACTGCTGTTAAGAGTGCACCAAGATCAGATCCAAAATTTTCAATTGGAAACGCTATTTTAATAGTTGATGTAAAGTCATACTCTTGAATAGACACAACTTCTGCCAGGTGTTTTGAAATCTTTAGCCTAATATTTGCCGGAAGCTCATTCCACGTACCAGTTGATTGGCCTATTGCAATATCTTGTGCCAGTTTTTTAATATCACGGCCTTCATTTTTTACAGTGTACGTTACATTTATAGTATCTTTTGGCATAACAAGCTTTTCCTCACATTGTTATATTTTAGCTCGATTAACTAATAAATTCGGGTGTGTCAGAAATTCGAGGATAAAGTGGGTGGCACCGGTGGGGTAGGAGTCAAAAACTGAGGAACGAAGTTTTTGAAGGGGACCCCAGAGGTGACAGGACCCGCGTCGTTTGTTATCCTCGAAATCTTTACAGACCCAATTCTGAGTTACCAAAATCTTGTTGAATTAAGCAAGGTTGAAGATCCAAAAGGTGAGCTTTTTAAGAAACATCAAATGCAACTGCTTACCCCTATGATTAAACAACCAAAAAATCCTTCAGAAGGATTCTTGAATGATAAATCAATTGGTCAGTTTTTTCGTGTAGCTCATTGGAATATTGAAAGAGGGTTTAATGCGGATAAGATTAAAAAGGTGTTTGAATCCAGAGGTAAATATTTATCAGGAGGAGATTTAAATGATGAGCTAGCTGCTTTATCTTTATCAGATATTGTTCTTTTGAATGAAGTGGATTATGGTGTGCCAAGAACTAATTATGAGAATATAGCAGAAAAAATTGCTGCTTCTTTAGGCTATGGATATGTCTTTGCACCCGAGTTTATTGAAGTCGATCCGTATCAACTTGGTGTTAAGAAGTTTACAGAGGACGAAAAACTGTTTTTAGAAAAAAGTGCACTCGAGCAGTTAGAAAATATACAAAAAGAAAAGTATCTAGGATTACACGGATCAGCAATATTAACTAAATACCCTATACTTTCTGCAAGAGTTATACGGCTTCCTAATTGTTATGGTTGGTATGTTGAAGAAGCTAGAAAACTTTCTTCAATTGAGTATGCAAGACGTGGAGCTGCTGATAAAGTGTTCTCTGCAAAGATACTTACTGAACTTAGGCATGGTAGTAGGATGGCTTTAGTTGCTGATTTAATGCTTCCCTCCAACCAAGTAGTAACGGTTGTTTCAACGCATTTGGAAAACAGATGCTTGCCGGAATGTAGGTTTGATCAGTTTCAACATTTATTAAATAGATTAATTACTGTTAGAAATCCACTAATTATAGGAGGAGATTTTAATACTACCAGCACTGATGCCAGTCCTGTAACAGTAAAAAAGGAAGTTCTAAAAAAGGTAAAAGATCCCGAATTTTTTGCTAAACAAGCACTGGTTGCCATAACTCCTATAGGCTTAGCTGAAAATCTTGTACTTTCTTTTTTCAATAAAGCAAGACAATATAAGAATCCGACTAAGAAAGATATTCCAATTATTTTGCCAAATAAAGAAGGCAGACTTTTTGAGCTTTTAAAGGACTTTGTTTTTTCAGATAATGAAACATTTGATGTAAGAGGCATTCCTGAAAAATCTTATAGGGCTAAAGCAGGTTTTTTGAGTGATTCAAATGAAATAGCACTTAAAGGGTATGCAGAAACTTTTGAACTGCCTCGGGCTTTAGGAGTAGGAAAATTTAAGCTGGATTGGTTTTTTGTAAAGCCTTATGGTTTGAATATGTCAAACAATAAACAAGGATCTTATACATTTGCACCGCATTTTGGCAGAACATTAAAGCTTGCAAATAATGCATTTAGTGAAAGTGGAGAGTCTATATCGGATCATTATCCTATTGTTGTTGATATTCCAATTAGAGACCCCAGGTTATTAAATAAAAAAGATTAGACTTGGCTTTTTTCCCACTCTTTAATTTTTGGAATTTTCTCGTTCATAAACTTTAAAAACCCGCCCTTTAAAATAAACTCTTTTTTTAATGGATCAAGCTCAAAATCAAATTCTTCGCCGTTTTGAATAATTACTTTTTGTTTTATTATATCTATTTCACACTCATTTAAGTTAAATAATTTATTGATTTGTTCTTCTTTTAGTTTTATAGGAACAAGTCCGTTGTTATAACAGTTTTCTTCAAAGATTCTTGCAAAGCTTATTGCAATTACAGCTTTAAATCCTCTATCCATAATTGCCCATACAGCATGTTCCCTGGATGAACCACAGCCAAAGTTTTCTCTGGCAAGTAAAATAATTGCATCTTTAAACTCTGGATTGTTAATAGGTGTGTCAGGAGCATCTTCCAATAAATGAACCCCATAACCTTTTTTTGTAATGCCTGTTAAATGTCTAGCTGGGATGATTTGATCCGTATCAATATTAGATCTATCTAGTCGTAAGATTTTACCTTTTAGATTCATTTTATTTCCTCTGGATGTGTTATAACCCCAGTTATTGCTGATGCAGCAACAACAGCTGGACTTGCAAGATGAGCTCTTGATTTAGTACCCATTCTTCCTGGGAAATTCCTGTTTGTTGATGATATGCATCTGGCTTCAGGCGCAACAACTCCCATTGACATTCCTAAACAAGGTCCGCATGATGAATGTGTCCAGAGTGCTCCAGCATCCTGAAATATATCATGCAATCCTTCTTTTTCTGCTTGTCTTTTTACAGCTTGTGAGCCAGGGGTAATTATTGTTGGAATTGAAACTTTTTTACCCATTAAAATCCTTGCTGCTTCTCTTAAATCAGATATTCTTGAGTTGGTGCATGATCCAATAAATGCCTGGTCCATTTTTAATCCTTGTAATTTATCTCCTTTTTTTAAGCCCATGTATTCAAGAGATTTTTCATCTGCATTTGTTGGTACTACGCTATCTATATCAATTACTTCTCCTGGGTTTGTGCCCCATGTGACTTTTGGCTTTAACTTCTTTGCATCTAGTTTTAATTCTTTGTCGTATCTTGCATCTTTATCAGAAGCAAAAGTAAGCCATTTAACTTTTAATTTTTCAAACTCACTTTTATTATTTGTTATATTTTCACGCCCTTGCAAGTAGTCTGTAGTAATTTCGTCTGGATTTATCATTCCACTTGTTGCTCCAGCTTCAATGGACATATTACACATTGTCATTCTTTCTTCCATTGACATAGACTCAATTGCTTCCCCAGTATATTCCAGCACATAACCAGTTGCACCTTTAAATGTTATTTCACCAATAATTGCTAGGATTACATCTTTTGCATAAATATATTTTGGAAGGGATCCATTAACTGTTACTCTAAATGTTTTTGGTTTATTTAATATTAGACATCCAGCAAGCATTGCACCAGCTTGTGCTGTTGTGCCAATTCCAAGTGCAAATGTACCAAATGCACCATTTGTTCCAGTATGACTGTCTCCACAACATAATGTGGTTCCAGGTTGTACGTAGCCTCTTTCTGGTGCAACTACGTGGCAAATCCCATTGTTACCAATGTCAAATAATTTTATTTTATGTTTATTTGCCCAATCTCTTAATACTTTTGCTTGAATTGCAGTTGCAGTATCTTTAGCTGGAGAGACGTGATCGTTTATTGCAATTATTCTTTCAGGGGCATAAAGTTTCCCGCTGAAATCCTCATCAATTTCAATAGCACCTTGTGGAGTAGTAATTTCATGAGCAACAATGCGGTCCATAAAAATTAAATGATTATTGCCCGGAAGAGTCTCTACCAAGTGTGTATCCCATATTTTTTCAAAAATTGATTTACCCATCTATGTACCTGCTTTATTATCTTGAGCTAGCTTAGAATACACTTATATTGTAATAGTTTTTTGTTTTTTGTGAATTAGATTTAAGTTTGTTATACAGTATTGGTTGTATTTTGGGTAAAAATTGTATTAGGTAGGTCAAAATTGGGTTAAATAAATTGTGTATATAAAAACTGTTTTATGAAAAAAGTTGCACTTGTATTATCTGGCGGCTCAGCACGAGGTGCTTATGAAATAGGTGTTTTAAAAGCACTGTTGCCTGAGGTAAAAAAAAGAGGAGGATTTCAAATTATTTGTGGTACAAGTGTTGGCTCTCTTAATGCTTGTTTTTTAGCTTCGCTTATTCATAAGCCGGCAGATGAAATTATTGAGGGTTTAGAACATTACTGGCTTACCTTAAAAAGAGAACATGTTTTTCAAGAGAATTGGGCACATGCAGGGCTTAGATCATTTTTAGGTTCCATGAAATTAGGGCAACCTGAATACCCGGGGCTTTTAGATAATGCTTCGCTAAAAACAATTTTAGAAAATGATGTTAATTGGGAACAGCTTAGAAAGAATATAGATGATGGGTTAATTTATGCGCTGACTATTACAGCAACATCTGTTTCATCTGGAAGATCGGTGGTTTTTTATGAGTCTGCCGATTCGCATTGTATTAAAGTTATTCCTGCTGATTCTCATACAAGATTTGTGCCTGACAAGATAAACCATACTCATGCTCTTGCTTCATCTGCTATTCCAATATTTTTCAAGCCAGAAAAAATAGTTTTTCAGGATCATAGCAAAGAACATGTTGACTGGTTTATAGATGGTGGGGTAAGACAAAACACGCCGCTTTTGCCTGCTCTTACGCTTGGAGCTGATGCTTTGGCTATAGTTGGGCTTTATCATGATGATTCTTCTATGCTTGATGCAGAAGACAAACCAAGCCTGTTGCAAAATATAGGTAAATTGCTCAATGCTTTGTTTTTAGATCATATAAGGTATGACACTCAAACCTTAAGAATGGTCAATGAAATACTTGAAGCAATTAATGATGAGACTTTACTGGATTCTATAAATGAAAAAAGAGAAAGAAGAGGCAAAAAGAAATGGAGAATCATTCCTGATTTTATTGTGTCTCCCAGTAGGTTTATGAGCGATATAGCTGAAGAGATATGGGACAATTATCCGGAAACAAGGAAAAACTTTAGAACATTGGATTGGTTATTTAAGCTTGGTAACTTAAAAAGACACCTTAGAGGTGATTTACTTAGTTATTTTTTCTTCCATCCAATTTATGCAAAGGCTTTAATTGATTTAGGGTACAAAGATGCAACTGAAGCAATAAAACAAACAGTGTGGGACCCAATAAAAAAAGTAAATGTTAATGTTCTAGATAGATTGTTTAATGGGTATTAAAATTATTGTGACTGTTCACCTTGTTGGTTATAACTTAGTGGGTCCTGCCGCCTTCAGGTCACCCTCCATGAGCTGCGTACCTTGCTCATGGACCCCCTCCCTTCGAGGCTATCTCAAAACTCTGTAATGAAAGGCCACTAATTTTGTAACAGAACATCATGACATGTGGGAGGATAA
>JACOTS010000016.1 GCA_016178265.1 Candidatus Melainabacteria bacterium
AGTGTGGTAATTGTGTTTAATTTATTTAAGACCTCCGGTCTTTTTGATTCGGTTGGGTGTGCTGTGTAAACTGGTTGAATGCTTAAATTGTTAATTATTTCCTGAACTTTTTGTGGTGTGGTGCTCTTTTGTTTTAATTCATAGATTGCTTCAGCAATGGATTCTTTTCTTGGCTTATCAGTTGCTTGTAGTTCGCGTTCTCTATTAACTCTTATAATCTCTACTTTTTCTGCTTCATTTACCAAATGAAAATAAGTTGTGAAGGCTTTTACAACGCTAAGTGCAGTATCTGTATCAAGTCCTTGAACTATTTCCATCATTTGATTAGCACGCTCATGATTTTCATCAATACGCATTTCTTTAGCAAGTGCTCTTAGTTTTTCAACTGTATCGAATACTATTGGAGAGCATTGCTCCTGGATAACTTCTCCAAGAATATCGCCAAGTAGATGTATATTCTCACTTAATGGCATGCTAAATCCTCTATGATTTTTAGCACCAGTAAATCCTGGTAAATATAAAACTGGTGCTTGGGTTAAAACAGGATTTGTTGTTAGTTCTTTTTCAAGTTCAATTCCTATATCAGTATATCTTTTAAGTTGCATTTGATAATTAGGAACATGAAGCAAAAATTCATTAGGCCCTGTAATAGTTGTATTAGTTAGATCAAGTTCAATATTTAATTTGCCGTGTCTGTCCTGTAATAACCTTATCCCACTTAATGTGCCTGTTGTTTCTTCTTTAATGGAATGGGGTAAGCCAAATTGTCTTGGATGAAAGGTTGAAGTTATCTTTATTTTTTTGCCGAAGGAATCTTGATCCGCAAGTGTTCTAAGCACTTCTTGTTCTTTGCTTTTAAATTTTTTTGACTCAAGAGTTAATTTAAGACGGTTTGTATCCATGATCAATAATTCCAATGCTCGATCGGTTAATCTGTGAATGTTGAAACCAGTTGAAGATATGCTATGTGTTCGCATTGAATAAGAATATAAACCAGATATAAATTTACTGTTACTACCTCGATAGTGTAATATTTTAAAGCAAGCTAGTTAAGAGATAAGATTTTATCCGATTTATTCGGTAAAATCTGGATAGCAATATTTAAGAAGCACCTTTAAAGTGCACAATGGAAAACCGGCGAAGCTCATTCGTGAGCGAGCCGGTGGTAAGTAGAAACAATTTACTGCAATTTTAAATTCATGTCATATCACGATTAAGATATGAACATTGCATCTCCATAACTATAAAATCTATATTTGTTTTTTATTGCTTCATTATATAGTGCTTTTATTTTGTCCCATCCAAGAAAGGCACTCACCAGTATTAATAATGTAGTTTGAGGCAAGTGAAAATTTGTTATTAGAGCATCAACAATTTTAAATTGAAAACCAGGAGTTAGATAAAGGTTTGTCTGTCCGCTGTATTTGCTTATAAGATTTGCATATTCCAAAGCTCTAACAGTTGTTGTGCCGCAAGCAATTATTCTTCTTTTTTCTTCTTTTGCTTTTAGAATTTGATTCCATGTTGTTTGGTCTATAAAATAATTTTCTGGCATCATTTTATGTTCCCGAATATCACCTGTTCTAACAGGTAAAAAAGTGCCTGGTCCTACATGTAGTGTAATGTATAAAATTTCCACTCCTTTTTCCTGCAGTTTATTTAAAAGTTCTTCAGTGAAATGCAAAGCTGCTGTTGGTGCAGCAACAGCACCTTCTTCTTTTGCAAAAACAGTCTGATACCTTTCGAAATCATCACTACTCTTGTCTGTTGTCCCTTGTCTGTTGTCCCTTTTGATATACGGCGGTAAAGGTATCTGACCTATTTGATTTAAGATGAGTTCTAAACGATCAGGATGTTTTAAGTCTATGGTCTCATCATTTATAATATCAATTTCTAAATTTTTTTCTGTTGCCTGGATTGTAATAGTCTTAGCTTTTGTCAGATGTTTTTTTGGTTTGGCAAGAATTTTCCATGTAAGATTTGCTGGGTTAGTAGGTCTTACAAGTAATATCTCAATTTTTTTTCCTAAGTCAGTTGTTGCAAAAAATCTTGCTGGTATAACTTTAGTGTTATTTAAAACAAGTACATCACCTTTATTTAATTGCTCTGGCAGCTCTTTAAATATGTGATGTGTAATGCTATCATCGGATTTTTTGTAACAAAGTAACCTGGATTCATCACGTTTACGAGAGGGGTACTGTGCAATTAATTCTTTTGGGAGAATATAATTATATGTGCTTAACTTATAGATATCTTCATTTGAACTCATGACTGTTTTACAAAACAAAAAACAAAAAAAAGCTTTGTCAGTTATTGTTTGTACTCGTAACAGAGCAAAACAATTAACTACTTTACTACAATGTTTAGGCACTCAGCGTGATTTAGAAGATTTGACATGGGAAATAGTTATTGTTGATAATAATTCAGAGGATAATACAAAAGAAGTTGCATATGCTTTTTGTGAAGGAAGTAACTTAAAGGTTAATTATGTTCTGGAATCTAAACTAGGTTCTTCATATGCAAGAAATTCCGGAATATTAGCATCAAAAGGAACTTTTCTTTTATTTCTTGATGATGATGTGCTTATTCCAAATGATTTTATAAGCAATGCTTTAATGGGGATTCAAGAATTTGAAGAGTTTGATATTTTTGGATTTAGGATACTTCCTGATTGGCATGAGGTAATTAAACAACCTTTCTGGCTTACATTTGGTAAACCATTTAATTTAATTCAAAGTTTTTTACCTGTACATGATCTGGGTGTAGAACCACTTAGATATCCAAACAGGATTACAAAAAATCCAATCAGCGCAAGTTTCTTAGCTAAAAAAGAAGTGTTTGAAAAAACAGGACCATTTAGGGAAGATTTAGGTGTTAATAAAAGCGGTCAATGTGAGGATACTGAGTTTTTTTGGTATGCAATGATAAATAGGTATAAGATTTTATATTGGCCTTATGCAACTTTGTATCATACAGTAAATCCGGATAGACTTTCAGTTAAGTATCTTCATAAATGGTATTTTAATTTGGGCAAATCACTGTATCTTGTAAAAAATACAGGACGAATTTTTAACTTAAGAAAAAAGCCGCTTGTGGGAATTGAAGGATATGTAGCAAATAAAATGCCCAAAATATTCAGGAAAGTTTTATTGGATATAAAAATATTTAATGTAAGTTTGTTTTTATGGATAAAGTTTATTTGTTTAATTTTGCTTTTACCATTGTCAATTTTGCTTGTATTTATAAACAGATCATTCTTTATTACAACTAATATTGCAAAAACATTAGGTGAGGTAAAGGAATCGTTAAGAAACGGTTCTAGGGCTTCTACTACAAAATAAAGGCTGTCTGTTCCTCTTATACAGTCTTTAACAATGTACTGGTAAATTCTTCTAGCATTAAATCTATGACTGATCAAAAAATAAGTTCAACTGGGAAAGCTAATCAATTTCCAATCCCTAACATTTCTACATCTAGTGGAGAAACTCAAATGCCAGTTGGGTTGGGTGCTCAGTATGATACTGTGCATACACAGATATCAAATATGCGAACTTCATCCAGTAGTCAAGGTTCTACAAAAACACCAATTAGTGGTGATGTTCCAAGCACATTTGTAAGTCAAAAGCCTAGTAGCTCTACTAATACAAATGAAGACAGCGGTTCTGACAATGCTAATTGTGGACCAACAACTCTTTTGATGATTGCAAGAATGTTTGGTAAAGAAGGTGGCGGAGCGACTGAAGCAGATGATCAAATCGAACAAATGAGAGGGCTTATGGGAGCTACTTCAGATGAAGGTAGCGATACCAATGTAGATCAGTTAGCTGAAGGAGCACAGAAGATGGGGTTAGATGCAGAAGTTGATCAAGGTGGCGTAGAAGAAATTGAAGAAGCATTAAATCAAGGGAAAAAAGTTATTGTCAATGTAAATCCAAAAGAATATGGTGGTGAGGATGTTGCACATTTTGCTGTTGTAACTTCTATCGATGGTGATACGGTTACATTATTTGATCCTCTTGAACAAAAGCCAATTACTATAAACAAATCTGAACTTCAATCTGCTATGAGTGAGCAGGAAAATTATATGGTTAAAATTGGTAAAAAACAGTAAAAGTTCCGTTGAAAAGCCACACTTTTTATTGCATTTTACATCAAGTCTATTAAATCAATTTTAAGAATTTTTGCCTTTTTGGTACAGATATCTTAAATTAAACAATTGAATTTAGTCTTAAATTATCCCCGATAAGGTTGATACTAGCTCTTGTACTAAAGGCTCTTTAACTTTTTAGTGATTATTCTTTAGTCAAAAGCTATGCAAGTACAAAGTATAAGTTCAAATAAAAACAAGCTCATAGAGAGCACTGCTAGTGGAGAAAAGAATAAAATTGCAGGATTGCAATCTGAACTTGGGCACTTAAATGCACAGCTTATTGGGATAAGATCTTCCGGGAGTGAGCAAAGTTCTAATCAGAAAACTGATAATCAAACTTCACTTGCAAAATCAATTGAAGATAGGATGAACGATATTTTCCTTCAACTGCAAGAGCGGATGGCAAATTTTGGTAAGTTAAGGGACTCACAAGAACCAGTAAGTCAAAGCCCAGGTCAAGCTAGTAATGATCAAGGCACAAGTACTTCGCAAGCAAATAATAAAAGTGATAATAATGCAGCACCAAGTAGCTTTGTAAGTCAGGTTCCTGGTGGGGCAAATTCAAATGAAGATAGTGGTGCTGGCAATGCAAATTGTGGACCTGCATGTCTTCTGATGGCTGGAAGAATGTTTGACAAGGCTGGTGGTGGAGCTGCTGAGGCAGATGGTCAAATTGAAGAAATGAGAGGACTGATGGGGGCTGATCCAAGTGAACAAAATGGCACAAGTACGGATCAGCTTGTCCAGGGGGCTCAAAAGATGGGACTTAATGCTAAGGCAGAAAAGGGTGGAGTCAATGAAGTTGAGCAAGCATTAAATCAGGGAGAAAAAGCTATTGTAAATGTAAATCCAAAAGCTTATGGTGGAGCTGATGCTGCGCACTTTGCTGTTGTGACTGCAATAGAAGGTGATAAAGTTACGCTTTTTGATCCAGCTCAGCAAAAACCTATAACTATTAGTAAATCAGAGCTTCAAGGAGCAATGGATGCAATGGGTAACAATATGGTTACAGTTGGTGACAAATAAGGGTATGTCTCTGGGTCCCACAATAGAATTTATTTTTGTTACTTTTGTGCTGCCGTTAAGCTATCTCTTATTCTGGTAAGAAATGCCCAGTTATCTGGAAGATTGCTTACATCTCCTTGATAGCCCAGGCTTCGGATTATGCTTTTTATTTCATCAACCATCTTTTCTGGTTCATTTCCCGGTGCTCGAGCTGTTGGAAGTTGGTCCTCTGTTATAAACAGTCCAAAGTTAACAAAGTCAACACCAAAACCATCGCCCGAATATTTAGGATTTTTATAAAACCTGTAACCATTTTCATCTTCGGTAAACGTACCAAATTCATCTACTCCATAAAAGTAAACTATTCCATTAATGTTAAATTTTTGGCCAACTTTTAGTGGCAGAGTACCTGATATTGCTTGTATGTCATGCAATTTCTCACTTGTCTTTTTATCTAGTCTACTTTCTACTATTTTATTGTATGGTACTTCAGAATGGTATGCTTGATAGCTGTCGAAATAATCGTAAACCACAATGCCAGGCTTGTATGGATGATAAGTAAATTCATCTGTGAGTGCTACATAGTCAGGATTTATTGTTTTCAGAGCAGCTTCAAAATTAGGCCAACTGTTGAATATCCATTTTGTTATATGTTGATTAGGATCTGCTTCTGTTACATTTGTGTTTGATGGTCCTAACCCTTCTTTTGTAGAACCAATAGGAAGGGTAAGGGTATGTCCGCTAGGGGATACATAGTATGAACGTCTATAATCGCCATCCTCAAAAAATCCATTCTGCATAATATACGGCACATTAATTTTACTGTAATCAATTTTAATTGTCTGACCTTCTGGTAATTCGTGAACTTCATATCCAAGTTCTTTATATCTTGCTAAAGTTGCTTCAACTTGTGCTGGATTTGACTCATTGAGTCTATGATGTGCTCTTCCTATTTGTCCAAGATGTATGGAGGTACCTCGTTTTGTTAAACGGTATGATGCCAGAGTGTCGCCAAAGTAGTTTCCCTTAACAACTCTCCAGCCGTCTTGTTTAAGCTCTTCTACTTTACGCTTTAAACCTTCTTCTTCTTCTTTAGTGCGGGGAGCGAATATTTCTTTTGCAGATATGTCTGATATAGTGCTTACGTTTGAAAGTCTAAATTTCTCGTATACATGCAAGTTGGTACTCAAATGCACATTCCAATTATTTGGCGATAAGTTAGCAATATTTTCCTGACGTTCTTGTTTTACTGTTCCATCAAGAGAGTTAAGCTTAACCTTGCGTTGTGTCATAAGAGAAAGAAGAGTTGATTTATCTATTTCATTTAGATTAATACCTACACTACTGTCATAAGTTGGGATATCATCTATGGATGTAATTTTAGCTTTAGGTTTTACTTGTATATTATTAACTTTCTGTTCTTTAATTAAAATAGGGAGTAATTCTTCAAGTGTGTAAGGACTAAGCACGCTAGCTTTAGCTTTAGTTTTAGGATATAATTTGTAGTAATATTCAAGATTGTTTTTATGGATCTGATCGTATTTCTTGTAATCACGCTTAATAGAAGGGTCAAAATGTTGCAACATTCCATCGTCCGTTACCTTGACTGAATAATTCACGGTTAATAGTAAATGGGATAGTAACCAGGAACGAATAGAATCATGGATTTCACTTACGGGAATATCTGATTTGGTAAGTTTATCTGATATATCTTGAAGCTTAAATTTCTTGTATATCTCAAGATTGTCACTAAAATGCTTATCCTTAGCATTCCCCCATACTAAGTTATCAATATTTTTTACACTTTCTTGTTTTACTGTGCTATCAGCAGGGTTGAGTGTAACTTTGTGTTCTTTCATAAGAGAAAGAAGAGTTGATTCATCTATTTTATTTAGATCAATTCCTGTGCTGCTATCATAGGCTGGGATGTCATCTATTGATGTGATTTTGATCTTAGGTTTTGCTTGTATATTATTAATTTCATTTATTGTTTCTCGTGATATTGGAGTAGAGGCATTTTGAATATCGTTCACTATGGATTGAAGTCCAGTATTACTACTTGCAATAGCTGTGGCTTCATTATTTTGTGAAGTGATTTGATTATTTGTGATTGGACTTGAGGAAGTAGGAGTGGTAGATATTGAATTTATTGATAAGGCTTTAAAGTTATTTGCTTTGATCCTAAAGTCTTTTGCCTTCCTAAGGTCTTCTGCATTTTTAATAGAAAAGTAGTTTCCTCTGGCTTCATAATAACCAGCTACACGATTATGCCATGAAGCAAGGGTATTATATTGCATCTTAAGCCCATGACTGAGACTTCCATATAAGTCTATGAGCCACTTTTCATCTTGCGTATCAATCCTTCCAATGTACTTTTCAAAAGCCCCTGCAGGTCCTGTGTATGATAGCTCCTTCAGGGCGGCCGCAAGATCTACATAACCTGTACGAAGGGTACTAATGCTTGGGCTGACTTGAGTTGTATTTGTTGTTTCACTTCCTGATATAGTGGACTCCTGTGTTGAGTTTAGGACATCGCTACTAGGGTTATCTTCGCTTCTTAATAGAAGAGAAAAAAGTGTTGAATCAGCATCATCGTTATTGCTTATGCCACCTGATGAGGTGTTATTGAGAGACAATGCTCTATTTGATTCATTGGTTTCCATTGTGTA
>JACOTS010000017.1 GCA_016178265.1 Candidatus Melainabacteria bacterium
ATTAAATCTTGATTTCCTTAAATTAGATAAGCCAATTATATTTTTTGACTTAGAAACCACTGGAACCAAAGCTCATTTGGATAGAATTGTTGAAGTATCAGCAGTAAAATTCTCTCCTAATAAAACAGAAGAATTTAAGACCATAAGGCTAAACCCTGAAATGCCAATTCCTAAGGAGGCAACAGAGGTTCATGGAATTACCAATGAGGATGTAAAAAACTCCCCTAACTTTAAAAAAATAGCAAAATCACTATATGATTTTTTTGGAGATTGTCATTTGGGTGGATTTGGAATTACTTACTTTGATGCAATAGTGCTTCAAAATGAATTTAAAAGGGCAGGGATTGATTTTGAAATAGAAAGAAGAGCATTAATTGATGCTAAAAAAATCTATCACAAACATGAACCTAGAGACTTAACCAGCGCGCTGAAATTTTATTGTGGCAAAGATATAGAAAATGCACACTCTGCAAAAGGAGATGTAGAAGCCGCAATTGAAGTTTTAATAGGACAGTTTGAAAAATATAAAAGTGAGCTTCCCTCTGATATATATGAGTTAAGTGATTACTGTCTTGGTAAAGAGTCAGATAGCATAGATAGAGATGGGAAATTTAAATGGCATAATAGCGATGTAGTGATAAATTTTGGCAAGCATACAGGAAAAACTCTAAAGTATTTGGTTGAAAATGAACAAGATTATTTAGAATGGATAATGCAAGGTAATTTTAGCAAAGAAATTAAGGATTTGATTGCAAATGCAATTCAAGGAAATTATCCTACACAAAAGCAATCGAAACGTTAGATCATGAGCTGTTTACTTTGTAACTCAAAGATAGTTAGTTGTATTCATCATAAACTTGACAAGACTTTTGGAGAAAAAAACTATTATAGCTGTAACAACTGCAAGCTAATTTTTCTTTTGCCACAAGACAGATTAAAGCCAAAAAGTGAAAAAGAAAGATACGACAATCACCAAAATGATCCATCTGATAAGAACTATATTAATTTTCTTCAAAGGCTTACTTCCCCATTAATATCAAAATTAACAAATAATGCCTGCGGACTGGATTTTGGTTGTGGACCAGGTCCTAGTATGTCAGCGATATTTAAAAATACAGGACATAAAGTGGAAAACTACGACCCTTATTATTTTTCTGATAATAGCTTATTGGAAAAACAATATGATTTTATAACTTGCAGCGAAGTTGTGGAACATTTTTACAATCCAAGAAAAGAATTTTTGCTCTTGCATAGTTTATTAAAAAAGAATAATAGTCGACTGGCAATAATGACTGAAGTTCTTCAAAATAAAGAAGGGTTTATCAATTGGTGGTATCACAAGGATCCTACTCATGTTTGTTTTTATGAGCAAAGTACTTTTGACTGGATAGCCAGGTGGCTTAACTTTCAAGTTGAATACCCGGATAAAAATATTGTGATTTACACGAAGAATTACAAATAGCATATGTAATACATTGCAAATTTTTGCAATAACATATAATGGAACCCCATATGAAACTTAAATTACACACTCAAATATTTATTGGAATTGTTCTTGGAGTTCTTACAGGCTATTTTTTCAGTGATATATCACCAGTTATTCTTTCTCCTGTTGGAGAAATATTTATGAGATTGCTGAGGCTATTAGTTATCCCACTAGTTTTTACCTCTGTAACTTTAGGAATAGTTTCAATTGGCGATCCTAAACATTTAGGAAGTGTAAGCTCTAAAACATTTTTGTATTTTATATCCACAGGATTTATTGCAACCTCATTAGGATTGGTTCTTGCCAGTTTAATAAAGCCAGGCGTAGGGCATGCTATATCTGGCTTAAATGGTGAGGATTACGGTACTCCTCCGCCTTTCTCAGATCTTATTGTCAATATTGCGCCGCAAAATATATTTGAGTCTCTATCACGCGGGGATATATTGCCTGTAATTATTTTTGCAATTCTTCTTGGAATGGCATTAATTGAAATTGAAAGCAAAGGAAAGCCAATAATATCTTTTTTTGAATCCAGTTTTGCAGCGATAATGAGAATAACTGACTGGATTATAAGATTAACTCCTATAGGTGTATTTGCACTAAGTGCTACTGTGGTAGCAACATTGGGCATAAAAAGTCTTATTGCAGTGATGACATATTTTATAACTGTAGTTCTTGGTCTTCTTATTCATGCTGGGATAATCCTTCCTATAATACTTAAAGTTTTTGGCAAATATTCTGCTATTGATTTATTTAGAAAACTTCTTCCTGCACTTGCAATTGCAACTCCTACAGCAAGCAGTGCTGCATCACTTCCTGTAACAATGGAATGTCTAAACAAAAATGTAGGAGTACCAAATAGAATAACAAGCTTTGTTGTTCCACTTGGAACTACAATAGATATGAATGGGACAGCATTATATCAAGGGGTGGCTGTATTATTTATTGCACAAATGTATGGCATAGATCTGACATTTATTCATATGATTATTATTGTTATAACAGCATTTTTTGCTTCTGCAGGAGCTGCAGCAGTCCCAGGGGCCGGTCTTGTGACAATGGTAATAATATTAAATGCTGTAAATGTTCCTGTTGAAGGACTGGGTTTGATTTTAGCAGTTGATAGAATACTTGATTCTTGTAGAACACCGGTAAATCTTTGGAGTAATTCGATCGGTACAGTAATAGTTGCTAAGCTGGAAAAAGAACAACTAAAACCGCATGAAATAGAAAGTGAAATAAAGCTTTAAATTATACTAGGCAAGATATATATCAAAAGTAAAACACCAAAATATTTCAATGCTTGTAGCTCGTAATGCTTGATATAGGTAAGTAGAGCAAAAAACATAGTATAAATCGCAAAATATGCTGGCAACATTTGTCTTTGCGCAGATGCATAAAAATATCCTACAAGCATTATCCATAGAGGAATTGAAAGCAGAAAAAGAATTTTTCTACTATCTAATTTTTTATCTTTTATAGGGCAATATAAAAGACCAAGAGATATAAACATAAGAAAGATTATATAACTAAATATTTTATTTCCAGGAGCTATCCATTTTATGCTATAAGCAAATGGAAATAAGGGACCCCAAAACAATGCTTTAATCATCTTTAAATTTTCAAGCCGATTTTCAGGATGCAGTTTTAAACATGCAAAGCCAAGCCTGTAATAGTATTTTTGATTGTAAAAAGGGACAGGTGCTTCGTATATCTCACGCCTTGAAAAATCATTTCCTTCATTAAAAATGGGAGGGGATAAAGTCCATGTATACCCATCATAATGGGTTGTTAGGCGTCTCATTCTACATTGCGCTAAAGCAAAGTTTGCGCCCCCATGTGCAGATAGACTCTTCATCTTTCCGCCAGAAACATGATAGTTTTCAATCATAATTAGTGAAATAATTATTAAAAATCCTATGATAAATAACATTGTTCTAATTACAGATTTTATATTTTTCCCACATGTAAAGAAAATATAGAACACACAAGAAATCCCGATGAGGCCTAATGCAGGTCTAAGTCCTACAACAGATCCAAATATAATTCCTGCAAATAAAATCATAAAATATTTATCAGAATGTACAAACAATAAATAAACAGCAAATACCAGCAAAGGGATAGCAAGATTCTCAATCAAAATAAATGTATTAAAATCAATAAGAATAAAATTGAATGCATATAACATAAGGGCAGCAAATGAAGCTCTTTTACTTTTAGAGACATTGTATACAATAAGATAAAAAGGTATTAAAGATAGTGTTGAACAAACAACATTGAGCACAAGTATTGCTTCATGCTTATATTCCAAAGCACCAAAATATGCCAAGTATTTAAAAAATTCTGCAAGAATATAGTGATAAAACGGTGCCCAAATAGCTATTTGTCCTTGATCAACAATCTTTCCCTCAAATCTTGCTTCTGCCCGTGCCCAATAACCTAACATGTCACTGACCAAATACTGCTTATAATCGGTAAATTTAAAAATAAAAATAAGCTTAACTAAAAATGAAAGAAAGATAATGAAACAAAAAAGATAGTGCTCAAATTTTAATAAATTTAAGAATTGAGTCAGTTGTGTTTTATACTTTTCAATCATTTTTTTAAACTAGACATAAGACTAAAAAACAAAATATAAATAGCAAAGATCCCAGGTAATAATTGTCTTTGTCCTGTACTAAAAAGGTAGCATGTAAACAATATCCAACATATAATCGAAAGCAAAAATATATTTTTAGATCTGGGCAAAAGCCCTTTTTTAAAAGGTATAAACAGTAACCCTAATGAAATGAACATAAAGAATATCATAGTATTAAATATACTCATAAAAGTGTCATATCCATAAACGTCACTGCGCCCTGGAAAAAAAGGGCCCCAGAACAAAGTTTTAAATAATAAAAAATTACCACCTAATGTTTCAAGAGGTTTTTCCATAATACACTCAATGCCTTTCTTGTAAAAATATTTTTGATTATAAAAAGGCATTCGTGTTCTAACAGTTTCAATTTGTCTTAGTTCAGGATATGCGTTAAAAATAGGTGGTGATAAAACATACATGCCATCCGTGACTTTACATATAATTTTACCTACCCTGCATTGTCTTAAAAGAAAGTTAGCTCCTCCATGAGCTGATAGTCCCTTAAGCCTTCCTTGAGATACATTGTAGTTTTCCACGCTGATTGATAAGACGATAATAAAAAAACCAATTAAAAAAATTATTGTTCTACTAAATGACTTTATATTTTTGCCGCCGGTAAAAAAAATATATCCGGCGCAAGAAAGTCCTAATAATCCTATTGAAGGACGTATTCCCACGGCATAACCAAACAGTATACCGGCAAGAAATAATATAAGCTTTCTGTCAGTATAAGTAAGTAATAAATAAATAGCAGCAAGCAATAAAAACAAGCAAGTAGGTTCAGACATTACAAATGCATTAATGTAAATTAATGGATAAGTAAAAGCGTAAAAAACTGAAACTATAAGTGAAAAATGTGTACTTAGAAATTGTTTTGAAATTAAATAAACAAATAATACAGAAGCAGTGGAAAAAATTATATTTAAAACTAAAATAACCTCAAGTTTTTTTTCAAATAAACCTATATAAGATAAAATGCTAAATAGTCCTGCCAGATAATAATGATAAACCGGTGGCCATATAATGGTTTGCCCAACTGGATTAGAACCGCTGGTGTATCTTTGTAGTGCTCTAGCCCAATATCCTTTCATGTCACTATAAAGATAGTTTTGATAATCAGAGACAGCAAATACAAAATAAAGCTTAACTAAAAATGATCCTATCAAGATGCAAATTAATATTTTAATATGCGTTGGAATATTTTTAATTTTTTCAAGTAAATTATTCATGAATTTATAGCTAGCCAATCCATCTTAAAATAATTCTATCCATTAATTGAACAAGAATTGAATTTAAATAACAATATTAATATGTAAAATCGAAGTAACTCAGTACTTAATTCTTTTGTTATTAACCAAAAGCGTATGCTTTTTTAAGCAGCTTTTTCTTCGAGGTAATTTTTTGAGGAGGCCAATGAAATGGCTCATGTGAGCTTACATTTGATTCAAATAACTCAGCTATTAAAATATCTTGCTCTTCTTCCTTATTTTTAGCTTGTTTAGACTTACATGAATCGATAACTGGTGAACCTTCAGCTTCTTCACATATAGAAACAACATCTTTCATGAGTTTTTCTGCTTCGTCAAATTTATGTTGCATGCTATATGAAAAAGCTGTACCAACTAATGTTCTTGCTACTTTCATTAAGCTATCGTGCCCCTTTAGTTCATTGGATAACTGTTCTTGTTGGGTGGTTTTTGGAAAAGAAGAAATTATTTCTACAGGTGGTAATAATTTATTATTTGAATCGGGAGGAATAAATTTTCTAAGTTCAATTAAATCTAAATTTAAGGTGGCCAATTTATGCTTATCAAATCCTGTAAGTGATGAATAAACACTTAATACACATTCAATAAGCATAATTGCCTCTTTATATTTTAAATTTGCTTTATATGCTTCAATCAGATCGTCTAAAGAACTAAAAGTCATGGAATGATTCATCCCGACAATTTCTTTTGCAAACTCAAATGCTTTTATCGCAATTTTTTCAGCTTCCTCAATAATTGTAGTTATTGTATAGAGAAAATTATAGGTAAAAT
Source organism: Candidatus Melainabacteria bacterium (assembly GCA_016178265.1). GTDB lineage: Bacteria > Cyanobacteriota > Vampirovibrionia > 2-02-FULL-35-15 > 2-02-FULL-35-15 > JACOTS01. The sequence continues at coordinate 6,164 of JACOTS010000017.1, forward strand.
ACATTACACAAGGAAAAACAAAACACAATATAGAATAATGATTAATGCTTAAGTCATATAACTCCCATAGTAAAGTTACTGCAACCATTACTTTTGTTAATGTGATTAGTTTTTCTTTATTCATAATGTATTCTCCTGATTCGGATACAATATTCATGCCCACCTAATTAGGGGATAAACCTAAAACATATAAACATTGCTGAAACTATATAAAACTCAGGAATTTAACCCAAACAGTTGTTTAATTTTTGTAAAGCTAAATTTGTACTATGTTTAAAATAAGTTATCGTGTGGAAGCTTGGCTAAACAGTTAGTTCATTATCTTCTTTTTGTCCGGTAAATATTTCAGCTTGTGGATTAAACATTGGTGTAACAATAAGCGATGTTGATGCTGCTAAACCTACTGCAATTTCTCTAAGCATAGACTCAACTTCTTTTGCCTTCTGAGGTCTGTTGTCAGGATTCTTTTCTAGTAATTTTTTCATAAGCCAGACTAATGTAGAAGGAAGTCTCTTGTCTATTAAATCAAAGTCTGGTGATTTATATAGATGTTGATCACAAATACTAATTACTCCTTTATGACTATCCCCTCCTTCAGGATCATCAAACGGAAGCTCTTTTGTTACTAAATAATAAAGCAATATGCCAACAGAATAAAGATCAGACCGTGCATCTATATTTCCACCAACCATATCAATAACAGGGGAGAATCTAACTGTTCCCATTATCTGCCCAAAATCTGTAAGCATTTTTGATGCATCAGACACATGAGTTAGTCCAAAATCTGCAAGTTTAATTACATTACGCTCAACCCTTCTATCCATAGAGTTAGTAGTTTCACTACTTAATAAAATGTTGGCAGGTGATAAATCTCTATGAACAAATCTTCCATCTGCATGTACTATATCTAGTGCCTGACATAAATCAGCAATGTAGTGAAGTGCTGTGCTTAAATCTATGTAACCCTTATGGTATAGCTTTACTACATCCATAAAAGTGCCATTTCCTACATACTCCATAACAATATACGGTCTATCTTTATCTACACCGACATCAATTAACGAAACAATATTTTTATGATCTAGAAATGCCATGACAGAGGCTTCACGCAAAAATCTTTGCATTAGCACTTCAGGGATTTCGCCTCCTTTTAGTGCTTTTATTGCAACTTTATTACCATCTTTATCGGTTGCACTATAAATTACTCCTAATCCTCCGCTGCCAATAAATTCATTTATTCTATATTTTCCACTAATGAATTCCCCAATACTAATTCCATCCAAAATAACTTTATTAGGCTTACAAGAAGCTCTACCTATGGAAGAAGATTTTAATTTCCATGCTTTTTCAATCAACTCATCTCTTGGAGAATCACCGTCACATTTTTTGTAAGGTACATATTCTATTGTTTGCCCGAGAGTAATGAGCTCTGTTTCTTTGCCTGCTACTGATTGTTTTGGAGCATATAGTTTGTGGCTGGCAACAATTGCTTGAATATCTTTCATGATTAAACTATTGTAATTAACTCCTTACCAAAGGTTATTATAGTTATTACCCTTGAATAATTCATTAATTTTTCAGATAACAACAAAAGATTTGAGATCTAAAAAAATTATCTGAAAATCAGTCAACATAACAAAGCAGATTATCTTACTTAATTTGCCATGTCCTTAATCTTAGTAAGCTAAATTTATTTTTTATTCAAAATAGAAGTAAGAGTTCATGACGCAAAAAGTATCAAATTTAATTTTTTCATCAAAACAAAAAAAAGGTGAGATGCAGAGCATAAATGATGATGCATATGATTTTATTCTTGGTTTATATAACTTACATAATGAAAACATAAAGAAGAAAACCACCTCAATTCCCCAAAGAATAAAAATACTTAATGATATAAAAAATAATATACAAACAAGAATTCAAGAAATAATCACAAACAAGTCAGCTAATGAAGAAAAAACTTTCTGGGATACTATAGAACAAATTGAAAAAGATTACTTACTGGAAATTCTGGACGATGTATTAAACATCAAAATTGATGGACTTGAGAAAGGTGAGATTACGCATGAGATTGCACTAAATCATATACTAAAAGAAATTGGTTATTTTGATAGCGAGCTGTTTCTTACCCAAGTTCCTATTCCTAAGCAATTTAAAACTATAGATGATCTTTTAGTAAGTTTGGAAGGGCGTGCATTAATTAAAAAATTATTTAATGAGAATCAAGAATTTACCTTTTCGTATTTAATAGAGACAATATCAAACAATGCTTTAAGAGACAAGTTAATCAAAGGCCTTTTTAATCATGATTACGATGCTTATTTTTCTGCGTTTCAAGCTAAGCTTTCTTATGCTGCTAAAACTTTGTTTAAACAGCTTCTGTTTTTAAAATTATTGGCGCTAAATAATGATGAGATAAAACAAGCAATTTTATACATAACGATAAAACTTACTGATGTTCGATATAAGAACGACATTTATAAGCTAGATAATATAGTTTTTGCTTTATTTAACACAAAGTATTCACTGAATATGATTAAAAACGGTCAGCGTGGATTGTGCGATGTTTTAAAAATAATTAATAATTCTAAACTTAAAGGTGAAAACAATTTTACGCGTGATGAAAAACATATCTTAGCAATTATTACTTACTTAAAATCAAATCCACAAGAAAAATTAGTTAGCTTAAATAAAAGATTAGCCTTAAGCGAATTAAAACACCTCTGTGCCCTTGATAAGCCAACCGCGTTACTTTTCTATATGGAAAATGCATGTGCAGAAATATTTAAGAAACTTAAAAACACCAACAGAAACAATCTTCTTATAGAAGAGGATGATATGAACAGGGTTCATAAACCTCAAGAGCCTGAGTTTATTAGTCATTTGTGTAATGAAGTAACAAATACTGTAATTTTAACCTATGAAACTCTAGTAAAAAAAGAACAACAAATCATTCAAGAATTAAAAATAAAACGTATAAAAGAGATTATCATTAATTGTTTAAATCCTTCTTTAAAAGTACTATTGGTTTTCCTGTTGGCTTTTACATTGAAATTCGGTTATAGCTATTTCTTTGATATTGAAAATATTTACAAAAACAAATTTTATAAAGAAACACATAAAGTAATGGAAGCCATTCCATATCCTACACAAATCAAAGATTCATTAAATCCAACAGTGAATGAAACAATGCAAAAGAAACGATTGAATAATATCAATGCTTTAAACACAAGATATTTTAAACCTATAGAACTATTTTTAAATCCTGATTTAGGTGCGGTAGAAATCAATAATGCAATTCAAGATTTGTTCTTGCCATTACAATTAAATACAATAGAAGGAATAGCTATAGTACGAAAAGAGTTGAGTTTGTTAAATAAAACCAGGTGGCAATTTATATTAGAACCAATGTTAGGATCAAATATTTTTACAGAGCTTAGGGCATATGGAGAGGTAGCTAATTTTTTAATGCCACCTCTTGCACATTTTGTTATTAAAGATGAGCAAGGATTTCCGATAAGAGCAAATAGCGAGTTTAAGATATATTATCCTCCTTCTGAAATAGAAATTTTAAAAAACAATTTTATTAGTATGTTTAATCAGTCCCCTCTTAGGTCAGAGTTAGAACCTAAAATATACATAAGAAAATATGATGACAATTATAAAAAGACAGTGCAAGAGATAAATAAACTATTAGAAGAGATAAAAAACAAAAAAAATCAAACAATTAAATCATATAAAAAAACTAAAGATCTGCAAAAGAAGACACATTTTAAAAATACACTTATTGCAATAGCAATTCTTGAGAGCAGGCTTATAGATCTAAAATCAAAAGTAAATGATAGGTTTAATGAAATCGTAAAAAATAATTCTTATAGAGTACCAATGGAATAATTACTGGTTAGCTTCTCTAACACACTTAGAATAACAACTACCGTCATAATCATAAATTGGTGAATAGTAGCATGTATGTGGAACACTATAATAATTTCTACAAGAACAAACTTGTCCCCATGCAACCGACTGGCATATAATCAAAGCAAGTAAAATTGAAGATGTTAGTTTATAAATAAACATGAGAACCTCGCACTTAAAGTGTTCGGTGTTTTGCTGTTTAGCTCTAGACTATGATAGGGAATCCCATAAATCTTGCTTTGAAATATAGTTCTTTTGATGTAGCGCGGATCTTAATCTTAAGCAGCTTTTCAAGACTGTTATCTTTAGTTTCTGCTATTCTTTTAGTATCCAATGCAACTTAGTACAACCGATCTTTTAAATTATTATCGCTGCCCGAGATTACTTTTTTTAAATAAGTATGGGGATAAGTCCATTCAGCTGCCACCAAGTGAATTTTTAAAAAGGCTTTGGAAAGTTGGAAGAGGATATGAATCAAAAGTCATTGATTTTTTTACCTATGAAAGGCCTAAGTATAAAGTAGGAGATTATAAAAAAGGTTTGGAAGAAACAATAAAGCTAATGGAAGAAGGCGTTGAAACCATTTACCAAGGCGTTTTAAAAAATGATGAGCTAATAGGAATTCCAGACTTTTTAATTAAAGCAAAAGGGAATTCGGGTTTTGGCAACTATTACTACTATCCGGTTGATATAAAAGGTGCAAGTACATCCAGGGAAAGATACTTATTTCAACTTGCTACCTATGCATTTATCATTGGGGAGGTTCAGAATTTTACCCCCCTTTATGGCGGATTGTTGCTTCTTGATATGGATCTTCAAATAAGATACTTGTATTCATTGATGCCACAGGTAATAAGCTCTATTGAAAAAAGCAAGAAAATCTTAAGTGATCAAGACTCAATGCCTGACTTATTTATAGACTCAAATTGTTCAATGTGCCAGTGGTATAACCTTTGCCAGCCGGAAGCCAGTATAAAATATGATTTATCATTGGTACCTGGGATAAGTAGAAAAATAAAATCTGGGCTTCAAAATATTTCAATTAATAATTATTCTGATTTAGCTAATTGCGACATTCATGATATTGAAGGGGTTGAAGGTTTGCAAGGGGAGAAGGGGCGAAATGTACTTTTACAAACTCAAGCATTAAGCAAGAATCAAATATTTATTAAATCTATGCCGGATCTATCACCTTCAGATGAAAAAGCAATCTACATAGATTTTGAGAGTGATTTTATATTTGATAACAATGGCACTGATTTAACGCGAATAGATTATCTAATCGGAATACTATTGTATGAAAATGATAAACAAGAATATAAATCTCTTTTGCTTGAAGAAAGTGAAATGGAACTGATAAAAGAGTTTACTAAGCTTGCAACTCAATACAAAGATTACACTTTTTATCATTATGGACACTATGAACAAACTGTACTTTCCGGTAAATGGAATCTTGGATCAAAAGTAAATTTAGCAAATCTTGAAAAGACTGTTCGTGAGTCAGTAATTATGCCTGTTACAGGCTACTCTTTAAAAAATATTGCAAAAGTACTTGGTTTCAGATGGAAGAATAAAGAAGCCAGCGCTACTCAGTCCATGTGCTGGTACAGTAATTATTTAGCGACTAAGGACAAGAGGTTTCTAGATTTAAGCATTCAATATAACCAAGATGACTGCATGGCATTAAGGCTTGTTAAGAACTGGTTAGTTAATTTAAAATCTCAAGACTTAAAAGAAGGCGAATTTATTGATGTAGAGCAAACAATTAAACATGCCACGTCTTAATACTTTCATAAACAGGACCTGAACTTTGAAGTGTGCTTTTAATCAGTTCTATTTCTTTGATATTCCAGCTAAATCCTTTAATCGCAGGAAGTGATATTTTTCTGCTTACAGAAACATCTTTTTTAAATCTTGCAATAGTAATATGTGGTATAAAATCCTTTTTAAGATCAGGGACGCAATAATCTTTGATTTCTAAGCAAAGTTTTTCCAACGAAATGTTCTTATTTAATTTGCCATCTATTACTATTAGTCTTGGTGTTTTCTTTGGAGTCCACAGTTGTATTTTATGAGAGTTAAAAACTATGTCCTTAAATACATGCATGGCTCCGTCCAGGTGATTAATAATATTTGGAACAAATGTGTCATTTACTTCACCAATGAATAACCAAGTAATATGAGTGTTTGTTTTATTAATAGACTTCAAATTTCCATTAAATAATGCTTCTAACTCACTAAAAGGAATATTATTGATATACTCTGGCTCTAAAAATGTACCTAAAAATATTCTCATATTACATTTCTGCCTGCCGCCGGATTATTTTTAGCTCCCTTAGCGTTAGACTTATATTTATAAATCTATGCAAAAAAAAGTTGTTTTTCATATTATTTCACACACTCACTGGGATAGAGAATGGTACTTACCATTTGAAACGTACAGAATTGAATTAGTTGATCTTTTGGATGATCTGTTAAATATTTTAGAACAAAATAATGATTTTATATTTCATCTAGATGGATATACATTACTTATAGATGACTATCTTGAAATAAAACCCCATCAAAAAAAATTAATAAAAAAATATATAAGATCAGGCAATATTCTGACAGGTCCGTGGTATGTGTTATCAGATCAATTTTTAACAAGCGGAGAGTCAACAATAAGAAATTTATATTATGGAATTAGTACAGCCAAATCATATGGAAATGTCATGGATATTGGTTACTTGCCTGATCAATTCGGGCAAATAGCACAGCTTCCCCAGATTTTAAAAGGATTTAATATTCATTCAGCCATTCTGGCAAGAGGTATACAAAGTGGCAAAGCTGAACACACATGGTACGCACTGAATAATGAGGCAATACTTGCAATCTCGCTTACCCATTGGTACAACAATGCTCAAAGACTACCTTCTGACAAACAAAAATTAAATGAATATTTAAATAAAATTTATGAAAAACAAGCTTCAACTACTGCTTCAGGAAATATATTACTTATGAATGGATGTGATCATTTATTTGTTCAACCTGATATACCAACTGTTTTAAAATCTTCCGACAAACATCATTTATGGACATTAAAACAAAGCAGATTGCCTGATGTTGTCAAATCTATATTAGATAATGTTGACTTGACAGCATTACCAGCCAGGTATGGTGAACTCAGGGATGACAACAATAAATTTATTTTGGCTTCTACTTTATCCAGCAGGGTATATCTAAAACTAAAAAATTACTTAATACAAACACAATTAGAAAAAATAATAGAGCCGTTGGCTTCAATTTTAGAAATAAACAGAAAGTGTAATTATCCTTACTATCAAATCAAGCATGCCTGGAAGTCTTTAATTCAAAATCATGCACATGATTCAATCTGTGGATGCTCTGTGGATCCAGTGCATAAAGAAATGGAAATAAGATTTGAGAAAGTAAATCAGTTGTTGAATAGGCTTGAGCAAAATCTTTTTAGAAAACTTGCTAAGGATTCGGATCTCCCTTCTTATTATTTTGAAGATAAAAAATATCTTCAGCTTTTTAATCTTACGAATTCAAAAAGAAATGAATTTGTTGAGGTTGAAATCGAATTCCCCCTTAGTAAGCCTACAGAGTTCGCAGGAGCTGAAAAGTCTGATGCTGATCCAAAAGCAGAAAAACCTGAAATTGAAACACTTACAATTATTGATGGAAGTAGTGAAGCTAACTTTATTGTTCTTGCAAATTCTAAGAAATTTAAAATGGTAAGTTCAAAACATGAAATCCCTGCATTGCAATTAGTTCAAGTAATTAATGTGTTACTAAATGTACAAATAGAACCCTTTTCTTGCAAAACATATGACTTAGTTACTAATGAAAATGGTAAGAAATTATCTGTTATAACAGCAAAATCTTTAAATGCAAAACTGAACTTTGAAAATTATGAATACAAACTGGATATAAATAATGATGGAACATTAAATATACATTTGAAAAAAGGAGGAGTTGTGTTTGAGAATCTTCATTTTATGACGCTTGAAAATGATTGTGGAGACTTATATAGATTTATTCCTCGTGAGGGAGAAACCACTAGAATATTTTCTAGTGAAAATGCTACTGTAAATAATTTAATAACAGGAGGAAAATTTGAGAAGCCCTCATTGGTATGTACTGTGATAGAAGAAAATGAGTTTAGGAAAATATTTAAAATAGAAAATAAAGAATTAAATTTACAAACCCACATAACTTGTTACACAAACTGTAATCGTATTGATTTTAAAACTAAAATAAACAACTTAAATCAAAACAAAAGACTTAGAGTACATTTTCCTACTTTATTAAATATAAATTTTATTACAGCTGATACTCCTTTTGGAGTATTAGAAAGAAATCGTCCTCCTAAAGAGTGGAAAGACTGTGCTTTTGTGCAGCCTCTTCATAACTGGATTAATCATAGTAGCAAGAGCCATGGACTCTCGTTTTTTGGTGGTGGACTGGCAGAATATGAGCTATATGAATCGGGAAATGGTTTTGCAGTAACGCTTATTAGATCAATTGGAAAATTATCCATTGTAAAGTCACATTCTTTAATAGAAACTCCTGATGGAGAGTGTAATAGAGAAATAGAATTTAACTATGGACTTTTACCTAACAGTAACAGTTGTAATGTAGTAAACATTATGAATGAAGAGTTAAAATATCAAACAAAAATAAAAGCTAATCAATCAGATTTAGCTTTTAATGTACCTAGTTTCATGCAATATTCCAGTGAGATTATAATCAGTGCATTTAAAAAATCGGAAGAAAAGGACAATCTATATGTTTTAAGATTATTTAATCCAACAAATAAAACAATAAAAAAATTTAAATTGTCTTTGAGCTGTACTCCTAAGAAGTTTTATTTATTAAATTTATTTGAAGAAATCATCGGGCACCTAACAGAAGAAAAAAATCATGTGGCATTGGACATTAAGCCATATCAAATCATAACGCTAGGGTTTGAAATAAAATGAAAAGATTAATCATTGTATTGTTTTTGCTCTTATTTGTCCGGGCTGCACAAGCTGTTGACGTTCCGGAAGAACTAAAATCTGTTTTAAAGAAAAAATATCCAGAAATTGAATTTAAAATTGATAACTCATTTACTATAAATGATAAAAGCTTTATTCCTTTAGTGCCTAAAGTAGCAAGAAAAACAAATGATGTTGAAATTGTTTTTACTGTTCCAGGAAAACCTTTGCCACAACTCATTTGGTTTTCTAATGACTGGGCTTATGCAAGGTTAATTAGCATAAAGGACAATCAAGTAAGTATTCTAAGCTTTGCAGAAATCCCTAAGCAGTATAAAGACAGATTTATAAAGATGAAATTCCCGGATGATTTAGTAGTACCTAAAAATTTTGTAATAAGTAATGAATTGTCATTTCTAAAAGGAGAACTACCTATAGAAACTCTTGAGGCAGAGACATGGGTGCCTGGAGAAATAACCCCAGATAATCATAAACAGGATAGTATTACTGAAGAACATTTAAAAAGCAATTTATTTCTTACCAGTCCTGATGATGGGAAAATTATATATCTTAATTTAGAAGATCCATCAACAATTAATTCTATTGAAACAAAGGGATTGCCATGGGAGTTGGCTTATAACAATCAATCTATGACTATATATGTGACTGATTTCTTCAATAATCAAATATATGAAATTGATCCGGATAAACCTTCTATTATCTCTACGACTACTTTAAAACACGCCTCAAACCCAAAGGATATAAGCATTTCTCAAGATGGAACCTCGATTTATATTCTTGAATCTAAAGATAAATATTTTACAACTTTAATGAAAAAGGACAATAAGAATATCTTTATAAAAAAGAATCTGGCATTAGATCCAGCTTACTTTACTATTCTGGAAAAAGAAAATCTCATTGCAATATCACATCCAAGTATAAGCAAAATAACATTTTTAAATAAAAATAACTTTCAGGATGAAGGATTTATAAAGATTGACGGAGGACCAGATGAAATAATCAATGACGATAGTCATTTCTATGTTGCAAACAGATTTAACGATACGGTTCTTGTAATTAGTGCAACAACACAAACCATTGTCGAAGAAATAAAAGTAGACAAAGCGCCAATTGCACTTGCAATAGACACAAAAAATAAAAATCTTTATGTTGGTAGTGGGAAAGATAATACAGTTCTAGTACTTGATACTAATACGCATGTTATAAAAGATAGAATTACACTCCCTGTTGAAACACAATTCCCCAGTGATTTGGAACTTTCCAAAGACGGCAAATGGCTCATTGTTACAAGCGAAGACAGTACAACAATATCTGTAGTCAATTTAGAAGAAAAGGATAATATTCAAACAATAGATGTAGGGGTGCCTACTCATGCGGCATTATTGATAGAGGATTAACCCTATACTTCGTTTTAAGAGCAAGCGATATAATACTCATATGCACAAGGCTGAAAGTATTTATGTTCATATACCGTTTTGTAAAAGTAAATGTCCTTATTGTGATTTTGCATCGTGGGCAGGTAAGGAAAATTTGATAGATAAATATTTTGATTCGCTATCTAATGAAATTAAAACGAAGTGTGAAGCGTATAAGAGCTATAAAAACAAGGAGAAAGAGGCAGGAGGCAAGAATTTATGCAACTTTGAAACATCAGAACTTGGGTATGTAGGGATGGTAAAAACAATATTTATAGGTGGTGGTACACCCTCATTAATTCATCCTACATATTATGAACGGTTGTTCAGTGAAATAAAAAAGTATTTTATAGTGGCTGAAGATTGTGAAATTACACTTGAACTAAACCCAGGTACTGCAAATATAGATTACTTAAAGGATTATAAATCACTTGGAATGAATAGAATAAGCATTGGTGCTCAAAGCTTTGATGAAAGTACTCTAGCTACCTTAGGAAGAAGACATTCTGCTTGTGACACCTATGATGCTATAGAGCAAATTAAAGAAGCAGGCTTTAGCAATTTTAGTTTAGATTTAATTTATGGTGTTCCTGGTATGACTCTTGACTTATGGGAGCGATCTATAAATATTGCTTTAGAGCATAAGCCAAAACATATCTCAGCTTATTCTTTAATTATTGAACCAAATACTCCATTTGAAATAATATACAATGATACAAGTTTATTACCAACGGACGATGTATCTTATGCAATGTATGAGCTTATCTGTAGCCTGTTGAAAGAATCAGGATTTAAACACTATGAAATAAGCAATTTTGCACTTTCTGGGTATGAATCTAGGCATAATTTAAATTATTGGCTTCAAAAAGAGTATTTTGCCTTTGGTAACAGTGCCCATAAATTCTTAAATGGGCTTAGAACCTGCAATTTAAGATCTATTGAAGAATATATAAAATATCCAAATATTGAACAAATTACTGAATTTCCAATTAATTACAGCTTTGAAGAATTGATGCTAAATTCAAGATTAAATAAGGAATTAGATATTGATTTACTGTTTAAAAACACCAAAAGAAATAAAAAAGAGCTGGAAAAGATAATCTCGGATATGGCAACTAATGGCTTATTAAAGATGTCTGGCAATAAGGTGAGTTTTACTGATAAGGGAATGTTTTTAAATAATGAAATTCTTTTGAAGCTAATGTAAAAATAATTGTATAAATATTTTTTGTCATGAGTAAAAAAACAATATTAAGAATAACTATCTGGCTTTCAGTTGTTTTAATTTCGTCAACAGCTTTATTGTTAAATTTCCTTGGTGATATGAATAAGTACAAAACTCTGATAGAAAAGAATTTAAAAAATCAGCTAAGATGCACAGTGAAGCTTGGAGAGCTTGATTGGGACCTGGAAGGATTAAATATAGGCGTCTCAACAAATGAAATGACTTTATTGGATAGTGACGATAATCTTGTTCTCCAAACAGGTCCAGCCAGATTTGTATGGAATATATTTAATATTTTAAGAGGTCACTATACCCATTTTTATAGACTTGAAGCAGCAAATTTTTATGTAAATTTGATTAGATATGAAAACAACAAATGGAATCTAATAGAAATATTTCCACCTGGTCCTGCACCTGAAGTCGATAATCTTAAAATTAATAATGGAATTATTTACTTTATAGATGAGTTCTCTCCAGTAAAAAAATCTATACTTTACAAAGATACAAATTTATACTTTGAAAAGGCTGCATTTTCTACCGCAAGGAATATTAAATTAACTTCAAGAGTCGGTTCCCTAACAAGCCAATCATTCCTAGAAATAAAGGGGAATTACACCGAAAGTAAAAAATTTAAATGGAGAAGAAATGAAATTAACTTACTTGTAAGAGCAGATAATCTTCAGCTTGCAAACTGGGAAACTTACATTACACAACATCCACAAATAAACAGTGTTGATGGAGATTTCACGGGGGCAATTTTAATACAGAAAAAGGCCGGAATTCCTCAGATAAACATAAAGACTAAAACAAAAACAAATAATTTGAAGGTGGTTTTTAAAAACAAAGATGCTACGCAACCAATTTATATTCCAAAAACAGGCTTCACTTTAAAAGCAGCTGTTAAAAAAGATAAGATTAAAATTTTAAATTTTAATTCTAAAATAGATGAATTGTCTTACTCGTTAACTGGTGAGGTTATAAACTGGTCTAATGTGCTGCCAGAAGTAAACTTAAAGCTTAAAACCAACAAGTTTAATTTTAAAAATATTAAACCATATTTGCCATTGTCACTGCTTCCTGCTACTACCAGAGAAAGAATTGAACCCATTAACGATGATGGTTTTGTGAAATTAGATTTAGATATTAAAGGACTTGCTATTCAGCCGAAATATTATGGAACAATCCTTCTTAGTAAATTTAATTTGACTCCTGAATCTGGATTTTTAAATTTTATTCAAGGGCTGGAAGGAAAACTGACTCTCGATAATGAAATTTTAAAAATAGACTATTTAAATATTCCGTTGCTGAGTTCTCAGTTAGTCTTAAAAGGCGAAGTAGACAGTAATGCATCAATAACAAAGTTTAATATTGCAGGAAATGATTTAAATCTAAGAATTTTGCAGGATTTGTTAGTGCAGCTTGAACCGAATGTGCAAATCTTAAATGAAATTGACACTTATGGAAAGTTAGATGTCAATTTAAATGTAGTGAGTACTAATACAGCCTCACCGGAAATAAAAGGAAATATTAAATTTTATGATGCAGGTATTCATGTTTTTAAAGATGAGCCAATTGAAATCAGTAATGCTTATGGAGAACTTGAGCTTGATGGGGCTAAAGTAAATTTTAAGCAGGTTAGCGGATTTATCAATGAAGAGGGCTTTTATATTGATGGGGGATTTTCTTTGAAAGAAGATGAAGATGTAAATCTTCAAGTTAAAGCAGATCGCTTAAAAATTATTCCTTATGTAATCTCATTTTTTATTTCACAATCTCCCGTTAAGTTAAATACACAAGCTATTTCTGGTGAGATTAATAATGTTGATTTAAATTTTCAAGGTAAAATTTCTAATCCTGAAATTTATGGTGGGTTGGAAATAAAAAATGTATCATTTAATATTCCTGAGTTAGAAAAAGGGATAAATAATATTTCTGGGAAACTTAGATTTGAAAAAGATGAACTAGTCATTGAAGGATTTAATGGTTTAATTCAGGATACGGAATTTAGCATTGCTGGTTACATTGACGATATATTTCATAAGGCTGCGCCGCGATTTAGATTAGTTACGGGAGGATTAGATGTCGGTAATTTATGGAGATTTTCAAAACCAAAGCTTCAACATACCCCATTTAAAACAGAGATAGAAAAACTTGAAAATGTTGCAGGCTATGCAGCACTGGATTTGTTTTTGCAACCAAAATTAATCACAGGAAATATATATTTCGATCAAGCTGCAATTAACTACAAACCATTACCATTTAGCTTAAATAATTTACAAGGAAGACTAGTTCTAGGGGAAAGCAATTTAAGTATCTTTGGTTTAATGGGTGCTATAGATCAAAGCAATGAATTTAGTGGCAATATTACTGTCAATAATCATTATTCTAAAAATCCAATTGCTCAGGGACAAATAGATTTAAATTTTGATCCAACTCCACTTATCAATGTAATTAACCCAAGTATTGCGGAGAATTTTCAAACTGAAGGAATAATCCCATCAACAGTTAATTTTAGCTTTCAATATCCGTATGCAAGCATAGGATTTTACTCTACTTTACCGGAAATGCTAATACTTGAATATAAACCCTTCTTCTCAAAACCAACAAATTTAGCTTATACATTATCTGGCAAAATAGGTGCTGACTTAGATAAAAAAGATTTGTATTTAAATCATCTGCAAATTAATACAGAAGAATTATCTTTAAAAACTATAGGAACAGTTATGGGATTTGACTTACCAAGTCCAGAATTTATGATTGATTTTGAAACTACTGATCTTACAAGAACGTATATGCTTTTAAAACCAATCACGCCTTTAAAGAGTTTAAGGGTGTTCGGAGATATTGATCTAAAGGGCAGCTTTTCAGGAACTTTAACTGATTATGCAATTTCAAGCAAAGCAAAACTAACAAATGTGAAAATTCAACCTCCTGTTAAAGAAGATACAAGAATATTTTTTGAAGAGGGTGATATAGATTTTTATTTGGATACTAGTAAGGGATATCTGATATCAGATTTAAAAGACATAACCTATTTATCATTTCATGGCAAGGAACTGAAATTTAATGCGGATTATTCAAAACCAACAGTTTATGTTAAAGAATTAACGCTCGACGGTGATCCTGGCTATATCAAGGCTTCAGGGGACTACAATTTTGAGAGTGGTAAATTCGATATTGATGCAAAAGGAGAGGATTTGGAATTATCAAAATTAGGCTCGTTTGTGCTTCTTGATCCAAGTAAATTGGCTGGAATGACAAGTTTTTCTTTAGTGCTTGGAACCAGTGGAAAAACTGAAAAAGAAGCAATTGCTAATTCAAATGGGGAAGCATCTTTCTCTATTACCGATGGACATATAGGTGAGATTGCACTGTTACATAAAGGATTGCAGCTTGCAAATGTTTTTGGACAAGGGATATTAGGTTTTAATGTTAGAAATGTGTTTTCTTTATTTTTTAAATACCAAGATGGTGATTTCAATACAATAGACGGCAAATTGAAAATAAAAAACGGTGTGATAAAGGCAAAAGAATTTCACTATAGAGCAAATAACTTATTTTTAAATTCGTATGGAAATATTAATCTCCCTAAATCTTCTATTGAGTTGAGGTTTTATGGATATTTGCCAGAGATTAAAGAAGAACCATCTGTATCTACTACACCTTCCGATCAAACTGTTACCAGTAAAATTAAAAAAGTTTCTGGTGCTCTTACAATTCTTCCGGAAACTTTAAGCCGGCATAGAATTGTGATTCCATTTATATCTACTACTCCACCGCAACATTTCAAATTTGAGCTTAAAGGTAATATGAAAAACCAAAAGAAACTTTTAAGGAGAACGAGAAGAAGCTTTAAATGGCTAAGAGGCAGAAGACTTGAAAAAGAATTGGAATATGTGCCAAAGCCAATAATTAGTCCTTAAATTCTTTAGCGACTTTTAACTCTTCATCTTTTGTCATAGAAGGATTTGTGATTTTTTTCTCTAATATTTTTTCAAGTACTTGTCCAATTTCTTTTCCTTCTTTAAATCCAATTTGCTTTAAATCATTTCCAGAAACTTCAAGTTTTATCTTTGATGTTCTCTCTAAATACTCATCTATTAACTTTATTTCACTAATTAGATTGGGGTATTGCATAAACAGTGATCTGGCAATTAGAATACTCTCAATAGTATATTCTTTTGCTATTTTATAAACTGTTACAGGGCTATTTGGTTGTGTTGGTACCACAAAAGGCTTAATCAATAATTTCTTGAATAAATCATATCCA
>JACOTS010000072.1:0-8027 GCA_016178265.1 Candidatus Melainabacteria bacterium
CAACAACATTCATCCCATATCGAGATGAATCATCACATGCAAAAATAAGATATTGAAACAAATGACTATGAAGAGAATCTAGCCAATAACTGTTTACTGTGAAGTTTTTATCTCTATGGTTCTTATAATGCGCAAGAATAGAAGGAGGGATTTTTTGTGTAGCCTGATACCAGTTTTCTATGAGTTCACCATGTGATGTTTCTCTACTTCGAACACCTCTTCCAACTTTATGCATAAGCTCAGACCATTTAAATAAATCCTTGCCATGCTTATCCCAATATTCATGTTCTTCTTCATTTATATTTGAATCTGCAATTCTTAGAATTGTACTAAAGCCATATTTAGGAGAACTGGAAATCTTAGATAGCTTGTTAGCTCTTTCTTTTAATTTGTCTGAATCTATACTATGTTTTCTGCTTTGAACTAATCCGCCATACATAAACGTATCGAGTGCAAGAATAAGCAATTTGTCTTTGTTTAAAGCTTTTATCCAATCATCTATATAATCAAGATTTGCACTTTGTTTCACGTTTCCCAAATATTGTCTTTCTGGAAGAACAAGATCTATACCGGAAAACTCAGCTATTTGCTTAGGTAAAAGACAAGATACAGGGCGATTATCTAAGGGTAATAAAGCTATTTTATTTTTCATATAATCAAGATTATATCTTGTGTCTATGTACCTGTGTGCCTATGTGCTTATGCACATACGTACAGAGGTACAATTATATATTATGCTAAATAGGCTAAAAAACAGTCTTAAAAAATTAAAACAAGCACTTACTAAAACAAAAGCTGTTTTAGAAACAGAGGCTTCTGACAAGATAATTAATATCAGCGAAGATTTTTTTGACGATCTGTTTGAAAAATTTATCAGATCAGACATTGGATTTAAGCTTTCAGATGAAATAGTAAAAAAATTAAAAGAAAATATTAATAACAAAAATCTTACACTAAACGAATTAAACACACAAATAAAAAATAGCATTAAAATTAATATACTAGCTCTAGAAAAAATAAATCAGAAAAGCTCAAGAATAGTTTTTGACAAAGATAAATTAAACATTTGCTTTATAGTTGGTGTAAATGGTTCAGGAAAAACCACATCAGTAGGAAAATTAGCTAATAAATTTAAAACAGAAGGCTTTAAAGTGCTAATTGTAGCTGCAGATACTTTTAGAGCTGCTGCAAAAGAACAATTAGTTATCTGGGGAGAGAAAGCAAAGGTAGATGTTTTTACACCTGATAACATAACAAAACCTGATGCAGTGGTATTTAAAGCTTTAGAAAAAGCAAAAGCTGAAAATTATAATTTTCTTCTTATTGACACAGCAGGCAGATTACATTCACAAAGCAATTTAATGGACGAGCTGAAAAAAACTCATTTAGTTATAGAGAAGAATGCACCGGATAGTATTTATGAAAAGCTAATTGTTTTGGATGCTACTATTGGTCAAAATGCTATTTCACAAGCAAAACAATTTTCTCATGCCACCAAACTTACCGGGATACTACTTGCAAAGCTAGATAGTTCTTCAAAAGGAGGCGTTGTACTCAATATCATGCATGAACTTTCCTTACCAGTCCAATACATTGGCACAGGAGAAAAGCTAGATGATTTATTAGAGTTTGATTTAGATGAATATATTGAAGGATTAATAACGTAGTGCTAATGGAACGTTGCAAGTGGTCTGACACTTAAAACAGTTTTAGCAAACTTATACATAGCTCCATCAAAATAATAATGATTTACTTTTTCTACCGTGATATAGCTTTTATCACCTATAACAATAATATCTCCCGGATAATTAATTGATTGTTCTAAAGGAAGCTTGCCAATTATTTCACCATCAGGCAAAACAGAAATATCTATTTCTCTAACATTTGCTCTTTTTAAATCCTGAACTTTCACTAATGAAACAATACCCAAAAATAGTTGTGATTTCCTTAATTAACCGCTGGCTTACACCGGATTGACTGACACCAACTATGTAAACCTACTTAGACTCTAGTATAACTACTTGCAACAAAGGTTCCCGTCTAAGCTCTTTGTGAATTAAATCTCTTAATTCTTCTTTAACCTTAGCTTGAAGATCTTCCATGTTCTTTCCATTTTTTTCAAGACTGGCTTTTAGTGCATCAACAATTGTTTTTTTTGCATCTGTTATAAAATGCCCAGAAGTAGTATCTTCCTGCATAAGAATAAGTCCTTTTGCTTCAATTATTGGCTCAGAAATTATTTTTCCATTTTTAACAGTTGCCATTACGCTTAAGAGACCTTCAGAACCAAGCTTATGCCTTTGTTCAAGAATAGTTTTGTCTATATCACCAACTCGTGTACTGTCAACCATAATAATTCCTGCCGGAACCTGCCCATTAAGCTTAGCTGAATCGGATGAAAGCTCTAAGACATCTCCATTTTCCATAATAAAAACATTTTGGGGATCAACTCCGCAATCCACTCCAAGATTACCGTGCATAACAAGCATTCTATATTCACCATGCGCAGGCAAAAAATATTTCGGTCTAACTATATTCAATAACATTCTTTGCTCTTCTTTGCATGCATGTCCGGAAACATGGATATGTGCATCTCTTCCATAAATAACTTTCGCACCTTTTGCACTTAATGCATTTACAACATTTGCAACTGATCTTTCATTTCCTGGAATTGGTGTTGCAGAAATAATTACTGTGTCTTTTGCCTGTATTGTAATTTGTTTATGTTCATCAAAAGCCATTCTGGTAAGTGCTGAAAGTGGTTCGCCTTGCGAGCCAGTAGTTAAAATAACAATTTTGTCATCATCCATTTTATTTACGTCTTCGGTATTTATTATCAGTCCGTCAGGAAAAGTCATGTGTCCTAATTCTTTTGAAATTGTTGCTAAAAGAAGCATTGATCGTCCATAGATTGCAACTTTACGCCCGGTTTTTTGAGTAATGTCTAGTATTTGCTTGATTCTATGAACCTGTGAAGCAAAAGTTGTAATTATTATTCTTCCTGTAGCCTTAAAAAACTCTTCTTCCAACCTATTATAAACAGAGCGCTCTGAAGGAGTATAGCCTTCCTTTTCAACATTTGTGCTATCACTAATGAGGAGCAATGCCCCTTCTTCACCTGCTTTTGCAAGTGAATAAACATCAAAAAACTCTCCATCAACAGGAGTAAAATCAAACTTAAAATCTCCTGAATGAACAATCTGACCAAGAGGTGTATGAATGATTAATGAGAAACTATCTGCTATAGAGTGAGTATTTCTTACATAAGTAAATGCAAGTGAACCAAGTTTTATGGTTGAGCGTGGTTTTCCCTTATGAAGCGTAGTTTTATCCTGCAAGGAAGCATCTTTAAGTTTCTCGCCTAAAAGAGCAATTGCAAGAGGTGGGCCATAAATAACAGGAATATCAAATTGTTTAAGCATAGGTACTATGCCACCAATATGATCTTCGTGTCCATGTGTAATAAAAAGTCCTTTTATCTTGTTTTTGTTCTGAATTAAATAACTAATATCCGGTAAAACGATTTCAACTCCGGGCATTTCATCAGAAGGAAATGCTAATCCCCCATCAATTATGATCATTTCATTTTCATATTCAATAATCCAGGTGTTTTTCCCTATCTCACACATTCCTCCAAGTGGAATTACTTTTATTTTTGCTCCTGCAACAATTGGAATATTTCCATTAAAACCTCTTGTTTCATCTCCCTTTGTAATAACAACAGTTTGATCCTGTCTTTTTATAACCTTACGGACTTTTTTTTCATTACCATCTGTTGACATTTTACTCTCCATTTATACCGCTCGTTTCGTGCGAACACTCAACTCGCTCCCTTCCACTCGACGCAAAAAATATTCTTCTTCAGAACATTTTTTGCTTTATCTTCACTAATTCCTATTTCCTAACTCCTATCCACTTAGTGATACCGCTCGTTTCGTGCGAACACTCAACTCGCTCCTTCCTTTCGACGCTTTTTGGTGAGTAAATCACACAAAAAGCTTATCCTAGTTCTTACCTCTTAACGCTGATCGCTTAACGCTTACCCTTTACCTCTTGTTTTATGTCGCTTGATTTATTTTGTTGTTAGTTGTTTTACACCAATATTGTTCATTACCTGCTTTAATTCATTCATTTGTTTCTCATTTAACTTAACCAGAGGTGGTCTTAAATATGATTTGCATATTCCTTTTATTTCTAATGCTGCTTTTATACATGTTGGATTAGGTGCCTTAAATAATGCTTTAAATAATGGAAATAATTTTGTATGGATTTCCTTAGCTAATTCTATTTTACCCTCAAAGAAAGAATTTATCATATCTGTCATTTCATTTCCTACAATATGACTAGCTACACTAATTACTCCAACAGCACCTACAGATAACATAGGCAAGGTAAGACTGTCATCACCGCTATATATAAGAAGGCTCTTGGGGGCTATTCTATACAAATGACTTGTGCTATCTAAATCACCTGTTGCATCTTTATAACCAATAATATTTTGATATTTTGATGCAAGTTCACTAGTAGTTTCAGGAAGCATATTGATTCCTGTTCTGCCCGGAATATTATACAAAATAATTGGTAAGCTGGTGCTTTTTGCGATTTGTCCAAAATGCTCCAAGAGGCCATCCTGAGAAGGTTTGTTGTAATAAGGAACAACTGATAAGATTCCATCAACTCCAAGTTTCTCTGCTTCTTTTGAAGAATCAACTGCTGTTTGAGTTGAATTAGAGCCTGCACCTAAAACTATTTTTACTTTATTCTTTACTACATTTTTAACAAACTTGCACAACTGCCTTTCTTCTTCATGAGACAAGGTAGGACTCTCTCCTGTTGTCCCTGCAACCACAATTGTGTCAGTGCCATGATCGATGAGATAATGTATAAGTTTTTCTGTGCTTTCAAAATCAATTGAGAGATCACTCTTAAATGGAGTAACCATTGCTGTTAATATTCTTCCAAAGCTTGCATCCATAAAACATTACTATATATTGATAATCTTAGATTCGTCAATGGATTTAAGGATTTGTTTAGATTTAGCTGCTGAAGTATGAGATAAGAGGCTTGATTTATTGTAATATTACATTATGCCTCAGGAAATGAAAAAAGTTAATGTTGCAATACTTGGTGCTACAGGTAATGTAGGCAGAAAATTCGTTGAAATCCTGGAGGAAAGGGATTTCCCAGTAAATAATTTGAGGCTTTTAGCTTCAACAAGTTCTATAGGGAAAAAACTAAAGTTTAAAGGAAAAGAATATATTGTAGAACAAGCTACTAAAGATAGTTTTAAAGATATTGACATAGTTCTTGCTTCAGCAGGAGGAAAAATAAGCAAAGAGTTTATACCATATGCTGTAAAAGCTGGTGCAGTTGTTATTGACAATAGTTCTGCATATAGGATGGATAAAGATGTTCCACTTGTAGTTGCAGGTGTTAACAATCATGCTTTAAAAACTCACAAAGGAATAATTGCAAATCCTAACTGTACAACAGCACAGCTTATTGTTCCGCTTAAAGTACTTGAAGAATTAGCTGGTTTAAAAAGAGTAGTAGTGAGCACTTATCAAAGTGTATCCGGTGCAGGTAAGGCTAGTATGGATGAATTAATTAAGCAAACAAAAGAAATTTTAAATGGGTCAGACCCTTTTGTAGATCTAACCCCAAACAGAAAATTTGCTTTTAACGTAATTCCACATATAGATGTATTTGCAGAAGATGGTTATACAAAAGAAGAGATAAAAGTTATAAATGAATCAAGGAAAATTCTTGGTATAGAAGATTTAAAAATTACTTGTACTGCCGTTAGAGTTCCTGTATTAATTGGACATAGTGAAAGTGTAAATGTAGAGCTGAAAAAGCCTATTACAAAAAAAGAAATAATAAATGCATTTAATGAATTTCCTGATCTTGAGGTCTTAGACAACCCTCAAAACGAAACTTATCCTATGGCTATTGACATTGCAGGAAAAGATTCTGTATTCGTAGGAAGAATTAGAGAAGATAAATCTAAGCCGAATACTTTTAACTTTTGGGTTGTTGCAGATAATTTAAGAATAGGCGCAGCTTTAAATGCTATAAAAATTGCAGAGATAATTGTTAAAGAATCTTTGTTAGGTGTTAAAAAGTAAACAAACAGCTATTTATAGCTAATTTGTAAGAATTTAACTAATTATTATCTTTGACTATCAAAAAATTAAGATTAATTTCTTTCTATATTTAGAAACAGTTAAAGGTGGGTATAAGTCCTATATCCATATCTAAAATCAGGGGAACCAATGAAAAAAGTATTTGATATATTTGGACTTTATGGAATTGTATTTGTGATGGTTGCAATTATCAGTGCAATTCGATTACACCTAATTTAACTCGATTCCATTTTTTCTTTTCTAGAATAGAACATCATCAAAGATGCAATACATAGATCTGACTTAATTTAGTACTTCATATTCAGTATTTTTTCATTTGCAATATTTGATGTTAATATTGTCATAGACTCCTATGGATTCCAATAGAGTAAAACAAGCTTTGTCAAAGGTTAATGATCCGGAATTAAAACAGGATCTTGTAACTTTAAATATGGCAAGGGATATAAAAGTTGATGGAGACAAGGTTGCATTCACTCTTGTTCTTACAACCCCTGCTTGTCCTTTAAAAACAGTCATTGAAGAAGATTGTAAAAATGCATTAAGTGAAGTTGGATTTAAAAAAGAAAATATCAAAATAAATATAACCAGTGAAGTAAGAAGGCATGGTATACAAGGCAAAGAAACAATAAAAGGTGTAAACCAAATTATTGCTGTAAGTTCTGGAAAAGGCGGCGTAGGAAAAACAACTGTTGCAGTAAATGTTGCAATTGCCTTATCTCAAACAGGAGCAAAAGTAGGTCTTTTAGATGCAGATATAACCGGACCTAATGTCCCTCTTATGATGGGTGATCAAAATCCCCCAGATATCCAAGATGGTAAAATAATTCCAAAGGAAAAACATGGCATTAAATATATTTCTATGGGGGTACTTGTCCCACCTGACAAACCTGTAGTGTGGAGAGGTCCAATGCTCGATGGTGTGATTAGGCAATTCATACGTGATGTTATTTGGAAAGAACTAGATTATATTATTGTTGATTTACCGCCAGGCACAGGTGATGCACAACTTACAATTTGCCAAGCTGTCTCACTTGCAGGAGGAATAATTGTAACTACTCCACAAGATGTTGCTTTGTTAGATAGCAGAAAAGCTGTAAATATGTTCAAGCAAATGAGAGTTCCTGTTTTAGGAATAATAGAAAATATGAGTTATTTTCTCTGCCCAAACTGTAAAGAACGAACAGAAATATTCAGCTGTGGTGGAGGTGAAAAAGCAGCTACAGAATTTGGTGTGCCCTTTTTGGGAAGAATTCCTATTGAGCTTGAAGTAAGAACTGGTGGAGATAGTGGGAAACCAATTACAGCAGTAAATCCTTCTTCAGAAGTTTCAAAAGTTTTTAAAGAAATTGCTGCTCAAGCTGCTGCAGGCGCTTCAGTTGTCACAATTAATGCAGCACAAACTACTATATCTGTTTAGACAGCAGTTGAAAGCAAGCTTATAAATTAAGTTTTATATCTATTGTCCATAGTCTGTTGTCTGTTGTCTTACGTGATAAGATAATTATTCATGACAAAAGGAACAACAAAAGAATCAGTTCAAGGTGAAAGTTTTTTAGCTGATATTGCCGTAAAAGCAGACCTTGCAGATTATTCTCCTGTAAAAGGGTGCATGGTTATAAAACCATACGGCTATTCAATTTGGGAGCAAATTCAATCCACATTAGACACAATGATTAAAGACACCGGTCATGAAAATGCTTATTTCCCTTTATTTATTCCTGAAAGCTTCTTGCAAAAAGAAGCACAGCACGTAGAAGGATTTGCCCCTGAGTGTGCTGTAGTAACATACGCAGGAGGTAAAGAGCTTGAAGAAAAACTTGTAGTAAGGCCTACCTCAGAAACAATCATTAACTACATGTTTAGCAAGTGGATCCATTCATA
>JACOTS010000072.1:8032-9537 GCA_016178265.1 Candidatus Melainabacteria bacterium
TGGGAAATGAGAACAAGATTATTTCTTAGAACCACTGAGTTTTTATGGCAAGAAGGACATACTGCACATGCTACTTATGAAGAAGCAGAAGAAGAAACAAGAAAAATGCTTGGCGTTTATAAAACTTTTTGCGAAGAAGTTCTTGCTATTCCTGTAATTGATGGAGTGAAAACTGAGAATCAAAAATTTGCTGGTGCTGATACTACTTACTGTATTGAAGGATTAATGAAGGATGGAAAATCTTTGCAAATGGGCACATCACATAATTTAGGACAAAACTTTGCAAAAGCATTTGATATAAAATTTCAAGATCAAAACGGAGAATTAAAATATGCCCATCAAACAAGCTGGGGTGTTTCTACAAGATTAATCGGTGCTATCATAATGACTCACAATGATGAAAAAGGATTAAAACTTCCTCCCAAAATTGCACCGATTCAAATAGTAGTAGTTCCTATATACAAACAAGAAGAAGAAAGGCAACTTGTTTTAAACAAATGTAAAGAATTGCAAAATATTTTAAAGCATGACTTTAGGATCAAAATTGATGATAGAGATCAATTTTCGCCTGGTTGGAAGTTTAATCATTGGGAAATTAAAGGTGTTCCTATAAGGGTTAATATAGGTCCTAGGGATGTGTCTAACAATGTTGTTGAAATTGTAAGAAGAGATACAGGTGAAAAACTTAAAAATGTGCCTCAAAACGACATAAAACAATGCCTTTTAAAATTGTCAAACGAGATACAAGAAAATTTGTTCAGACAAGCAAAAGATTTTTTAGTAAAAAACACTCATTTAGTGACCAGTGAAAAAGAATTTTTAGAAAAAATAAGTAATGGAGGCTATTTGATTTGTTATTGGGAAGGAACTGAAAAAGACGAACAAGCTTTACAACAAAAAACAAAAGCAAACATTAGATGTATTCCATTTAATTTACCTGTTGACCAAATTGAAGAAGAAGGGTATTGTATCGTATGTAATAAAAAGACGAAACAAAAAGTAATTTTTGCAAAAGCTTATTAAAAAATAAATAATGATTTCAGGATTTTATAATAACTAAAAAGGAGATTTGCAATGGCAGCAATATCAACCCCGGTTCCAGATATTTGTACAGATGAACATGAACAGATTAAATGGAAAATTTTAGTTGTAGATGATGAAGCTGCAATAAGAAGGATAGTTGCATACAGGCTTCAACAGGAAGGGTATGAAGTTCTAACTGCTGTAAACGGAGTTGAAGGACTTGAAATATTTAATCAAAATTTGCCGGATTTAGTTATAGTAGATTTGATGTTACCTGAAATGGGTGGATTTGATTTAACCGATCAAATAAGAAAAAGATCATACGTTCCTCTTATTATTCTTTCAGCAGCAACCGATGAGAGCAGTATTATTAAGGGATTAGAGCTTGGAGCTGATGATTTTGTCAAAAAGCCATTTAGCCCTGTTGAACTTGAAACAAGAATCAAAGGACTTTTAAAACGAATTGGCAGAGTTCATTCACA
>JACOTS010000073.1 GCA_016178265.1 Candidatus Melainabacteria bacterium
AATAACTTAAAAACGCTTGCTAAAAAGCTTGGATTAGCAGAGATCGAAAGGTTTAAACAAGAAGTATCTTCTTATAACACTTCTTTTGTAGCAGATAAATTAAAACAAACAGAAGTTACTCATAATAGTGGTATTGCATTTCGTGTAATTAATAATGGCAGATTTGGGTTTGCCTCTGGATATGGTTTATGTAATGAAGAAGCTATTTTAGCTAAAGCAAAGGATTTGTCAAAGTTTTACCCCAAGTCTCTTGTTCAATTTCCTGGTGAGATCAAAGTCAGTGAGTCGCATGAAATGTTTGATGTAGGTGACGTATTTTCTGGTTTTAAATTAAAAGGGTATGAGTTAATGGATTATATAAGAACTCGTATCAATTCTAATTCAGTTTTGATTGATTTATCATTTGATCTTACTGATAGCAAGGAAATAATAGAAAATTCCAACAATTTATATTATTCTACAATCAAAAGATTAAATTCTTTTTCAATTAATTTAAGAGAAACTTTGGAGAATGATTTTATTGAGATATTTTCTGCAGTTACTGAGAACAAACAGCTGGATTTTATTGAATGTGTGGATGAGGTGATTAAACTTTTTAATCATTCTAAAAGGCATGCTGATATTAAAAGCGCTCACATGCCTGTGTTATTTAGTTCTCGAGCGGCAAAAGAATTGATTTCGTTGGTGGAGCTGGCTCTTTCAGGAAAACAAGTCAATCAAAATTCCTCTCCGTGGTCAGATTCACTTGGTAAGAAAGTATTAGATTCTAAAATATCGTTGACTCAAGATCCTAGCTATGGCTGTATGGCGCGATCTATTGATGATGAAGGGGTTTCTGTGCAATTGTTGCATCTTATCAGTAATGGTGTGTTGGAAAACTTTTATTATGATTTGCAAACAGCAGCTAAAAGTTCTTTGAATGTTTCCTCAACAGGAAATGGATTTAAGTCTTCTTTATCAGCGCTTCCGGAACCAGAGCTATTAAATGTAATTGTTAAACCAGGTACCAGATCGTTGGAAGAAATAATCAAATCTATTGACTATGGTCTGTATGTTGATCAAACAATAGGTGGCTTGTCTTCTAATAT
>JACOTS010000050.1 GCA_016178265.1 Candidatus Melainabacteria bacterium
GCTTAGAGTAAAACAACTAATGAAGAAAGGTTTTGTCCGATTTATTCGGCAAAACCTGACAGGTGTTAAAATTGGCTTACCAAGTGCACAATGGAAAGGTGGCGAAGCGAATTATGAGCGAGCCACCTGAATAGTAACAATCTTGATTGTGGTAGAAGAGGTACCAAATGGATGTACTGTGCAAAACCGGCGAATTACTTGTAAGCGAGCCGGTGGTGGGTAGAAACGCTATTTTAAAAGGCTAATAGCTTTAAGTAAAGCTGCTCCTTTACGCAAAGTTTCAAGATATTCATTTTTTGGATCTGAGTCTGCAACTATTCCTGCCCCTGCTTGAATTTCTACATAATCTTTATAAATAACAAATGTTCTAATGGTCATGCAAGTGTTAATTGTATCGTTTAAGCCGTAAAAGCCTATGCATCCGCCATAAGGGCCTCTTCCATCTTTTTCCAAGCTATTTATAATTTCCATTGCTCTTACTTTTGGTGCGCCACTTAAGGTTCCTGCAGGAAAGCATGCACTTAAAAGATCCATGATAGTTTTATTATCTTCTAAAATACCTTCAACTTGACTTACTATATGGAGTACATGTGAATATTTTTCTATGATCATAAATTCTGGAACTTGAATAGAGCCAGCTTTACAAACTCTTCCTAAATCATTCCTTGCAAGATCTACCAGCATCAAATGTTCAGCTCTTTCTTTTGGATCGTTTAAAAGATTCGTAATTTGCTCTTTATCTTCTTTGTCGTTTAGCCCTCTTTGATAGGTACCTGCAATTGGTCTTAGAGATGCAATCTTTTTAGAGTGTATCTTTTCACCTTTCACCATGACCTCTGGTGAGGAACCTGCTATCTCGTAGCCAAGAAAGTTTAAATAAAATAAATATGGTGAAGGATTTATACTTCTTAGTGCTCTATAGAGCATAAATCCCTCAAAATGTTTTTTTAGTATAAGTTTTTGAGAAAGTACAACCTGGAAAATATCTCCATTTGTAATATATTCCTTTGCTTTTTTAACCATTTCTATAAAATCATCTTCAGAATAATTACTTGTGTATTTAGCATCTAAGGTGTCTTGGTAATTAATTGGAAGCTGCTGATATGCTTTTGATTTGCTAAATTCTGTTATAAAAGAATTTAATTTTTCTTTTCCGCTTGCATAATTGCTTTTAATGGAATTTTTATCTTTTGATAGTACATTAACTATTAAATTAACTTTATGCAGCACATGATCAAAAATGATTAGTTTACCAGGTAGAGTTAAGCATACGTCTGGTATCTTATTGTAACTTTTAAGTTGAATTTTAGGTTCAATCCATCTTATGTTTTCATAGCCGAAATATCCAATAAACCCTATGAAATTATTGTCACAGCACTCTACTGTTTTAATATTATTTAAAACTTTTTTAAATGCTTCAAAAGGATTGTCGCTAAATATCGTTGTTTTTTTATCTATAGTATTTTCTAGTATTGTTTGACCGGACTTGCTAGTGAAGATAAGAATTGGATCAGTGCCAATTACTGAATATCTGCCTAATTTCTCCCCACCTTCTACTGATTCCAGAAGGAATGAGTAAGGTTTTTTGTCGCAAATTTTATAAACATATGTAGCTTGATTATTGTATGTGATTTTACAGGATGTTATACAATAGAATCTTGTGAGAAACTTTTTTTCATTTAATCGGCTAATGGTTTTTTTGCTTTCCGGAGGGTTGTTAACCCTTGCATTTGAAGTGTATCTCCAACATTTTGAAAAACTTTCTGAAATTAAAGTTATGTGGACGCCTGTAATATTTGGTGTTGTTGGTGGATTATTAGGTGTTTTTATCTCTATTTTTTTTAATAAGATTAGTTATTATTTGTTTGTAGTTATTATGGGTGTTGCAATGGTTGTTGGTAGCATGGGGTTATATTTCCATAACAAGTGGCGAATACCTCTTATTTTGTCTTCTTTGGCAGATAAAGAACCTGTAAGTATTGAGTTTTTGACAGTTAATCCGCCACTACTTGCTCCAAGTGCATTTGTTGGGCTTGGGGTTATAGGGCTTCTTCTTGCTTTTTACCAACCATGGAATAAAGCAAGTTAAATATGGGTCTGTAAAGAGTTCGAGGATGACAAACGACGCGGGTCCTGTCACCTCTTGGGTCCCCTTCAAAAACTTTGTTCCTCAATTTGAAATTGAGTTACAATCTAATAGGAGGTAGTGTATATGTCTAAAAAAGTAGCTATTTTAATAGATCATTTGTTTCAAGACTCAGAAGTGACAGAGCCAAAAAAAGAACTGGAAAAAAATGGTTATTCTGTTGATGTAATTGGATTTCAAAGTGGTGAGGAATATGTAGGTAAAAATGGAGCAAAGGTAAAATCAAATAAATCTATTAATGATGTTTCATCAAAAGATTATGATGGTGTTGTTATTCCTGGTGGTTGGGCACCTGACAAAATGAGAATGAACGAAAAAATGGTGAGACTAGTTCAAGAAATAAATAGAGCTCAAAAACCGATTGCTAGTATTTGTCATGGTGGCTGGATGCTTGCTGAAGCAGATATTATAAAAGGGAAAAAAGTAACAAGCTACAAAGCTATAAAAACTGATTTAAAAAATGCTGGAGCAAGTTGGCTTGATGAAGAGGTTGTAATTGATGGTAATCTGATTACGTCACGTACCACTGATGATATACCAGCATTTAATAGAGAATTGATCAAAGCACTTTCTAAAGTAGCTGTTTAGTCATCCCCCACCAACTAACGTTACAATTTCTATTTTATCTTTGTCATTTAGATGAATGTTGTTGAAATCATCTTTATGAATAATCTCTTTATTTAACTCTATAACAACTCTATCCTTGTTGATATTAAAAGTTTTCAAGAGCATTAAAATAGAAGTATTTGGGGGAATTGATTTGTTTTCACCATTGATTTTTATTAATATATTGGAATTATTGCAAACCTGTTCCATCATTTTTTTTCCTATTGCTGTAGTTACATCTATAACTTTTGCCAGCATACTACTTTATATAGGATTGTTCTCATTTATTATATTGTTTTTCTATCGCTATAAGCAAAACATTGAAAAATTGAGCATTAAACATGGAAAATATTTGCACATTGCTTTTTTATTGTATATCCTGGCTTATGGTGTTACTAAAATGGTTAACTCTGGTTTGTATCAAGGTCTAGATAAACTCTTTTCTTGTTTCACTGATTATTTTGTATTTATTTGGTTAGCTGTTTTTATTAATGACTCAAATAAACAAAAATTACGAATTGCCTTATTTTTCAGTGGAATTCTTGCGGTTGGGTATGGACTTATGCAAGCAATCGGGCTTGATCTTTTTCATAGACAAGTAAATCCTTTAAGATTATCAGGGTTTCATAAGAATGCTTATACGTACGGAGGACAGTTAATCATCTTTTTCTTTTTATTTTTAGGTGTCTGGTATCAAACCTGGAAAAAGTTGTTTCGTGAGAGAAAAGATATTTTAAGAAGTATTATTTACTTCTGTGGCTTAATTGCTACGTTTTTTTGTATTTTGAATACTTCTGAAAGAGCAGTAATTTTTGGTGTTATTATAGGGCTTTTCGTCTTCTTTCTAATTAATGTGCTTATTTATAAGTTTAAACTTGAAGATATTTCACCTTTTGTTGTCTTATTTTGTTTTCCTTTAATAGTTACGAGTATTTTTAATAAAACAGTAATTAAGCGTATTAAAAGAGTTTTTTTTCCTAAAAAAGGAAAAAGAGGCAAGAAGTTAAATCCAAGGTTTAGATTGTGGGATATTGCAATAATATCGTGGAAAAAAAATTTACTTTTTGGTTCCGGAGAGTATCCTATTGTATATAACAAAGTTTCTGAGCATATGCATGTTCAGGTATTAACCCATGCACATAGTCTTTATCTTCAAATATTGGTTATTCATGGCTTAATTGGGATTCTTGCTTTTATTAATTTAATGGGGGCTATATTTGTTAAATTGTTTCAGTCTATAAAGTCCAATCAATTTTCATTATCTCTGATTGCAGCATTAGTTGCTTTTTTAGTTGAGGGAATTTTTGAGTACAATTGGGGTGATTCTGAAGTTAGGCTTTTATTGTTATATGTTTTAGGTTTTGTGTTTGCAAATAATACTAAATATGATAATTAAGCTAATATTTTGAGGAGATCCAAATTGCAGGTTAGAATAGCAAAGAACTCTTTATGTTAAAACAAAATATCATAAAAATGTAAGATAATATTCAATATGAAGAAGTTACTAATTGATAATTTGGAGCAAGAAAATGATCGAAGTGAAACAATAGCTTCATTAGAAAAAATGTTAACTGATGCGCCACAAAGCATTGAATTAAAGGAAGTGAGTTTAAGCGATGAATTGGATAAAAAGATAGGGGTGCAAAATATAATTTCTTCTAAAGAAGGTGTTAAATTGAAAGATAGGCTGGCTATGCCAGTTAACATGATTGATTACACGGAGAATCCTTTTAATACTTTTCATAAACCAGTTGTTGAAACATTTTGTACGGATGTACAAAAATCGAGCTTTATACATATAAATAAACGAGTAAGCAAAAGTACCAATAAGCGAAACCTGGTTGTTTTATCGCTATGTGTATTTCTGCTCAGTAGCAGCATTATGTTAAATAGCTTCTTTATAAAAACTATAGATCCCATTGTTGTAAGTGTTGTATCAATGCCATATAAGATTACAGCTGGTGTAGCTTCTTTAATGAATAAATTGTTCTATAATTTTGCTGTAAAACCTTATGTTGTGACTGTTGGTGAATATGGTAATCTTGCTGTTGCTAAAGATGCTGCCGTAAGTCTTTTACCTAGATTCAAGCAAATTAATATTATTGAATTAGATAGCGGATTGTATACATTTGAAATTCAAAGGTTTGCTTCAAAAAGCGAAGCTTATAAAACAGCTAAAAGGTTTTTAAAAGAAGATTTAGATACAGTACATGTACGTTATATGAGAACAAAGTAGCTAAAAGCTTGCTTTGAAATATTACACTAGCTAGATAGTAACCATTGCTTTATCAGCAAGGTCAATTATTTTTGCAAATTCCTCTGCTTTTAAACTAGCTCCGCCAACTAGTCCACCGTCAATATCTTCATTGGAAATATGTTCTCCAAAATTAGCAGATTTAATACTTCCGCCATATAAAATCCTTATTTTATTACTTATCTCAGTTGAATATTTTTCTTTTAAAATATTTCTAATTGCCTTATTAACTTTAACAGCATCTTCACCGCTACAGATTTTTCCGGTCCCAATTGCCCATATGGGCTCATATGCAAATATAATTTTTTCTATGTCGTTTTTACTTATGTCTTTTATTCCGTTGGTAACTTGTTGTGTAACGTATTCTTCTGCTTTGCCTTTTTCCCTGGTACCTAAATCTTCTCCGATGCACAAAACAGGTGTGAAGTCGTGCTGTAGTGCAGCCTTTACTTTTAAATTTATTTCAGAATCTGTTTCCTTAAATATTTGCCTTCGCTCACTGTGACCAATAATAACCATTTGGATTCCAATATCTTTTAACATTAAAGGAGAGATCTCTCCGGTAAAAGCACCTTCTTCTTTATAGTACATATTTTGAGCCCCTACTGTAATCTTGCTACCTTTTAGAATATTTAATACTTGAGCTAAGTAAATATAAGGAGGACATACAGCAATATCTACATCCCATTTTTTTTCAGATTCAGACTTTAACTTTAAAATAAGATCCTGTGCTAGTGGCAGGGATAAATTCATTTTCCAGTTTCCAATTATTATTTTTTTTCTTTTCATAATATCATTATTATACATGTGATTTAATTTAGTGAGGTATTACGTGATAGAATGACCCTCAAATGCGAAGTAATTACAGGAAAAAACTTGATGGTGTTATTGAAGACTTATCCTTCTTTTTGAAAAAAGATTATTCATCCAGATTTAAAGACTTGTCTGCCAGCGAAGATAGACAACTCTTTTTTTTGGCAAATATACTAGCAAAATTAAAAATTATCTCTAGTGAAATTAAACATGAAGAAAAAGTTTTAATATTTCCATACTTAACAAAAAATGATAATGGAAACAAGCAATCAGAAGAAGAGTTGCTACCTGTACCCTAGCCTTTTAGGTAAGCACCTTGCTTATTGTTTCTAACATTGCTTCTGGTTTCAAATCTAAACAAACAGGTTTATTGCAGGATTCTTTCCTATGATCAAAAAGACAAGGCCTACAGTCAAGATTATTCACATAAACTGCTTTAAATTTTGGATCACGGGGGAGTAATTTTATCGGATCTGTAGGTCCAAAAAATGCAATTAGTTTTTTGCCCAGTGCAACAGCTATGTGCATTGGTGCTGAATCACAGCATAAGAGTAAATCAGAAAAGCTAATAGTTGCTGCTAGTTGAGCAATGTTCATATTTAACCTGCTAAGGTCAAATAAATTCTGGGGTTTGGCAAAGTAAGGTAAGTTTTTATGAATTTCTTTAATTACTTCTTCGTCATCTTTACCACCTATAATAATCACAATGTTCTTATCATCATCTAAAAGTTTTTCAATTACTTTCGCCCAGTGTTCTCCTCCCCATCCTTTTAAAATGTTTTTTTGAATGCTAAGTTTGCTGGTGCCAGGATGAAGAAATATTTTTCTAGCGTAATATTTCTCTCTGATTCTAGGTGCAATGATATCTTTTGCCCAAGCTACATCATTCGGTGAAATTTTTATTTCAGGAATAAGTTCATTTTTTTCCTTGTTGTGGTTTGGGATTGCTGGCAAGAGCAGTTCTGTAAACATGTTAGCCGTATATTGATTGCTGTTTAATTTAACTGGATGTGTAAGAAATAAATCACTGAATATCCCCTTTTTAAAGCCAATTTTGTATTCTGCTTTTCCAAGTGAAGCTACAAAGTTAGCTTTGTAGGATGAGCCTGTACAAAAAATATATTTGTAGTAGTGTTTTCTTAGAAGTCCTCTAAGTTCTAAAACATTAAGGTTTTTTTGTTTAAAATCAAATTCCTTAACATTTCTGTATAAGTTTGTTAGTTCTTTTATGCAGACACTTCTTGGTTCTGTTAAGAGATCAATGTCACAAGCAGGAAATCTGGTTTTTAAAATTTTTACTGTTGGTAAAAGTAATATCTGATCTCCTATGCCTCCAGTATTTATGAATAATGCTCTCATTGTGTATTTTGCACTGAAATATTACACTAGCTAGGTAGTAACGCTATACTCATTCAAATTACCACAAAGCGTGAAATCAAGCTAATTCTTTTCATTCAAAATAATAGTATGTTATGTAATGCAAGTTGAATGTGGCCTTATTACTATTTGAGCTGTTGACCAAATGAAGAATAGACCGCTACAATTAACCCTTGCATCTTTTCTATGAGAGCAAAATTTATAAATTTATTAGGTTTGAGAAATAAGTGGTTCAAAAAACAAAACAATCATCTAGTGGGAATAAGCAAGGTCCAAATCTGCCAGAGATATTCTCTGACCAAAAATTAAAGCCTAATGTTCACTTATTACATTTAGCAGTTTTAAGACAATTAAGTAATCAAAGAAGAGGTACAGCATGTGCAAAAACACGTGCAGAAGTTCGTGGGGGTGGTGCAAAACCATGGACTCAAAAAGGTACCGGAAGAGCAAGGGTTGGCTCAATTAGATCACCTCTTTGGGAAGGTGGTGGAGTGTCCCATGGACCTAAACCTAGAAGTTATAAGCTTAAATTACCTAAAAAAGCAAGAAATCTAGCAATAGCACAAGCTATTGTTGCTAAGCAAGAACAAATAATTATTTCTAAAAAATTGCCAGAAGCTCAAAATGGAAAGACAAAGAATTTTGTGTCTGCAATATCATCTTTAGGATTAAATGAGCGTCCACTTCTTGTTGTGTGCTCGAAAGGTGAAGATCATTATAAAGAAGTTGAGCGGGCTTCGCGTAATATTCCTTATATTGACTTGAAAGATTGGGAACAGGTTGGGGTCTTTGATTTAATGAAGGCAAATTGTATTTTAATAACTGACAGTGCACTAAAGTCTCTTGCAGATAAAACAATGAACTTATTAAAAGGAAAGGTTGCTTAAGAGTGATTTATGGCAAGTGAGTTAAAGGATGTTATTTTAGAACCGATAATTACTGAGAAGAGCACAGCTCTTGCTGCTCATAGTAAATATACTTTTAAAGTTGCGAAGAATGCTTCTAAGTCCCAAATTAAAGAGGCCTTTGAGCAAATCTTTCCTAAAAGGAAAGTCTTATCAATACAAACAGCAAAAATCACGGGGCATACAAAAAGAACTAAAAAAGGTATTAAATTACTGCTTGGAGCTAAAAAGGCAGTGGTATCGGTCGAAGGAGATAGGATAGAATATTTCCCTGAGTCTGCATCGTAGGGATTAAAAAAAAGAGGGGGAGGCAGCTAAGTCTAAATTTCAAAAACAGTTTATGAATTGATTTCATAATGCTGATTGATAAATTGATTTAGCAAAGAAGATCAATGGCACTTAAACAAATAAGACCACTAACACCTGGGCAAAGAGGGATGACCTTTGCAGATTTTAGTGATATCACAAAAGATAGACCAGAAAAATCATTACTAAAAGCATATAAAAAATCAGCAGGCAGAAATAATCAAGGAAGAATTACAACAAGGCATAAAGGTGGCGGTCATAAAAAGCATTACAGAGTAATTGATTTTAAAAGAGATAAAGAAAATGTTCCTGCAAAAGTTATAGCTATAGAATATGATCCAAATAGAAATTGTAGAATCGCACTTTTAGTTTATGCAGATGGTGAGAAAAGATATATTCTTGCGCCTAATAAGCTTCAAGTTAATGATGTTGTTGAATCAGGCAACAATATTGAGCAAAAAATAGGCAGTTGTTTACCGCTTAGATATATTACAGTAGGTGAGTTTGTGCATTGTGTTGAGCTAAAACCCGATGGTGGTGCACAATTGGGAAGAACAGCAGGCGCACAGGTACAATTTCTTGCAAAAGAAGGAGATGTTGCAACTGTAAGACTGCCATCTGGTGAGATGAGAAACCTTAGTGCTGATTGTAGGGCTACAATTGGACAAATTGGCAACCTGGAAGATTTAAATGTGGTTTTGGGTAAAGCAGGTAGAAAAAGACATAGAGGTATTAGACCTACTGTGCGAGGTGTAGCTATGAATCCTGTAGATCATAGGCACGGCGGTGGAGAAGGCAAGTGTCCTATTGGTGGACAACCAAAAACACCATGGGGAAAACCTGCAATGGGTTATAAAACAAGAAAGCTAAAGCTTTCAGATAAATATATTATTTCAAGGAGAAAGAAATAAATGGCTAGATCACTTAAAAAAGGACCTTATGTTCATCCTTCGCTGATGAGAAAAATTAGTGACATGAATAAGTCAGGCAAGAAGCAAGTAACTAAAACTTGGAAGAGGGCATCAATGGTTGTGCCTGAAATGATTGGTCATACTATTGCTGTTCATAACGGTAAAAAGTTTGTACCTGTGTATGTAACCGAGCAAATGATAGGGCATAGATTAGGTGAGTTTTCTATGACGAGATATTTTAGGGCTCACTCGGGTGTTGCTAAGAAAACGGCAGAAGCAGCAGCAGGTGCAGCACCAGCAGCTCCTGCAGAAGGGAAAAAATAAGCTTTTTGTCCAATTTATTTGGCAAAAAGCGTCGAAGGAGAGAAGCGAGTTGAGCGTTAGTGCGAAACGAGCGATATAAAAATGGCAAAAGCAATCGCAAAATATATTAGAATGTCACCTCGTAAAGTAAGACGGGTGGTAGATGTTATAAGAGGAAAAGATGTTTCTACTGCAAGAACTATTCTTAGGTTTATGCCTCAGGCAGCAGCAAAAATTGTGCAGGAAGTATTAAAGTCTGCTGTTGCTAATGCTAAAGAAAACGCAAACTTAAACCCGGAGGAACTGAAAGTTGCAAAAGCATTTGTTGATGAATCTCCTGTTTTTAAACGCTGGCGTGCAATGTCCAGAGGGAGAGGCTATCAGATCTTAAAAAGAAACAGTCATATAACAATTGAAGTTGAAAATATTGGAGAAGGTGCTGTCAGACGTATGCCAAAAGCTGCAGAAAAAGCAGTTAAAGAAAAGCTTGATGAACAAACTAAGTCTCATAAACTGACTGTTGATAATTCTGAAAGTCAAGAGAAGCCAAAACCTGTAAAGAAAACAAAGAAAGTAAAAAAAGAAAAAGCTCAACTAGAAAAGGAAGATTCAAGTTCTGAAAGTAAATCAAAAGGGAAAAAAGGGAAGGGAAAAAAATAAATGGGTCAGAAAACACATCCAAGAGGATTTAGATTAGGAGTGAATCAAACATGGGATTCTCAATGGTTTGCACCGCCTAAATATTATGCTGCTCTTGTTGATGAAGACAGGATAATTCGTGAATTTATAAAGAAAAAAATATACAATGCAGGAGTAAGTAAAATTGAAATTTGGAGAAAAGCTCAGTTAATTCAGATTAATATTCATGCTGCTCGCCCTGGTATTGTAGTTGGAAAAGGTGGTCAAGGATTAGAAATCTTAAGGAAAGAAGTTGTTGCATTGGTTGACAGAAAAGATGTTGCTGTTCAAATTAATGTGCTTGAAATTACAAAAGTTGATATTGATGCCAAACTTGCCAGTGAACTTATTGCTCAGCAATTAGAACGCAGAGTTGCATTTAGAAAAGCTATGAAACAAGCTATGCAAAGAGCAATGCGTGCTGGTGCTAAAGGTGTAAAAGTAATGGTATCAGGAAGACTTGGGGGCAATGATATTGCAAGAACTGAGTGGCTAAGAGAGGGTGCTATTCCGCTGCATACCTTAAGAGCTGATATTGACTATGGCTTTTCAATTGCACAAACAATATTTGGAGTAATAGGGGTTAAGGTTTGGATCTATAGAGGTGAAGTTGCACAAGGCGAAATGGTAACAAGAAATATTAAGCCTGTTTCAGGTGGCTCGGATTTTGAAGAGCCTACTCCTGGAAAAAGAAGGGGAAAAAAGAGACAGTAAATGTTACAACCAAAACA
>JACOTS010000051.1 GCA_016178265.1 Candidatus Melainabacteria bacterium
ACCTGTTCCATTTTTACCAGATTACTTTTGGAGGCTGCTTTGCTATCTAGAGACTTAAGGATTTCCATTCCTTGCTCTGAACCTACTTCTACTACAAAATAGTGTTTTTCATCTTCAATAACTTCAGTAAGTGCCAAATCATATCCTTCTGTATGTTTAGGTCCCGTATTCATAGAAGTACAAAAACAATTTTTAGATGCATATATGCAATTTATGGCAACTATAAATGTATTTTCTCTAAGTCTTTTATATAAAGGATTTACAAACTCACCTTCAAGAAAAACCTTGTCCTGCACCTTAATTGCATTTAACTCACAAGCTTTAACCCCTATAAATGCCTGTTTTTTATCTGGCAATGATTCCTCTTTAAAGCAAATACCATCTTTACTATAAGTTGCTTCCCACAATTTTGTTACAGGTGGAAGTAAATATTTCTTCCATGATTGTGGGCTAACTGTAAACCCAAAAAAAGCTTTATCACTTCTTTTCTCAAGTTTATATTTACCTGGTTCCTGTACATCTTTAATACCAATAGGTAGTTCGCTTACTGTTTCAATCTCATCATATATAATTGCTTGGTCTGAAATTTTAGGACCAATAACCTTATAACCTTCTTTTTTTAAGGCATCTAATAATTGCTGCAAATTATTACTTTCGATTACAAATGTTTCTTTATTTTGCTCTGGTATCACTGCTTAACTCTTTTACCATATCTTTTACACAAGTATCATCAAACTCACATACAGGAGCAAGATCACTTATGGATACTATACCAACTAATTTACCGTTATCTTCAATTGGTAACCTTCTAAAACCAAATTCCCCCATTTTTTTTAACACTTCCTTGCAGCTATCTTCAGGCGATATGGTAATAGGCCATCTTGTCATTATTTCATCAATAGTGGTAGTAATGAGATTTTTATGATGAGCAATGACTTTTGTTACAATTTGCCTATCTGTTACAATACCAAGCAATTTATTGTTTTCATTTATAACTAACACCGTTCCAACATTTTCTTTTTCCATAAGAGCAGCAGCTCTGTAAATTGTACATTTAGGATTTACAGCTACTAGCTTGTACTGCATAATTTCACCAATTTTAATTTTTTCTGCTAAAGTCATTTTCCGTCCCCAAGTATATCTATTTTAATAATTCCCTAAAAAAGCCTTTTAGTAAATCATTCCTAAGGATAATCAAAAGGATGATTAATGTTAAAATACTGGGATAACCAGCACAAAAACTAGGATTTCAATAAAATGATCGACACAAAAGCAAAAGAGATAGGAGAAAATAGCTTTTTAAAGCTCATTGATATTGTTCCTGATGCAATAGTAATAATTGATAAAAAAGGCGATATTAAGTATGTTAATTCTCAAACTGAAGAAATGTTTGGATACAACAAAGATGAATTAATTGGGCAAAAAATTGAGATCTTAGTTCCAGACAGACATAAAAAAGAGCATACTGGGCACAGAGATAAATATGCTCATAGTCCAATTAGAAGGTCTATGGGAAGTGGATTAGACCTGCATGGAAAAAGAAAAGATGGTTCAGAGATACCACTGGATATTATGCTTTCCCCTTTTGAGACAACAGAAGGCAGATTAGTAATAAGTGTAATTAGAGATATTAGCTCACATAAAGAGATGGAAAATCAAGCAAAAAGAAAAGCTAGTCAATTAGAAGATGTAGTGAGTTCCATGACACATGATTTAAAAACACCTCTTCTTGCTACAAAAACAAGTTGTTCTCATATGCTGGAAGGTTACTTCGGCAATTTAACAGAAGAGCAAAAACAAGTTATAGAGCTTTTACAACAAAGTAGTGAAAACTCACTAACACTAGTTAAAAATTTATTGTCAGTATTTAGATATGAAAGCAGATTTTATAAGCTGCTTTTGGAACAAGTAGACATATCCACTCTTTTAAATAAAGCTATTGATTCAGTAAAATCCTTGGCTAGTGAAAATAAAATTACCTTTAAGATTGTGCCTTGTAAGTTTGAACTTAAGTGTGATGTGTTTGAAATTGAAAGAGTTTTAGTTAATTTACTATCTAATGCAATAAAGCATTCGCCAACCGGTGAAAATGTAGAAATTAAAGCAATTAAGGATGTAGACGGTAATATAATTGTTACCATTGAAGATAAAGGTCTCGGCATCTCTAAAGAGGACTTGCCTAATTTATTTAACAGGTTTTGGTATTCAAGAAGATCAAATCCAAATGCCCACAGTACAGGATTAGGACTATATTTGAGTAAGCAAATTGTTGAAGCTCATGGGGGTAAAATATGGGCTGAAAGCGCGGTTGGAAAAGGAACCAAGATGTCATTTAAGATACCCAGCCTAATAGAGAGTTAATATTTATGCCCAGTTTAAGTCTTTAGACGGATGTATATATTCTTAAATCTGTATAATATTCTCATAAGCAATGGAAAATATACAAAAAAGTAAAGTAAAGTTAATGCTGGTTGAAGACCATGCTTTAACACGTTTGGGA
Organism: Candidatus Melainabacteria bacterium; assembly: GCA_016178265.1. Classification (GTDB taxonomy): domain Bacteria; phylum Cyanobacteriota; class Vampirovibrionia; order 2-02-FULL-35-15; family 2-02-FULL-35-15; genus JACOTS01. The sequence continues at coordinate 2,501 of JACOTS010000051.1, forward strand.
CTTAAGGTTGCAATTGAAAAATATGATCACGATTCATTTGAAGTAATTGCTGAAACTCCAAATGGCAGAGAAGCTGTAGACTTAGCAAAAGAAAAAAAACCTGATGTGGTTATTATGGATATTGGATTATTAGAGTTAGATGGGATAGAAGCTACAAAAAGGATAAAAGCTTCTTGCCCTGATACAAAAGTAATAATGCTTACAAGTCATGAATCTGAAAGAGAAGTACTAGCGAGCTTAGCTAGTGGCGCTGATGGGTATTGTCTAAAAGGCACCGAACCAGAGCAACTCTTCGCTGCCATTGAATCTGTTCATAGCGGAAATGCATGGCTTAGTAGTCAGGTTGCTGAAAAAGTACTGAGAAACTTTTATGGGAAAGACATAAAGGAAATTAAAGGTGCTGATTTTAAGAGAGGTATTGATCAAACCAAAGAGAGTAACCAAAAGAGTTCAGAGTATAAGATTCCTATCATCCCTCTTTCTGAAAGAGAGCTTGAAGTCTTAAAACTGATTGTAGACGGAAAAAGTAATCAAGATATTGCAGGAAAGTTGTTTGTGACACTTGCTACTGTTAAAACTCACGTGAGAAGTATATTAAATAAACTTAGCGTTGACGACAGAACACAAGCTGCAGTAAAAGCTCTTAGAGAAGGGATTGTGTCTTTATAACGCTCGTTTCGCACTAATGCTCAACTCGCTTATCAGACTCGACACTTTTTGGTGAGTAAATCACACAAAAAGCTTGTCTCCCAGCTATAAAAAGCAATATTTTTAGATCAGTTACAATAGTATAAATAATTATGGTTAAGCTAATAGATTCCTTTGGCAGAGTACATACCTATCTTCGTATTTCTGTTACAGATAGATGTAATCTTAGATGCATGTATTGCATGCCTGAAGAAGGAATTAAGTGGAAACAAAAAGAAGAAATC
>JACOTS010000052.1 GCA_016178265.1 Candidatus Melainabacteria bacterium
AGACTTTGAGAGGCGGTCTCTGGAAACCCAGCCCTTAAAAAGGGCTGGGGGATTATAAATAAAGTATCAAACTGCTCGAAAGGGGTGTACTGCTGAGTGTATGAAATGTTAGAAAAATATTCTATTTTGCTAAGTAATTTTTGAGATAGCTTCAAATGATGTAACCAACGGTTACATAAATTTCTCCCACGCATTGTAATATTTACACATGTTTGAAAAGCACTATCCAAACAGCAACCAATTATTTGGTTTACATTGCTTATTAACATTTTTAAGCAAGAGCAAACTTTATTGGCACAAAATTGAACTAAGAGGAGATACAATGGTTGTAAAAGCAGAGCCGCCTAAAGGTGATATTGATATAAGAATTTTATATGTATATAAAAACGGAAAGGTAGACACAGATGAACTTAGAAATTGATTACACCAAATTATCAGAAAAAGAACTGAGAAGATTAATAACTAAAGATGATGATAAAGCATTAGATGAATTCACTAAACGTGTAGAAAGCGGAATAATCCAAAGAAAAAGATATTCTATTAAGCAATTAGAGAAAATGATTGAAAAAGTTAAAAAAGCATCATAAACAAAATTATGAAAAGCGTTCATCTAGGTAAAGAATCTGAAAAGATTGCATGTGAGTATTTAAAGAAAAACAAATTTAAAATCTTGAATCAAAACTGGAGATCCGGAAGATTTGGAGAAATTGACTTAATAGTAGAAGACATAAATACCAAAGAAATTGTATTTGTAGAGGTTAAATCACGTAAATCAAGTATTTCTGATGCAAAAGAGTTAGTTACACAAGAAAAACAAACTAAGCTCTATAAATTAGCTAAAAGCTACCTATATTTGAATAAAAAACATGATTTACCTTGCAGGTTTGACGTCATTGCAATTAAAATAAATGACAAGGAGATAGAATTAGAGCATATTAAAAACGCCTTTTAATTCGTAATCATGCAAGATATAATCCAACAATTAATTAAACAAGTGGAAGAAAACCAAAGGCTTTCTAGCAACACAAAACAAGCCTATAAAGGTGATTTATTAGAACTATTAGAATATATTCAAGAAACCAATACTGTAATTTCTGACATTAACCAGACATGGACTAAAAACTATTTAAAGCACCTGGAAAAAACAAACAAAGAACGTAATTCATACAATAGGCGCGCTTCAACTTTTAGAACTTTTCTTAAGTTTTTGTACAAAAATAAGCTTGCTCCTACCAATTATTCACTTATAGTAAATAATCTGACAACTTTTACAAGATCATCTACTGATAACCTAGAGCCTGAAGATATAAAGAAAATTATTGGAAATACAAAGCTCAACAATAAGGACAAACTTATCCTTCTTTTTATAGGAAAACTGGGATTTACAGCAACACAAATTGCAGAAATAAAGACTTTTCAGGTGGATTTTGAAAAAAAAACAATAAGTTTATCCGATAATGAAAAAATATATTTGCCAAATGAAATATTTAATGAGCTTAGAGATTATATGGTAAATCAAAGAGCAAATGAAGTGGATAATAATACATTAAGTTTATTTCTCAATGAATCTAACGAGCCTGTCACTGAATTAGACATATACAAGCTCATAAGAAATTTAAGTGCAGACTTAAAATTAGACAAAAAATTAACGGCACGAAATTTAAAGAGATCCTTTGACAATAGAATTGATGTTTTATCTATGCAAAGAGAAATCTTTCAGGTAACCACCCCAAAAGATAAGTTTTAAGCTTCAAGAAAGAATTTTGCTATAATCTAGCTATGCCAAAAGAAATCAAAGTATTAGTTTGCGGTGCCGCAGGCAAAATGGGCAAAAGTGTTGTAAAAGCTGTTACCGCAGAAACTGGGTTTAAGCTTGTTTCTGCTGTAGATAGAAGAGAAAATCCTGATATCGGAAAAGATATTGGTATCATAAGTGGCATAGATAAAGTTAATGTTAAACTTTCAGGTGATTTAAAAGAAGCTATTTCAAAAACCTCTCCTGATGTAATGGTTGATTTTACAATGCCTGAAATAGTATTCACGAATACCGAGATTTCATTAAAATCAGGAGTAAGAGCTGTTGTTGGTACTACAGGAATGTCAAAAGAAGATATAAATGAACTTGCAAAAATTGCAAAACAAAACGGCATTGGTGCAGTCGTTGCCCCTAATTTTGCAATTGGCGCAGTACTAATGATGAGGTTTGCAAAAGATGCAAGTAAGTATTTTGATAATGCTGAAATTATTGAGTTTCATGGTCATAAAAAATTAGATGCTCCAAGTGGTACTGCTATAAAAACCGCAGAGCTTATGACAGAAGCAAGAAAAGAATTTGGAAAAGATACAATAAAAGGAAAAGAAACTTTTCCGGGTGCAAGGGGAAGTAAAGGACCTGGCAATCTACATATTCACAGTGTCAGGCTTCCATCACTTGTTGCACATCAAGAAGTTATCTTAGCCGGTTTAGGCCAAACTTTAACTATAAGACATGATAGCTTTGACAGAACTTCTTTTATGCCAGGTGTTCTTATGGCAATAAAAAAAGTTATGCAAATTGACCATCTTATTTACGGACTAGAAAATATTATTTAGAATTATCTTTTAGAATAAACATTCCATCTTTTACTTCATAAATTGCAAATCCAGGGCCTTCTAAATCCCCTTTTGAATTAAAAGATAACTTTCCTAAAGCACCATTAAATTCATTTATGTTTTGAATTTCCTTAGCTATCTTATCCGAACTTTTCTCTTTTACTTTTTCTATAGCAGAGATAAGTATATTAGTAGCATCATATGCTGCTGCTGAATAACTTCCAAGTTCTTTTTTGTATTTCTGCTTATATTTTTCTACAAATGACCCATCTTTTACCGGAAGTGATGAGATAACTAAGGCTCCCTGTGCTGCTTCACTGGCACAATCTATGAACTCTTGATCAAACACTCCTTCGCTTCCAACAAAAGCCGTTGTAAGTCCTGACTCTCTAAGTTCTTTTAGAAACTTTCCAGCATCACCATATTCTCCAACAAAAAATATTACTTCCGGAGATTTTTCAGTAACTAGTTTTACCTCTGAAGAATAGTCACTTTTTCCAACTCTATATTTTTCATACAAAATAACATCAGGTGCGGTTTCTGAATCTTTACTCAATCTTCCTAAAAATTCAGATGCAAGGCTTGAACCATAAGGTCTGTTATTGTATAAAACTCCTATCTTTTTAAATCCTTTTTCTTGAATAAGATCAGCTAATATTTCTCCTTGTTTATCATCCCTTCCTATGGTCCTAAAAACATAGCCTTTTACTGCATCCCTTTCAGTAAAAATTGGACTTGTTGAACCTGGTGAAATTTGAGGAATTTTTGCTTTTGCATATATTTCAGAAGCAGGAATTGAAATATCAGAGTTTAGATGTCCAATTACCCCAAGTACCATAGCATCAACCAAGTCTCTTGCTCTCCAAGTGGCATCTCCAGGAAGCCCCCCATCATCAACTTTTATAAGTTCAATCTGTTTGCCATTTATTCCACCCTTTTCATTTTTTATATCCACTGCAAGTTCTGCACCTCTAATTATTGAAAGTCCTAGGGCTTGATATGGTCCTATTTGAGGAGCAACTACAGCAATTTTATAAATACTCTCATCTTTTTTTTCAACTTCAGCTTGAGTATTATTGGGTTTCTCTTTTACTTGAGATTTTTGATTTTTATGACATGCCGAAAGAATAGTTAAAGCAAAAACAAGTGAAAGTAAAATTAAACTTAATCTACCAGCTTTTATCATTATGTTTCACTTTTCTCCTTTTCTAATTTTAAAACTTGAAATTTCCCCTCTATAACTTTGCTTAAAACAAAACCCGGAGAAACAATATCTCCTTTTTCATCAAATGTTATAGAACCAGTAACACCAGGGAAGTCTTTAGTCTGAGCTACTTCTTGAGCAATTTTTTTCGAATCTTTTTCCCCAACTTTTCTAATTGCTTCTATTAATATATTGGTTGCATCGTATGAATTTGCTGAATAGCCTGTTGGAGGCTCACCAAATTCTTCTTTGTACTTTTTAATAAAGTCTTCATTAATTATTTGAGGGACTGAAATAGCAAGCGCTCCTTCAGTATTAATTCCACCAATCTTTATAAAATCCGGGTGATCAATGCCATCTCCACCAATAAATTGAGTTTTTTCTAAACCATACTTTGGAAAATCTTTAATTAAATGCCCTGCATCATCATGCTCTCCTGCAAGAAAAACAACATCTGGATTATTAGATGCTACCTGAGACAAAAGCGCACCGTAGTCAGTTTGACCAACTTGAATCATGCTATAAAAGACTATTTGAGGACGTTCTCCGCTTGCAGGTAAAACCTTAATAGCTTTTGCAAATTCCCCCGCTAATGTTCTACCGTAGGCTCTGTCATTGTATAAAATCGCTACTCTCTTAAAATTATTGTTTATCACATAACTAGCAGCAATCTTGCCTTGTGTATCATCTCTTCCTATTGTTCTAAAAACATAACCTTTAGCTGCTTCTCTTTCGGTAAAATACGGGCTTGTTGTCCCCGGACTAATCTGAGGTATATTTGCTCTGGTATAAAACTCAGAAGCAGGAATTGAAATATCAGAGTTTAAGTGCCCAATTACACCAAGTACCATATCTGTTCTGGTTAACCTATATGCAAAGAAAGCTCCTTCTCCAACAAGACCACCATCATCTTCTTTAATTAAAACAATCTCTTTACCATTAACACCATTTGTTTCATTAGCTTCTTTCACAGCAAGCTCGGCACCATTTACAATTGATTTTCCTAAAATAGAATAGGGCCCACTAAGAGGAGAAATAACAGCAATTTTATAAATATCTTTTGGATATTTTGGCTGCAGGCAACCTGAAGTAGAAAACATCAACAAAATAATCAGTAAAAAATTTAAGGTCTTACTCATATAAATGCTAATTATCAACCCCTTTTCTAATTCTATCTAATTCCTCAGAAGAAGTAATAAGCTTAACAGGCAAAAATCCTTCTTGAACAACCACATCTTGTCCTTCGGGACTTAAAACATAATAAATGTAAGCAAGCCCAATGTCCGTTGAATCCTTTTTTATTGCATAATATAAGTCTCTAAACAAAGGATACTCTCCTTTATAAGCTGCTGCATAAGATGGGACTACTTTATTAACTGAAATTGCTTTAACCTTATTATCAAGATAATTAAATGGCAAATAACCAAGTCCATATTTCAAGTTAGCAATATTTGCTTTCATTTCCGAACTAGAGTTGACTACCACTGATTGCAAAGTGATTGGTGTGCCGGGCTTATTTTCTTCTTTAGATTTACCCATAACTAATTCCATAATTGCAGCTCTTGTTCCTGCGCCAGCAGAATCATTAATAAGAAGTATTGGCTTATCAAACGGCAAGCCAAGTTCTTTCCAATTTATAATTTCTCCTGAAAGAACCTTTCTTAGATCTTCTATTGAAATATCTTTTATTGGATTTGAGGGATGAACTACAATAGCAATAGCATCACGTGCTATAACAAATGGTTTTAATTCTTGTTGTTCATCAAAAGACAGTTTTCTTGAACTTGCACCAACATGTGCAATATTGTTAAGTACTGCGTTAATCCCTGCTGTTGAGCCACCGCCTTGTACTAACACTTCAACCCCAACCTCTTTTCTATAATTAGTAGCAAGATGTTCAGAAAGAGGAAGCAAGGTTGTTGATCCTACCAGTACTAGTCTAGGGGACTTAGCAAAGGACTGAGTACATAGGATTGAGAATTGAGTTAAAAGTGCAAATACTAATAAAATAGTGGATATGATTATTAATTTTCTCTTGTTAAATCTTAATCGCTTAATTCTCATCATCCAATCCTCAATCCCATTATAATAGAAATCAATGCTAACTCAACTTACCATTTCAAACTTTGCGATAATTGATGAACTAGAAATTAATTTTAATAGTGGTTTGATCGTACTAACAGGTGAAACAGGTGCAGGAAAATCAATAATTATAGATGCATTGGATTTTTTATTGGGGGCAAGGGGAAGCTTAGATTTTATAAAAAATGGTACAAGCAAAGCAAAGGTAGAAGGGATTTTTGAAATTAGTGACAAACTTTCAAGAATCTTACATAATTGGTTTAAAGAAAATGGTTTTGATGAGCTCGATAGTCAAAATCAATTAATAATCTCAAGAGAATTATCACAAAATGGCTCTAAAGCAAAAATTAATGGTTCAATTGCTAATCTTTCACATCTTACCTATGTCAGGGAATATATTTTTGATATTCACGAACAAAGCAGTCATATTGATTTGCTAAAGATTGAAAAGCAAATTGAAATATTTGATTCTTTCGGAGATATTAGCCATCAAAAGCTTTTAAGTAGTTACAGAAATTTATTTGAAGAATTTACAATCATAAAAAATAGGCTAAACAGTCTTACAGAAAGCTCAGAAGAAATTGCAAAAAAAATGGATTTCTTAAAATTTCAAATAAATGAAATAGAAGAAGCAAATATAAGTGATTTAAAAGAAGAAGAAACCTTGCTTGAACAAAGGAAAAAGCTATTAAACAGCAAAGAACTGTATGACAATGCTTCAAAAATAAATGAGTTAATAAGTGGCGAAAATCCTTATAACCTAACAAAGCTACTTACAGAAATCAAAAAACTAATTGCAAGCTCAAGCTCTTTTGACATATTGTTTGAGCCTTATAAAGAAGTTATTGAATCTGCTAGTGATAGCATGAAAGATTTATCCTCATTTACATCAAGTTACACAGAAACCATTCAAGAGCCTGGTGAAAACTTAGATGAAATAGAAGATAGGCTTGATACTTTTTACAGACTAAAGAAAAAATACGGAAATACTCTTAAAGATATAAAAGGATCTTTAGAAAAAATGGAAGATGAACTAACAACATATACAGATCCAAGAAAATCTAAAGAAAGTTTAGAAAAGGAATATAAACAAAGAGAAGAAGAGATTAATCTGCTTGCAGACAAATTAACCAGATCAAGAGAAAAGCTAGCACAAGAATTTGTAAATAAAGTTAATGAGGAGCTTTTAACTTTAGGATTTAAAAGTAAAAACAGCTCAAGTAATTTTCCTTTATTTGTAGTTGAGTTCTTAGATTGTCCTTTAAGCAAATGTGGCAAGGAACAAATTCAATTTTTGTTTACAGCAAATCCTGATGAAGAGCCAAAACCCTTGTTAAAAGTAGCATCTGGTGGTGAGCTTTCCCGAATAATGCTTGCAATTAAGTCACTTGTAGGTTCTTTTGGATTTATAAATACAAAAACCATGGTTTTAGATGAAATAGATATTGGGATAAGTGGAGAAATTGCATCTTCTGTAGCAAAAAAATTGTATAAGATTTCAAGAAGCAATCAAGTTATTTGCATAACACATCAACCCATTGTTGCAGCAATGGCTGATGAACATTTTGAGGTAATAAAAGAGATAGAAGATGGTACTACTTTTGTCAATATAAGGCAACTAGCAAATGATGAAAGATGGAATGCCTTAGTTTCACTACTTGCACCAGAGTTAAAATCAAAAGAAATTTCTCATGATGCAAAACAATATGCAAAATCTCTGTTAGATAATGCAAATAAAATAAAAAACAAAAAAGAAGATGCATTAATATGAGGGAGGGAATATGAAAGAGATAAACATTATTTTTTTTGGACCCCCAGGAGCTGGCAAAGGTACGCAAGCTCAAAAAGTATCTTCTGAAATTAACCTGCCTCATATAGATACTGGCTCTTTAATAAGAGATGCTATTAAAAAAGAATCGACCTTAGGCAAAAAAGCCAAAGAGTTTGTTGAGTCGGGGAATTTAGTACCTGATGAACTTGTAATTGATCTTATTGGAGAAAAATTATCAACAATTAAAAATGGCTCATTTAAAGGATTTATCCTCGATGGATTTCCAAGAACTATCCCTCAAGCAGACGCATTAAAAAATCTAATGAAGACAATGAAACTTCACAAGCCAACAGTTATAAATGTTCAAGCACCCGATGAAATATTAGTTACAAGGCTAAGTGCAAGAAGACTTTGTTCAAACAAAGCTTGTGGTGCTATTTACAATTTAATTTCAAAAAAACCAATAGTAGAAGGAAAATGTGATGTTTGCAAATCTGATTTATATCAAAGAAAAGATGATACAAAAGAAGCTTGCACACAAAGACTTAAAGAGTACTATACAAAAACCGCTCCGCTTGAGGAATATTATAGAAAGCAAGAATTGCTTATAAATGTTGATGGTACAAAGGGTTCAGCCGAAGTATATAAACAAATAATTAATGAGCTAGAAATTTAAAATGCAACATTTGCTATTATTAATGCATGCCAATAACTATTTATGAAAAAGATCAATTTGAATTAATAAAAAAAGCAGGTAGACTTGCCGGGGAAGCAAGAGACCTTGCATGTAAACTAGCTAAACCAGGTACCAGTACATGGGCAATTGATCAAGAAGTAGAAAAATGGATTAGGGATCAAGGTGCAATACCTACCTTTAAAGGATATATGGGGTTCCCGGGTTCTGTATGCGTATCAATCAATCATGAGGTGGTTCATGGTATCCCAAATAAAAACAGAATATTAACAGAAGGGGATATAGTTAGTTTTGATGTAGGTGTTACTGTAAAAGAAAAGTTCAATGGGAGTGAGTGGAATTATATTGGGGATACAGCACGAACTGTGCCGGTAGGAGAAATAACCCCTCAAATACAAAAGTTGCTTGAGGCAACAAACACTGCTCTTTTTAAAGGTATTGAAGTATGTAAAAGCGGTAACACAATAAAAAATATTTCTGAAGCTGTTTGCAATATTGCAAAAAAAGACAACTTTGGAATAGTAAGAATGTTTGGTGGGCATGGGGTAGGCACAAATTATCATGAAGAACCTTTTATACCTAACTGGCCTGAATATTTCATGCAAACACCAGATACTGATATTAAAACAGGGATGCTTCTTTGCATTGAACCAATGTTCAACCTAGGATCAGATGATGTGAGAAAGCTTAAAGATAACTGGACAATTGTCACTGCAGACCATAAGCTGTCAGCACACTTTGAACATACTATATTGATAACAGAAGAAGGGCCATGTATCACAACTAAAACTAAGGAAAATTAGACTATTGGTATAATGTTATCCATGCCAAAAGATACTATTGAATTTGAAGGAGTGATAAAAGAATCATTACCCAATGCAATGTTTAGAGTAGCACTTGACAATGGGCATTTAGTATTAGCACATGTATCTGGAAAAATAAGGAAACACTTTATTAAAATACTACCTGGAGATAGGGTAAAAGTAGAGCTTACTCCTTACGATTTAAATAGAGGTAGAATAATTTACCGTGTTCAAGAAAAAAGAAGGGGAGCCGGGTTATCAGAAGAAAATGAGAATTAGAGGTCGCAAAACAATTTGTAGGATTTGTCCAATTTACTTGGCAAATCCGGTAAGGCGAAAATAAGGAAGGAACGAGCCGAGTGTTCGCACGAGACGAGCAAAATAAAGTGAGGAAAGACAAGGATAAAATCGGAGAAGAAAAAATAAGCTTTTTGTGTGATTCATTCACCAAAAAGCGTCGAGAAAGGGGAGCGAGCTGAGCATTCGTGCGAAGCGAGCGGTAAAAATGAAACACAGAGCATCAGTAAAAAAATTATGTGCAAAGTGCAAAATTATAAGACGCAAAGGCCGGGTAGTGGTTATTTGCGAAAATCCTAAGCACAAGCAAAAACAGCATTAACGATTTTAGATTTTATGTCTAAATTAAAATTGCTTTCTTGGAATGTAAACGGCATAAGAGCTTCTCATAAAAAAGGCTTTTTGAATTGGTTAGAAAAAGAAAAGCCTGATATTCTTTGTGTTCAGGAAACAAAAGCGCAAGAGGAACAATTAACCAGTGAACTTCTTAGCCCTAATTGCTATAAAACATATTGGTCAAGTGCAGAAAAAAAAGGATATAGCGGAGTTGCAACTTATACAAAAATTGAACCAAAAGAAGTAAAAAAAGGTCTTGGCATTAAAAGATTAGATAATGAAGGTAGAACTTTAATTTCAGACTTTGGTGATTTTATTTTATACAACATTTATTTCCCAAATGGGCAAAGAAGTCAGGAGAGACTTGATTTTAAGCTGGATTTTTACAATGAGTTTTTAAAACAAGTAAACAAGCTCAAAGATAAAGGTAAAAAAATTATAGTTTGCGGTGATGTAAACACAGCACATACAGAGATTGACTTAGCAAGGCCCAGAGAAAATAAAGATACTAGTGGGTTTCTGCCTGTTGAAAGAAGCTGGATGGATAAGTTTTTTTCATATGGTTATATAGATACTTTCAGGCATTTTTGTAAAGAGGGCGGGCATTATACATACTGGGATCCAGTTACAAGAGCCCGTGAAAGAAATGTTGGGTGGAGAATAGACTACTTTTTTATTACTCCAAATCTTTTAAAGAGCCTAAAAAAAGCATTTATTCTCTCTGATGTAATGGGATCAGATCACTGTCCTCTTGGAATTGAATTAGAACTTTAATTTAAAGATACTGGCGCAGTAAACAGTGAGTGATTTCTCTCACGCTCTTCTTGTATACGACTTCTAACAAAAAATGGATTTCCATATGCCAGTGCTGCTTGTGTAGCAATTACACCTTCTCTTACAGGGGTTGGCATTCTGGATGCAGGGTCTATTATTTCGTTAGCTTGAGTAACTGTACCAAAGTTTGTTCCATGAATATCATCATGTGTAGGAGTATTAGCTATTCTGCTAAATCCAATATGTACTGGAATTGAATTTCTTTGAGCAATATTTACATGTGAAGAGGTTATGGCTTGAGGCCTAGTATTGTTAAAAGGATATCTTTGAACTGGTTGAACTCTTTCTTGTTGAGCAAGAGCTCTTAAGTCATTTATTCTTGTATTTGGAAATCCAACCGGTGCTATCAATGTACTATCTCCTCAATAGGAAAATTGTCTTATACATAGGACATTTAGTCAAGTGATTGACCCTCAAACTGTGTAAAAAAGTTTATTTAACCTATGTTTAAACTTAATTTAACCAAGTTTTAACCAATTACTTCAGCACATTCACCATATCCACGACGGTTTTTTTGGCATCTCCAAATATCATCATGGTTTTTGGCAGATAAAACAATTCATTTTCAATTCCTGCAAATCCTGCTGCCATTGATCTTTTTAGAAAAATAATTGTTTTTGCTTTATCTACATCTAATATAGGCATTCCATAGATTGGGCTTCCTGGATTATTTTTTGCTGCAGGATTTGTAACATCATTTGCACCAACAACAAGTGCCACATCAGCTCTTTCAAATTCTGTGTTAATTTGATCCATTTCATAAAGTTTTTCATAAGGCACATTTGCTTCAGCAAGAAGAACATTCATATGGCCTGGCATACGTCCTGCAACTGGATGGATTGCATATTTTACTTCAACTCCTTTGGCTTCAAGCATATCAGCAAGTTCTCTTAAATTATGCTGTGCTTGAGCAACTGCAAGTCCATACCCAGGAACAATTATTACTTCATTTGCATTTTCAAGCACGATCTGTGCATCATCTACAGAATATCCTTGAACTGATTTTGCTTTTCCATTGGTTGCAGCTGTTGCAGAAGCTTCAACTTTTCCAAATGCACCAAACATAACATTAGTCAGGGACCTATTCATTGCTTTGCACATAATTCTAGTTAGTATCATTCCTGATGCACCAACAAGTGCCCCTGTTACAATTAGCGCATAATTTGAGAGTGCAAAACCAGCAGCACATGCAGCCATTCCTGAATATGAGTTTAAAAGTGCTACAACAACAGGCATATCTGCTCCGCCTATCGGAAGCACAAGAAAAATTCCAAGTGAAAATGAAATAGCACATATTACCCCTGCCCATAAAATGTGTTCAGGATGCATAAAAAGAAAAATTGCACCTGTTACAATCACAAAAAACTGAAGCAGATTTAATGTTTTTTGAAATGGATATGTAACTGGTTGTCCTGTAACAATTCCCTGAAGCTTTCCATACGCTACAAGACTTCCGGAAAAAGTAATAAGTCCTATGACTAAAGTAATTAAAATTGTAGATATTTCATAAAGAGTTGGAGTTGGATAAAGCCTTACATACTCAGATACAACTACAAGTGCTGAAGCAAGACCTCCATAGCCATTAAGAAGCCCAACCATTTGAGGCATCTCTGTCATTTTGACTGTTACTGCAAGAAACGCTCCGATAGCTGAACCAAGTATAATTCCAATTATTATAAGCTGATAATTTATTACATTTCTCTCAAATAAAGTTGCACAGATTGCAATTAACATTCCAAATGCTGAAAGAAAATTTCCATTTCTTGCAGTCTTTGGATGACTAAGCATTTTTAAACCAAGAATAAATAAAACTGCTGAAATTAAGTATGATATGTAAATTATGTTCTCTCGCATTTTTTAATACCGCTCGTTTCGCGCTAACGCTCAACTCGCTTTTTTCCTCCAGCGCTTTTTGGTGAATGAATCACACAAAAAGCTTATCTCTCCTTTTTCCCTAGTTTCTATCTCTTACCTCTTATCTCTTATTTCTTCTTAAACATCTTAAGCATACGATCAGTTACTGTATATCCACCAACTACATTTATTGTTGCAAAAACTATTGCTACACACCCAAGAACAGTAGCTAAGTTTGTTTCCCCATATCCTGCAGATAGAAGTGCACCAACAACCGAGATGCCAGAAATTGCATTGGAACCTGACATAAGAGGAGTATGCAATGTAGGTGGAACCTTGGTAATAACTTCAAACCCAACAAAAATTGCAAGTACAAGAATATAAAGTGTAATTAAAAATTCTCCAAATATCATTTTAATATCGCTCGTTTCGCACGAATGCTCAACTCGCTTTTCCTTCCCGGCGACTTTTGCCGAGTAAATCGGACAAAAGTCTTAGGTTTTTTCTGATTCCTATTTCCTAATTCCTATCTCCTTATTTTATACCGCTCGCCTCTTCGCTTTTACCTTTTTCTTTTCCCATTTTCCCTGATTCCTATCTCCTAGCTCCTATTTCCTATCTTTTTTAATGCACCTTTGCAAGTAAATGTTTAATGTCTTCTTTTAATACTACCCCCTGATGAGTAATAAGCGCACCTTTTATAATCTCATCATTTAAATCTAAATTTAGCAATTTATCTTTTACGAGAAGCGAAATCACACTTTCCATGTTTTTTGAAAACATTTGGCTTGCATGCATTGGCATAGAAGATGGCAAATTAATTGGACCACAAATCTTTACACCGTTTTTTATTACATCTTTTCCAAGTTCAGTAAGTTCACAATTCCCTCCCATATCAGCTGCCAAATCAACAATTACAGAGCCTGGTTGCATGCCCAACACGGCTTTTTCACTAATTAAAACCGGTGCTCTTTTCCCTGGAATTTGTGCTGTAGTTATAACCACATCAAATCTTTTTATCTGCTCTGCCATAAACTCTAGTTCTCTTTTGTGGCTATCGCTGGAAAGCTGTTTTGCATATCCGCCTTCCCCTTCTGTTTTTTCTCCCTTTAAATCAAAAGAAACAAACCTTGCTCCTAAGCTTTCTATTTGTTCTTTTACTACAGGTCTTGTATCAAAAGCTTCTACAACAGCACCTAGTCTTCTTGCTGTTGCTATTGCTTGAAGCCCGGCAACACCAGCTCCAATTACAAATACTTTTGCAGGTGCAATGGTACCTGCTGCAGTCATAAACATTGGAAAAAACTTAGGCAAATTAGCTGCTGCAATTAAAACCGCTTTATAGCCTGCTATTGTACTCATAGCACTTAAGACATCCATACTCTGTGCTCTTGTAATCCTTGGAATACTGTCAAGAGAGAAAGCTGATATTTTTCTAGAAACAAGTCTTTGTATCCCGTCCACATTAGTTGCTGGTTGAAGCAAAGAAACTAAGCAACTCCCTTCTTTCATCATATTAATTTCATACTCGTCAGCTTTTTCGTTAAACTCTGGTTTATTGATTTTCATTACCAGATCTGCCGATGCAAATAGTTCCATTGGACTTTTAACAATTTCTGCACCTGCTTCTTTATAATTTTCATCAAAAAAGTATGCGGCTTGCCCGGCATTTTGTTCAATTAATACCTGAATACCCTTGCTAGTGATTTTCTTTACGCTTTGAGGAATTAGCGCAACCCTTGTTTCATTTTGAATGATTTCTTTTGGGATACCGAGTTTCATCTTTTACCGCTCGCTTCGCACGAATGCTCAGCTCGCTCCTTATTTTCGACGCTTTTTGGTGAGTGAATCACACAAAAAGCTTATTTCCTACTTTTCTACTTTATCGGATTTGCTGGATAAACCAGACAAATCCTACAAATTGTTTTATGCTCTGATCTTCTTCTGATTCCTCTTCATTATAAATTTAATCATAAACATTGTAAAAGTATTGTTATTTTGAAAATTAACTTATAGGATAACTGCTCACCTAATAGAAGCAATCTTGTGGGTGACACCGGAAGGGAGGGGGTCCATGAGCAAGGTACGTAGCTCATGGAGGGTGACCTGTAGGTGGCAGGACCCACTAAGTTATAGCTAGCAAGGTGAGCAGTTATAAAAGGAACTTTTGTACATTCGTACAAGTCTATAAAACTGGTCAAGCAAGTGGTAGCTAGCAGCTTACCCAATAATCTTGCATTTTTACTCCTCAAATACTTAAAACGCTAGCTACCGACCATTAAATTATGGGTAACTACTCACCATCTATAAAATGACCACTATAGCAATTTATCAGGAAAGGTTTTGTCCGACTTGTTCGGCAAAACCTGGACATCGTGGTAAGAAGCAAATATCTAGTGCACTCTGGAAAGGTGGCGAGCAAGTTATGAGCGAGCCACCTGAGTAAAAACAATTATGGCAACAGAACTTACAGAAAACCAAACCGGATTTTTAAACGGGCTTAAAAAGCAATACAGAAAAACCCCGCTTCCATCCATAAGACAAATAGCAGAAGATCTTGGTTTTAAATATCACAATTCTGTTCAACACTATCTTGAAATATTAATGTTTCAAGGCATTATTAAAAAAATCGATGATTTTTTATATCTAGATAAAAATTTGTTTGGTTTAAAGATCTTTGATTCCAGGGTACCTGCAGGGCTTCCTGCTCAAAGCGATGATAGCTATGAAGTTTTTGATTTTGATGAATTCATGAACATTGATAATGAGAGAGGATTTATGCTTAGGGTCTCCGGAGATTCTATGATAGACGCTGGAATACATGATGGTGATTTAATTACAGTAGATACAAAAATCAGGCCCACACATGGGCTTATAGTTGTTGCAATAGTAGATGGTGGTTATACAGTTAAGTACTTACGCAAAAAAGGAAATAAATATTATTTAAAAGCAGCTAACCCAAAATATAATGATATTCACCCAGAGCATGAGTTTAAGGTGGTTGGTGTGGTAACCGGTTCTATCCGTAAATTTTAGGAATAAATTAGGGCTATCCTCGTTTATCTAATAAAAGCAGGTATTAACCCTTAACCTTCCATAATGTACACTTAACTGCAATATGCGAAAGTTCTCCTATGAATATTGAGAACACAATTAAAATTTTAGCTATAAGTTTGATACTAACTGTATCTTTCCCAAATTCATCTTACGCATTATCAGATAATCCTATTTTTGTTGAAATTTCAACTCAGTGGTGTGGTGCATGCAAAATGCTTGAACCAACTGTTGAACAGCTTAAAGGAGAATATGGAGGAAAAGTTACTTTTCTTAAGTTAGATGCAACAAATGAAGAAACAGTACTTGCATCTGTTGCAATAGCTGAACAATACGGTGTTTCTGAGTTCTTTTTAAATAATAGAGATGCATTCCCACGAATTGGAATATTTTGCAGTACAAGTGCAACTCCTGATCACAACTTACTTGGTGCACTTAGCATAGATTCATTTAGAGCAATCTTAAATGGTCTTGCTCTTGAAGGGGGGGTATGCAGTTTATCTGACTCTGGATCCCCAAAACAAGCCGATCTTGGTCCAGGAAGACCAGGTGAAGCAGAATATGAAGAAGTGCTTGGCGGAAGACCAGATATACCTTTACTATCTGACAGACCAAAGCTTCCTGTAATTTCAGGAAGACCACCAGAATTATCCTTCTGGCAAGCAGGAGGTCCCATCCCTTTCTATGCATATTTTCAATTTTGGGTTTTACCAGAATGCACAGGTGATATTAATGTTATTTGCAGCAACTTCGGATTAGAAGAAAACAAAGATGAGGTTCCTACTTTTAAACCATGGAATCCAAATACAACTAGAAATGAAAAAGAATTTAACGGATTAAAGAAAGGATAATTACATGCTTAGATTATTTACAACATTATCAATTGCTATCTTACTAAGCATAGGACATGTGCAAGCAGAAGAAATTGTTGAAAACAATTTACCATTATTTGTTACCATCACTGCTAAATGGTGTACAAGTTGTCAAAGTTTAAAACCAATAGTTGAAGAACTAGTGCCGATTGTTGGTGTATTTTGTGGTGCTAAAGACACGGCTATCAAAGAGTTTCAAGCACAAACAGAAAAAGGGATTTATCAAGCATACCTAGACAATTTAGTAATTAACGGCACTCAGATTTGTAGTTTAAAATAAAGAGAATAAAAAAAACGACCTCTAGTGCAGGTCGTTTTTTAAAGTTCTATTCAATTAGTGCAGGCAAAATATTACTTGCAGTGTTTTGCAACAAGCTTGGTCATTTCAAACATATTGACTTTGCTTCTTCCATTGAACACCAGCTTCAATGCTGCATCAGCATTAATATTTCTCCTGTTTTTTGCATCTTGCAAACCTTTTTTCTTTATGTAAGCCCAGATCCTCTTTGTGATTTCTGTTCTTGGAATTGGTTTGCTACCTACTACTTCAGCTAGTGCCTTATCTGGCTGTAGCGGTTTCATAAATGCTTTATTTGGTGTCCTTGCACCTTTTTTCTTTGCTGTACTCTTTGATTTAGATTTCTTTGTAGCCATAATATTTTTTTCTCCTCTCTTATATTCTGGTTACTGCCAACCACATTATACACGGAGTCATCCTATAGCTGGCAATCTAGTACATAGAAGATAGCACATATTTACTTCTTGTTCTAGTCTACATGAATACACTGTGACCAGTATTTTCATAGAGAAACAAGGGGCTTTCTTATAGAAAACCCCTCTGAAAATCACTATTTTGTCACTGAAACTCTATTTCTATCTATTGCTCTTACGCAGTAATCAAACTCTGTCTTACCTAATTAACTGCCATGTCCCAAATACAAGAGCACTCATGCTCTTTTACATTTTCATACCTTGTGCTTCTACCTGGACATTTTTCATCTTTTTCTACGTCTAAATTAGCATCTGGACAACTATCAGCACACCACTTTGCTTCCATTTCTGGGCACTCATCTTCATATGCTCTTTCTTGACCTGTTGCACTAAGCTCCCGACCATTTCCTGCTGAATCCTCTGTTGTCCAGTGTGCATTACACTTACAAAACCCTAAGGGGTCATTTAAAGCATGATGTGCCTTAGCCTCACTAGTAGAAAACCACACAAAAGTAATAAAAACTATGGTAAATATAACAAAAAGTATCCTTGGCATCATATTTTCACATATACCCCATAGTGAAAAATATTACACTAGAAAGTTCATAAATTTCCTTTCATCTATATGATCTATCCATGAGTTTACTAACTAATAAGAGCTATATTGACGATTAAAAAATTTAAAGAAAACCACTCAAAATTCACACTAATTCAGCTTTTTCCTATAAGTTTAGAAACTTTTAAGGTTATCCCTATCTGAATTTAACCAAGATTTAAACATACCTCTGTAAATTTTCCTCAATAAAGAGAAAAAGTCATTTGGAGATTATATGCCCCGTAATCCTTTCCTAACTGTAGCGCTAAATGGCAGAAGATTTGATCTGCAAGAGAAGCGAAGTTATAGAACTCTTCTTATGAGTGAGCTTTCAGAAGTAGCATTTCTTAGAAATTTCATAAATACATGGGCAAATAGCAGCTACCAGGCAGCAGTAGACTCGCTTCCAGATGATGATCCAGCAACCACAGACGTAAATGAAAGTGTATCAGTAGATGATATTAAAGAGCTTGCAGGTAAACTTTTTGGATCAGGTTTTGATTTTCCTGATAGTGATGGAGAAGCTGATGCTATTCAAGAATGGTTAGAAGAAAACAAGCAAATGGTTAAAGAAAGAATTTTTACCATTTATGGAAAAGTAAGAGCAATGGATATGGATATAGGTGGTATTGAAACTGATATTAAAAATTTAGAAGCTATACAGAAAAATGACGGTAAGGAAATATAAAGTACTAATAAATCTCTCTATATTTACCATTTAATTAGAATTTCGACTTATAAACATTGTAAAATATAACTTTGTTTGGTCATTTATAAGCTAGGTATTTCATTGATTAAAAGATATACACGCCCCATATTTGAAAAGCTTTGGTCAGAGGAGAATAAGTATGCGATCTGGCTTGAAGTAGAGCTTGCTGCATGTGAAGCAAGTGCAGAATTTGATCAAATCCCTCAAGAAGCTATTAAAAAAATTAAGGAAAAAGCCAAAATCAATATAAAACGAATTGAGGAATTAGACACAGAAGTTCATCATGATGTAATAGCATTTTTAAGCAGTCTTACTGAACAAATTGGAAATGAGGGAAGATTCCTGCATCTTGGAATGACAAGCTCAGATTTGATTGATACCGCTTTTGCAATTTTACTTAGAGATGCCGGAAAAGAAATATTAAAAGGGCTTGATCTTCTACTTGAAGCATTTAAGACAAAAGCAATTGAACATAAAAATATAATTTGTATAGGAAGAACACATGGGGTTCATGCTGAACCAACTACTTTTGGACTAAAACTGCTTAATTTTTATGAGGATTTAAAGAGAGTAAAAGAAAGATTTGAAAAATCAACAGATGATATTAGTGTAGGTATGTTTTCTGGTGCTGTAGGCACTTATGCAAACTTTGACCCTAAGATTGAAGAGATAGCGCTTAAAAAACTAGGACTAAAGCCTGTGCCAATATCTACACAAGTAATAAGCAGAGAAAGGCATGCAGCTTACATAACAAATCTGGCACTAATTGCATCAGTTATTGAAAAAATAGCTACTGAGTTAAGACACTTGCAAAGAACCGAAGTATTGGAAGTAGAAGAACCTTTCTATAAAGGCCAAAAAGGCTCTTCTGCAATGCCACATAAAAGAAATCCTTGGAAGCTAGAAAACTTATGTGGGCTAGCAAGATTAGTAAGATCTTATGCAATATCTTCTATGGAAAATGTAACTCTTTGGCATGAAAGAGATATAAGCCACAGCTCAGTTGAAAGGATTATTTTCCCTGATTCAACTACACTTGTTGATTTTATGGTTCACAGACTATATGAAATAATTTCAAAACTAAATATTTATCCTGAAAATATGAAAGAAAATATGTTTAGATTTGGCGGGGTGGTTTTTTCCCAAACGGTTTTACTAAAACTGGTTGAAAAAGGATTAGAGCGAGAAAATGCATATAAGCTTATCCAGGACAATGCGCTAGCTGCATGGAATAAGAAAGATGGTAATTTTAAGCAAAATATACTTACTGACAGTAAGATCACCAATATATTGTCTAAAGAAGAAATAAACGACTGTTTTAACCCTGAAAAGCACCTTAAAAACATAGATTCAATATTTAATAGGGTCCTTAACGTTGAATCTAAAAAAGAAAAATCCCTTGCACTTTAATGCAAAGGTTAAATACTTAACCTATAGCTATTTTAGGTAGAAAGTACTATCTTATATATCGTTAAGAGATATAATGAAAAAAAATTTATCAACCTTTTAGTTTAAATTTGAATTAAGGATTGACAAAGAAGTGGTTAAAAGAATACTAATGGCAAGATTTTTTGATTCAGCAAATGAATCAGTAAAAAGATCAAACTATAGCTCAGACATTCTAGAAGCCTTTGATCTTATCCAAGCAATTTCTTGTTACAGATACTTCCCAACTGTTGACGAATGCATTAAAGCATTTCCAAACCTTGAACAAGAAAAACATAAGGTTGAGTATATATGGGAGCAGTTTAAAGGTTTATCAAACGAACAACTAAGTGACATTTTCATCTCATCACTAAGCAAGATTGATGTATCAAATGCAATAACTAATTAATATCCCTTTGTTTTTGTTACTGCCTACCTAACACTAGAAGTTCCAACTAAACTACTACAAGGTAAGATTTTATCCGATTTATTCGGTAAAATCTTGATAGCAATGCTAAGAAGTACATAATATGTGCACTTTGCAAAACCGGCGCAGCTCATTCGTGAGCAAGCCGGTGGTAGGCAAAAATATCCCTTTATTACGCCTAATTCTACATATTTAGTGATTATCTAATAAAAAGAAACTCAAGTAAATTTTTTACCGTCTTACTTTAAGTTATGGCAGGATCTGAAAAAAATGTTCTTACAAACGATCAAAAAAGTAAAATCAAAGAGCTTTTGCTAATAATTTTTAGAGATATTTGTTTTAATAGCTCTAATGTTTTAAGAGCAAAAGAAGAATCAGATCAGGTATCCGATAAAATAAGAAAATTTATCTTAAGCTATGTCGAAACCAATAAACCTGTAGATGAAGTCAATTTGTTTTTAAAAGCAAAAGATATGGGTTTGCAATTAGTAGAAAGTCACGAGTTAATCTTTTTTGATGAAGATATAGATCCTATACTTAAAATGCGTGCATTTCTGATTCCAGGAATGAAAATTGATCTTACAGAAGAAAATGCCAGCGATAAAGTAACAGAAGATGATTTACAGACTATTGATCACGAGCTTTGTATTAGTTTTAAGAAAGATGATATAAATGACTTCACGAAGCTTGGAAATCTTTTGGACATAAGAGCTAATCTTGCAAAACCTTTAGGTCAAACTTCGCAGGACAAGAAAGAAGTAGAAGGCATAATAAGCGAAAGCAAGCTATTTGCACAATGCCTGGAAATGGTATTAGATTCAGCAAGAAGTGTAATTAGTGAAAAAGATACTTAACGAGCTCGATGACCATCTAATACCATCAGATCCTCATTAGAGGTTCTAAGATATTTTTCCATTTCGTCAACATGCTGTTGCTCATCAACAACAATTTGTTCAAGCATTAGTTTCATAGGAAGATTATCATCACCGAATACTTTTAATTGATCTATATATAACTGAAGTTGTTTCTTCTCTGCTTGTAAATCTTCTGCAATCATATCCTCAAGTGATTGATAACCAGGTTCAAAAACTTGTTCAACTTTTACTGTAGGATGACCACCAAGCGCTGTAATTTTTTCACCAAGTTGAATTGCATGGGTCATTGATTCCGTTGCTTGTGTTCTAAACATTTGTACAAGAGGCCCTCTATTAGGTCCAAAAACAATAAAAGAATGATGCAAATATCTGACTATACCTGCCATTTCTTTTTCCAAATCTTTATTTAAAGCTTTTATCAACTCTTCATTTGTTCCGTGTTTTGCAGCCATAGTTTCTCTCCTTAATTCATTTAATACTAGTAATCTTATTCTCTCAGAAGAAAAAACCAATATCTATTCAATGATAATCTTTATCATTTAGCCTTCTACTGTAGTAGAAAGTTTTATTTTATCTTTTAAAGCAGTTTCATATAAATCTATATACTTTTTAGCACAAGATGTAATGCTAGAATCAAGCCCCATAACATTTTTAACAATAGAAGGCCATTTTTCTCTATCCTTATACAACTTAATTGCTCTTTGAATTGCAGTTAGAACCAAGTCTTTATTTAGTTTTTCTATTA
This sequence comes from Candidatus Melainabacteria bacterium, assembly GCA_016178265.1. Classification (GTDB taxonomy): domain Bacteria; phylum Cyanobacteriota; class Vampirovibrionia; order 2-02-FULL-35-15; family 2-02-FULL-35-15; genus JACOTS01. Next base: position 21,881 of record JACOTS010000052.1, read on the forward strand.
AGAACCCATTTGAATTATTATCAGTAGAATTATCAATTATAATCTCCCCTGCTGCTGAACTTTGAAGTGCTATAGGAACTGCTCCATATTTCATTGCTATTTGCAATGGAATGATTGAGGGATCACTTCTATCAAGACAAACTAAGAAATCCGAGCCAGAAAAAATTCTTTTCTTCATTGAGAAATCATTAACTATTTTTAAATTTCCAAATTGTTTAGATATTTCTGTTAATTTGCTATTTAGATAATATTCCTTTTCACATAAAGTTACTATCTGTAAATTAAAATTTAAGCATTTTGTTAATATTTCAATTAAAATATCTCCTTCTAATTTGGAATTAACATTTGGTAGTAGTGCAAATAAGGGCAAACTAACATCGTCAAATAAATCTAGTCCCCTTAACAAACTTTCTTTGCACTTCCTCTTACCAATAGAAAAATATGCTTTTGAGAAGTTTTGAGTTATTTCAGAATCTGTTTCGGAATTATAAGTAAAATTATCAATCCCACATAGAATTCCTTGAAAATTATCCTTCTTTCCTAAAAGCAATTCTTTTATCAGAGCATATTTTGAATCAGACAATATTTCTTCTGCATGAGATTGTGATAATGTAGTTACAAAACTTGCACTTACAATTAAGTCTCTTAGAGATTCAGTAAGGTTATTTAAAAGATGCTCTCCGCTTAAAAACGAAAAAACAAACTTAGTATCTTGATATTTTCTATATTCAAATGACTCGTTAATGAGCTGGACACAAGAAGCAGTATAAGGATGAATAAAATGAATAATGTCTGGTTTAACTTTTAGTGAATTTAATACACTCAGAGATCCATTACAAAAGTAATTAAATCTTTTACAGTCCTCGTTGCTATTTAGATATACTGTTTTTGAGTTGCTAAAATAATTTTGATTGTCTATTAAGAAAACACTTACTAAAGAATCAGGTAAAATTCCTTTGTAAGTAACTGCTGTTGTTTGTTTTCCCTCATAGTTAAATTTGCACTCTGTGGGAAGCCTCTCAATTAAATAATGTGCAGGATCTATTGAGCCATATCTTGGAATAATGACCTTGACATTATTGCCTTCCTTCTCAACTCCTTTAGAAAGGCCATATACAAAATAAGATAAAGCTGAAGCTAATGTATATGGATAACATTCAGGAGCAATAAATACAATATTCATGCATACTATTTTAACTAACAATGAAGCAAGATGCAGGAGGCTTTGAAACCTAATGAATTTAGCTAATTAATCTACTGCCTTAGTGATATACCCCAATCCTTTAAGACTTGTTGTATATAATCCACCCTAATTGAGCCGCCAATATCATCTGCTCCTCTATAACCCCATGTATTAGTTCCAACAAACTCAACTACAGGTTTACCGTTTTCAATTCTGATGCTAAAAAGTCCTCCGCCAGAGTTTCCTGGATTAATAGCTGCATCAGTTTGTATATGGTGATTAATATTTAACCCTTCTGCAGCCCTATCAACATGACTTATACTGCCTATAGTTACTGTGTCCTTTTCACCAAACGGATTACCAACTGCAAAAACCGGTTCTCCGACTCTTAGGGGATGTGCTTGTATATCTCTCATCTTTATGCCTGTTACATTGTCAGGTAACTTGACATCTGGTGGAATAAAAAGCAAAGCTAAGTCATGTTCATTAGGATCAGAGTAAGCTCTATTACCACTGCTTAACATAACTGGTGCTGCATCAAATTCAATAGGGGCTGCAAAATCAGTCCCATTATAAACTTTTATATGATACACAGCATCGCGAAACTCCCCTTTATTAAATTCATTATTTTGAGTAACATGTCCATTAGTTAAAATAAACCTTTCTCCTCTTTCTCCCATAATAACAACACCTGAGCCAAGTCCCATCGGACCTTCTACTCTTACTGTTGATGGTGTAACTTGTGCTATCGCACCAACAATTTGATCAAGGGTTATTCTGCTTCCAAGCTCAGTATTTAATGCTTGAATTCTTTCATTCAATGAGGTTACCATTGAAGATTGTTCACCATTCAGTGCTCTTTCTTTACCTAGCATGCTATCGAGTGTTTCTATTCTTCTTGCTTGAGCACCTACATTTGCATCATTTGCTTGATTCCAAGCAATATTACCTGCAACACCAGTACCTAGGAGTCCTAGTAAAACAGCATTAACTAAAGAGGAGGCTTTACTACGCTGTGGTACTGGAGTTATTACTTTTTTAGCTGGAGCATTACTTACAGGAACTACTTTACTTACTTTTGGCATAAAAAATCCCCCTTACTCAAGCAAAGCTGCTCGAGTACATATGTTTGCACTAGAAACTAATTTTCATTCTACAGTTAAGTGAAATTTTCTTTTGCAATTTAATTGATACAAACGTAATAGATAAAAGGCAAAACTTACATTGAAAGCAAATTGAAAAATTTTTATTTCATAATTTGAATTTAGTAGATTTACTTATCAAGCTCAAAAATAAAGAAATCATAAATTTAGAGATTAATCTTAGTAAGAGGGGGGTATGTCAGTTGTCTTGATATATAGAACATTTTTTTGCTTCGTAAATTTCAAATAGTATGAAAAATCCGTTATAAAAACTTTTTGTAATAATGATAATTGAATGTTCTTACTTTATATCTATGCTTTGCAAATCATAAAAAAGGGAAGCATTGCTGCTTCCCCGCCTCTTCGACTAACGTCCATAAATAGGCCACAAGGGTCTATATGAACATACAGCAGAAATTGGACTCATAGTGTCCATCCTTCAAGACACCATCGTCTTCCTACTGACATCGTCGTCTAACAATTAATATACCAGAACTTTGTTTATTTGTTATCACAAGGGTAAAAATCTAGGACTTTTACTAGTCCATGGTTTTAACCTTATCCAGATTTTACCGAACAACCTTTATCTAAGTTTCTAAAAAAATAGAGGATGCTTCCAAAGAATTATTTCACTGGAATGTATATTCTAAATCTGGCTGTTAAAAGAGGAGAAAAAATGAAAAAGAAAGCTTGTTATCCCTTAATACTTACTTTGCTACTGATATATTTAAGTTGCCTTACCGCTAGTGCAGAAATATTAGGCGGGTTAAATCAAAATGAGTTTACTATAAAGCTTTTTGGATGGCCTTTAAATTTAACGCCTGCATTAAATATAAAACTGTCATTTAGCGATCCAGGCGTGGCAACACTAAGTTCAGCTAGTCCTTCATTTGAAGCCAAAGGTACTAGTTTGCTTCTTTCTTCCTCTGACGTAAATAACAACACAATAAGCATTTTACGAACCGAAGAAATAATTCCAAATAATGAAATGAAAATTAAAGTAAAAGTAGATCCAGGTTTAATTATGGGAGCAACTGAGATAACCATAGATAAAATTGAAGCGGCAGGTGGTTTTGATATAACTGATAGTATCATTACTCAGATAGATCCCCCTCTAATTACAAATACAAAAGGAATTGTAATATCCGAACTAGGAAGTTTTACTCTTTTAGATCCAGGCAAACTAATTGCTCCAGGAGATGCTGCAATAGCATTTAAAATAGTAGATACACCAAATATAATTTCAGCAGAAGTAAATGGAAATCCAGTTGATTTTATAGGCAAAAACACTGGTATAGCAATTGTTGATTTGCCAAAAGACAAAAGTAAAAGCATTTTATCCTTAACCGTTTATGCAAAAGGTAAATCAGATACAATGCACCTGGGAGATTTAAAAATTGACAAAGGAATTAGCATAGGCCTTCCTCCAAGAATAAGAAAAGCAATTGCAGTTAATGAGTCAGGAAATACTAAATTTAAGCTACTAGGTAGAAAATTTGGAACCAAAAGATTTGGAAGAGATAATGTAGATATTGAGGTAATTCCTATAAATAAATCAACCACAAATGATCTTTTAAAAAAGCGCAGCTTTAAAGACAGACTAACAAACAACAGTTGTATTCCTTATGGTAGCTATGTGAATATCTCCCATCCAGGAGGAACAAGTGCTAAAAAAATTGATGTTATTGGAAATTGCAATTAGCTGTTTACCCCTATCCCATTTCTTAATCTCCAGCTAGAAAAAAGTGCATTAAATGCTGTAAGTCCAATCCCCATAATCAAGGCATTTTTAAGTAAGCTGCTTAAATCCATCTTTTTTCTAGCTTTAATAGATCTAGTAAGCAGTTCGACAGAACCTTGATTGCCTGAAACTGTTGCACCTTCTAATTCTTTATATAACTTTTCTAAAGATTTTACTGTTTTCACTTGAGTTTTTTTATCATATTCAAGCAGTGATGTTCCAAGACTTTTATCCATCTTACTAGCTGACATATTCTTTATATAAGTATCACCCCACATTGCCATAGGAAACCAAATAGTAAGCCTAATAACATTTTCAATAAACTCGGTAACTGATCTGGATGCAAAGAAATAACTAAATATCCCACCTGTCATATACATGCCAAATAAGTTACCTCTATTAGGAAACTTGCCATCTTGAATATCAAAAGTATCAATATTTTTTCTTATATAATCGAGTATGGGATTGGTTTTTACATCAGATTTTTTTGCACTGGCTGATTTTTCTATTGCATTTGAAAACAAATGACTTCCGAACAAATACGATAAAATTGCTCCGCTAAACAAAAAGAATTTATTCTTTTCATAACTGCCCGAATTTCTTTCAACCTGACTTTCATCTAATACATTTAATTCTCCGGTAAATCCTGTTACACCTAAAACACTTTTTGCAAACCAGTTTTTAAACCAATAAACAAGATTTGCAAAAAGTCCTGTTGTAAAAATATTTTTTCTAATTGCACTTGACTTAGCTTTTATCAATTTTTCCCTCAAGATACATAGTTTTGCATTGCCATCATCTAAACCAGCCAAATATTTCTCTATCTTCTCTTTACCTTCAAGCTTTTGAAGCTTGTCTCGAAAAGCATTAATATCCTTATCTATAAGCAAATCTTCAAATCCTATTTCATGAAGTCTTGAAAATTCACTTGGGAGATTATATTCCTTTGTAGCCATATTATTCCAAAGAGGCATAAAGGCCGTGGGTACAACAAAAGTTGTAGCAATGTAGGGTATCATAACAGCACACATTTCTACCCCTCTTTGCCAGCCCCTAAGCAGAAACTCTATTCCAATAGTTGGTAAAGCAACTCCCAATAAATCGTTTCCCAGCCTATTTAAAACTGGATTTTCAATCATCTTGTCTAAAAGGGTAATTTTAGGAGGACTATTTGATTTTTTGATTAACGCACCTTGCTTAAGTACATTAGGTAAACTGAGTCCTGAGATTACAGAGGGTGATTCTTGAAGAACAGTGTTCATAGCATAAGCCTGCGCCATGTTAAGAGGACAAGAAAGAAATGGATTGACTTCAAATGTAATAAGCGACATAAACTGGAAGTTTTTATTTCATATCATTATAAGCAAATTTTGAGATATAATAAATCTAATTATTAAAATCAAGCTTTTAAGCTATGAGAATATCTTCTTTGCCAACTTATCTTTATAAGGCAAGCATGCCAAATCTTTGTCAAACAGACAAAAGAGCAAGGGTCTTGCGCGAAGATGGACTTAGTCTTTGTGGCCCTGTTACTGTATCAAATATTTTAATTTACCTTGCAAAAACACATTTCCCACCTATTGTCCCAGAGTTTGGGAACTTAAGCGAGTTTGATGTCCAGCTTAACTTGATAGAAAAACTTGCAAAATATATGAAAACAGATACTGATGGGACAAATGATGCTGATCTCATCGAAGGACTTACCAAATATATCAGAGAACATGGTTACAAAACAGAAGTATTTCAAGAAGGTTTTGAAGGGCAAGAAAATTTTACCCCTGATGTAATTGGAGACCCAGCTAAAATTATGCCTTTTGCAATTGGAACATCTAATGCAATACTTAGTGTCAATTTTTGCAAGGTTGATCCTGAAACAAAGAGGTATGAACCTATAGATGAATGGCAGTATGTTAATCTTGCCGGATTTTCAAATTGTAGAGTCCCAAAATTAATAGTACACGATCCTTCCCCTGCAACAGAAAGAGAACCTAAAGAATGTGAATTATTTAAAATTGAAGATGGGACACTTCATAACTGGTATCCACCAAATGAGTTTGATGCAAAAGGGTTCTTAGAACTTGAAGGTATTGGCATTCATGAAGAGGACAAGAAAAAAGGTGCAAGTAAAATTGTTTTAGATAGTATTCTGGCATTTAAAGTTGAGCAAAAGTAAGGATTTAGGATATGAGAGCTGTTTCTTTACCACCCTATCTCTACAAATCTACTATGCCAAACATCTATCAAAGGGATAAGCAAAGTAAGATCTTAAGAGAAAATGGGAGTAGATGGTGTGGTCCAGCAGCAATCTCAAACACTTTAGTTTATCTAGCAAAAAGATATTTCCAGATGCTAGTACCTCCAATAGGAAATATGAGTGAATTAGAGGCACAAGCAAAGCTTATAGAGACATTAGCTACGCATATGAAAACAAATGATGAAGTAGGTACAGATCCAATTAATCTAGTAGAAGGATTAGAAAAATATGTAAGAGAGCGTGGTTACAAAATAAAAGCAAAGTGGAGAGGAAACCCTAAAGCAAGAGAGGAAAATCTCCCAACTCCTATGTGGATAATGAATGGCATTATAGGGACTTCCAATGCAGTGTTAAATATTGGAGGGTATGAATTCAATCAAAAAAGAGGGGAATACAGAAGGCTAGATGGCCACTATTTAACGGTAGCTGGTTTTAGTTTAGCCAATAGCAAGTTAATTACTCACGATACAGCACGAGGTGGCAAAAGAGGTATAAAGGATTGTACCCTGGAAAAAATTGACGGTGATAATTTCGCAAAAGACCATGAAATTTCAGCTCAGCCTGCCGAAGGATTCTATAAATTACATAGCATATATCTACCAAATACAAAAATGGACTTTGCAATAATTGATGGTGCGGTTGTATTTGAAGTTGCAAAAAAGTAACTACCTAAAAGGGGCTTATTAATAGACCACGCTATAATAAATCTTGCTAGTCTTATCCTCTGATCTCTGATTCTCTGATTCTCTGAAACGGGCCCTTACCTCAGCCTGGATAGAGGACATGGCTACGAACCATGGCGTCAGGAGTTCAAATCTCCTAGGGCCCTAACTTAAATAGCCCAGCAAGCAAAGGATTTTCTGTTAAGTGAAAATCCGGAGCGTCGAAAATTAATATAGACCATACCAGATAATGCAAAGTTGGTTTTAGTCTCTGCTAAAACCAGCGGTTATAAAAGCACATGGCTACGAACCATGGCGTCAGGAGTTCAAATCTCCTAGGGCCCTATTTAATCTGCGGTACCGTTAATGAAGACCTGTGCTTTCTCAAAAACAAGCTTGCCAACTTTTCTTCCAAGTTTTTGACCTTGTATATCAGCATCTCTAAAGTGAATGCCCCCAAGCCTACGTGAAAAGCCTGCTTCTTTAGCAGCCTCAGAGAAAGTTTTCCAATATATAACTACATCTTTTTTAGGGGTACCTTCTTCAATTGTTGATGAACCTGCTTCAACAATCACTGATTCACCAAACTTATTGCTTCCGGTAAAAAGTTTTAATACCTCTGCACTGGCAGCACTGATAGTACTGTGGGCTGATACATATTCAGGAAAGGGAGGGGTAAAAATATAAGGTTCAAAGTCACCAGCATTAATTTTTCTTGTGCCTTTGCCAGGACCACCCCATGCTTTAATTTTTTTCCCGCTAAATAGAAATTGAATTGCAGTTATAGGGCGCACATAATCATAAAATCTTTTTGCATCCCAAGAAGCTATGCTTGCATCATGCATTGCATTGGTTAGAATAAAAAACATCTTTACATCTTCATCCAGCCCATTATTATCCCTTCTTGAAACCTCTTGAGCTAAAAAACTCCAATTGCTATTAAGATCACCACTATCAAAAACACTAGCCCAATACTCAGCAATTGCTTTTTGTTTATCGGTTAATCTTGCACTAAGTTTAATTATTTGAATCGCTTGTTTTTTATATGCTTTACTTGGAAACTCTGCGGGGACTTTTGGTCTAAACTGAGAGGCGGTCTCAAGTGCAAATGGTGTTACCATATCCCAATGTGGAACTAAAAACTTCTGAACAGTATCACCCGCTAGTGTAAGAGGTTGCCAGCGGTTTGGATCAGTCAGCTCTTCAGGACTATTCACAGGCTCATAACCAGTATAGTCAGTATAAGGACCTTCATTTAAGTCCCCTAATTGATTTGATCCATCTATGTGTCTAAGCTCTAATAATTCTTCAGCAACGCCGTTGCCTATCCCAGAGGGGGTTGTGACATCAAGAGAGGTATGAGCCACATCAAAACCAAGCTCATTCATTAAGTCATCAAATATATCTTTCTGTGATGGCAACAAGTCTAAAAGCGTTCTATATGCAGCAAAACTAATTGCTTCTTCCTTATTTTGAATTGTATGCTCGGAAGCAGGTCTTCTTAAACTACTTCCAAAAGTAGTAGATACAGCTATAGGATCATATGCTGACCAGGCATCATAAATCCCTGTGTGTACTATTGCCAAGACACGATTTAAGACAGGAGCAGAAATACTTACGTTGCTAATTGCAAGAAGTGTAGCTTGATTCCACCTCAAAACCACATTACCAACTTCCTGTGTTCTGGCAACTGGAAAACTAAGTAAAAAAATTGCTGTTAAAAATGGCACTAAGCACAAAATCTTTTTAAATCTCATTGAAAGCCTCCAATACTAATTTTGTCAGCAAATTATAATATTTGGCTACTAGGAGCTTCAAAGCTTAAGAATTTTTAATCTCAAGCTTAGGTAAGAGCAGTTTATGTGCAAGTGAACTGGTGATAGGTAGAAACGAAAAATCAGATTGTTAAACGATTGTTATTTTTTATTGGTATCTGGACTCATGCTCTGTATAATTTCATGAAAGAAAGAAAGCCTACAAACATGCAACCTTTCTCATAGATGAGGAACCCATAAGAATTAATAGTATTGCTTCAGTAGAAGAATATTATCCACTAAGGATGACCCTTGGTGGAAATCTTGTATACCAACAAAACAGCAACAAAGAATTTATTGAAAAAGTTCACGAATCAATTGGCAATAAAAACCACGAGTACTACAAAAAAGAAATAAACAGTCTTCACGGCCCTGCAGGAGTTGCAGGACTCTATGATGTTTTTTCTACTGGACTTATGTGGTACTTTGCACCAAGTGCTGCACCAACAACAAATTTTCTTGTAGCACTTGCAGATTATTTACAAGTGCATATTGCAAGAACAAAACTATTTGGGGATCCTAACGTTGATTCAGAAAGTGGCCAAATTGCAAAACAAAGAAGAGTTGGTGCAATGGCTTGGACACAGGTACTTGCAGGAGCAGGCGGAATAGGAAGTTTTGTAACAGAAGCAATTTTTGGTGAGAATGACGATAATGGTTTATCAACAAGTAAAAAATCATTTCTTAGCTTATCATCACTTGTTGCTGCATTTACCATGCTTACAACTTACTCTGAAAAAATGCTTGTTGCAACAACAAGCAAAGGAAAAAAAGTAGGAAATGAAATCAAAGGCATAGTACTTGACGCAAATAATGATATAAGAGCATCTCTTGAATATGTTGCAATGGCTATTTATCCATGGGTAACAAGCATTAAGTCCATTAAAAAAGCAATAGATTTAGCAGTACCAATACTTGCTATAAGAGATGGACTAGGAAATTTTATAAGTGATGGAATAAGCACTGTTTTTACAAATAAACCAAACATACAATTCCCAGAAAAATTAGGCAACTTCTTAAAATATGCTTTGTTTATATTTACTAACGGAAAAAATGGCAAGAGACCTTTTTCTCATGTTTCTTTACCGAAGCCTTTAGCACAATCTTGGTTTTTAGGGGAAGGAAATTTTAGAGACAGATATTTAGTGCCTATTTTTAGAACTCTTGGCTGTAAAACCATTCCTAAAGTAAACATGGAAGGTGAAAATGGAAGCAGGGCACTTGTTGTAAAGTACCCAATAGGTGAGTTACCAAGTGAATATGAAATAGACAATCCTAAGATCCTAAAATTTGAGGATCGTTTGGTTGCAGCATTGTAGACTATAATTATTTAAGTCTTCAAAATACATACACGTTATAATTTAACCTGTGCAAGGGCCTTTAGCTCAATTGGATAGAGCGTCTCGCTTCGAACGAGTAGGTTGCGGGTTCGAGTCCTGCAAGGCCCGTGGTTTATTGTATTGGGCTATCATTAGGAGTAGCAATAAAAGGAAAGCCATAAGACTGAACTATTCCTGCAGAATCTTTGTAAATAGTTGAACAGCCCCCTTGAAATATAGAATTTGTATCAATTCCGCCAATACAGTTAAAGGAGTATAGCTGCTTGTCAATTTCATAAGGCAGGTTAAAGTTCACCACATCATAAATTAAAAAACCAACATTGTTTTTTGCCACAATTTGAAAGTTCTTGTATCTTACCTCATAAGAAAATGCCCCTGTATAATCATCATTTTTTGAGATATTAAGTTTGAATATTACATCCTGACTGCCCTCAACCGTTCCTACAAAGGTATATCTTTGTTTCAACAAAGGATTAAATGAGTCAGTTCTAATACATGCAAGTGATGCAGTGGGACAATTAACCTCAGGACAGCTTGGGCAAACAGAATCAATCTCTAGCTTTTCCAATGCCCTTTCTTCACATGTAGTACATAGATTCTTAAGAGTTCTTATTGAGCAAGCTGCAAGTGCATTATCAGAAGTAGTAAATATTTCTGCTGATATCAAGAATAAAACTAAAAGAAGTATAAATCTAAGTTTGTTATTTATGAAACTGGCAAACATAAGAAAAAATTATAAAACTTGGTATTCAAAGAAGAGAATCAATTAATAAATTCTTTAAATTTGAATTGATATGATACTTACTCAATTAAGAACTCATAAACTAGTAAGCCATAATTAAATTTAGCTGGATTTATCCTTAAAACTAGCACTTAAGCGGCTTGAAGCTTATTTAACTCTTCTAAAACTGGAATTGAGTTATTCTCTGGCATATCTTCATCCTCTTCAAGAAACTCATTATCATCCCCAGCAGGATCTTCCTCATAATCCACAGCATTTACAATTTCTTCTATTTTACGCCCTTCTTCTTCCTCTTCTTCAGTTTCTATATCATCAGTTTCTGCAAAATCATCACAGGTTTCCACATCATCAAAGTCTACCTCTCCTGTTTCTTGTAAAAAAGCTCCTTCTTCTAAAATCTCAGGATTTGTTTCAGCATATTCCACCAAAACAGTAGGGGCTTCTAGATAGTTAGTTATAGCTTCTGGAGTTATGGATTCTGGAGGTGGAAGATTTTCTACAAACCGCTCCGGTTTTACATTATTTTCCCTATTAACAGTAATTGAGCTTACTTTAAAGCCCGAAAGGGAATCAATCCTCAAGTTATGTTTTATCCTTCTTCATTTTTACTTCCAACCAATTACAGATATATTTTATCTCAAGTAAGTTTAGCTTTCAATAAATGAAAGTTGAAATAATAATTTTTTGTTATATGACAAAGTTGCTATTTTTATTTTCCAGCTAAAGCAACTTTGTCAAGTTGCTCACCGCCGTACTCTTTAATATTCTTGTCAAACATAGAGGCAAGTTCTTTGGCTTTCTTGTCATAAGCATCCTTATCTTTCCAGGTATTTTTAGGTTCTAATATTTCACTAGGTACCCCTGGACAAGAAAGTGGCACTTCAACTCCAAAGACTGGGTCCTTTTTAAACTTCTCTTTTTTAAGCTCCCCGCTAAGTGCTGCTTTCACCATAGCCCTGGTGTGGGGTATTTTTATCCTCTGCCCCACTCCATATGGTCCGCCACTCCAGCCTGTATTAATAAGCCAAACATCTACCTTTTGGTTTTTAATCTTTTCTCCTAAGAGCTTTGCATAAAGTGTAGGATGAAGTGCCATAAACGGGGCACCAAAACATGGGCTAAATGTTGCTTGTGGTTCAGTAATTCCACGTTCTGTACCTGCAACCTTGGCAGTATATCCACAAATAAAGTGATACATTGCTTGATCATATGAAAGTTTAGATATTGGCGGCAAAACCCCAAATGCATCACAAGTAAGCATAACTATATTTTTAGGGTGCCCGCCTGTCCCCTTTCTTGTCATATTTGGAATATGAGAAACAGGGTAAGATGCCCTTGTATTTTCTGTAATCGAATCATCATCCAGGTTAATTCTTCTTGTAACAGGATCAATTACTACATTTTCAAGCATTGTTCCAAACCGCCTGGTTGTTTCATAGATTTCTGGTTCGCTTTCTTTTGATAGCTTTATTACTTTTGCATAGCATCCACCTTCAATATTAAAGACCCCATGATCACTCCAACCATGTTCATCATCACCAATCAAAGTCCTTTCAGGATCAGCTGAAAGGGTGGTTTTTCCAGTACCAGACAAACCAAAGAAAATCGCTGCGTCATCCTCGTTGTCTCCATAATTAGCTGATGCATGCATAGACATAACACCTTTTTGCGGAAGTAAGTAATTCATTACAGTAAACATTGATTTTTTCATCTCACCAGAATAAGATGTCCCACCAATTAAAATGGTTTTTTCTCCAAAGTTTAAGATTATAAATGCATTTGAGTTTATACCATCAATTTCAGGATCCCCATTAAAATTTGGGACATGAAATACTGTAAATTCCGGGGAAAAGTTTAAAAGTTTATTTTTATCATGCTCCTGAATAAACATGGTTCTTGCAAAAAGTGCCCCTGTTGCACGTTCTGAAATAACTCTTAAAGGAACCCTAAATTTCTCATCTGCCCCTACATAGCAATCCTGAATAAATAAGTCTTTTTCTTGCAAGTAAGCACAAATCCTGTTTTTTAATAATTTAAACTTTTCAGGATCTATAGGTTGATTGACTGTTCCCCACCAAATTTTATTATCACTTGATGGTTCTTTAACAATAAATCTATCTTTTGGAGATCTGCCTGTATAAGGAGCGGTTTGTACAACAATTGGACCTAAGTGACTTAATAAACCCTCATGCCTTTTAATAATAGATTCATAAATTACCGGCGTAGATTGGTTCCAATAAACATTCCCAAAGTTTTTTAAGCCAAATTCTTTTAAACTTTCATTTTTCTTTTGAAATTCTGAGTACATAATAATCCTCCTTGATTATTTAAGTACATTTATTATAGATTACAGGAATATAATGAGCTCTTCCATTTTTCTTCTACAAGATTAGAATTATTGTTAAAAACGTATTTATGCCAAAAGAGGACCTTTGTAACAACTGCTTCAATTAAACGTTCTTTAGAAAAGTTAGAAAAAGAATCGTTTGGCATTATTTCTTCAAGTGAAATAGGTTTTACAGTCAAATCATTGATTTCTCGTTTAGCTTTATGAGTATTTATTCCTATACCGGTAATAAGTGCTGAAAGTTTATTTTCTTTAAGTCTTGTTTCAACCAATATCCCGCCTAATTTTTTACCTTCTATATAAATATCATTCAACGGTTTTAGTTGTGTATTTATATTACATATTTCTTTAATTGCTTCAACGCATGCAATTCCTGCTGATTTGGTAAATTCATTGCGAGCCGAAGGCGAAGCAACCCCGAGCGAGGTTGCTTCATCACTAATGCTCCTTGCAATGATCTGAACAACCGATAAATAAATTCCTGCACCCTTTGGAGAAATCCATATTCTTCCTCTAGTACCTTTTCCACTGGTTTGTTCATTAGCTACTATATAAGAAGTGTTTGTAATTTTGCCAGAATCAATTAACCGTTTTGCTTCTTCATTTGTAGAGTCAACTGTATCTAAATAAAATTTGTTTTGTACTTCTAAGCTCATCTGCTATAAATTAATTGCTTATCTTTTGTCTTGTACTTAAGATTCTTGCAAGTTGCTTGCTAGGAAGCGGGTGTCCTAAAACACCTTGCATAAAAAGCGATGCTTCAGCAAGCTTTTCCAGATCAACTCCTGTTTTAATCCCCATCTTTTCTAAAAAATATACCAAATCTTCAGTAGCTAGGTTTCCTGAAGCTCCCGGTGCATAAGGACATCCACCAAGTCCGCCACTTGAAGAATCATAAGTTGAAATCCCAAGCTCAAGTCCTGTAAGCACATTAGTAAGTGCTGTTCCGTAAGTATCATGAAAATGAAGTGCAATTTTTTCTTTTGGAATAGAGTTTAGTAAATTTCCTACCGTACTATAAACATCTTTTGGTACAGCTGCTCCTATAGTATCTCCTATTGAAATTTCTTCCACTCCAATGTCTAAAAGCGCATTTGCTACATCCAATACCTTTTCCTTTTTAATATTTCCTTCATAAGGACAAACAAAACAAGTCGAAATATAGCCCCTAATGGTAATTCCCTTTGTAAGTACAACTTTTATAACATCATTAAAAACAGACAGTGATTCGCTTATTGTCATGTTTATATTTTTCTTATTAAACGTTTCAGATGCTGCTGTAAAAATCGCAACATGCTTAATCCCTGCTTCCAGTGCTCTATCGAGTCCTTTCATGTTTGGTATAAGTGCGGAATAAACAATATCTTTATCCAAATTCAAAGCTTTTACTACATCAGAAGCATCATAAAGTTGTGGAACATTCTTAGGATTCACAAATGATGTTACTTCAATAAACTTAAGTCCTGACTTTGAAAGTTTATTAATGTATTCAATTTTTCCATTTGTAGGAACTACGCCCTTTTCATTTTGAAGTCCATCACGAGGTCCAACCTCTACTATTTTTACTTGCATTGGGTATGTTTTCATCTCTATAAACACCAATTAGGTTTTCTTTTTTCCAGAAAAGCTTTCATCCCTTCTTGTCCTTCTTTGCTTACTCTTCTATCAGCAATATTTTCTGCCATGAGTTTAAGAGTGTTGTCTAAATTAACATTTGCTACATCCCGAACCATTTTTTTACACATGGAAACTGCCTCTGGTCCGCCAGATTTTATTGCATTTATCCATTCGTCTATTTTTTTATCAAGCATTTCTTCTTTGCTTACAACTTCTGATATCAAGCCTATTCTCTTTGCTTCTTGTGCACTAAATCTCTCTGATGTTAAAAAGTATCTTCTTGCTTCACCAGGAATAAGTTTACTCATAACAAAAGGAGATATAACCGCTGGCACAAGTCCTATTTTTACTTCACTTAGGGCAAATAGCGCTCCCTCAAGAGCTACTGTCATATCACAAACGCTCACAAGTCCTACACCACCACCAATTGCTGTCCCTTGAATTCTTCCGATTACTGGTTTAGAACATTTATTTATAACTTTAAACATGTTTGCAAGTTTCATAGCATCTTCAATATTTTCGTTATACGAATAATTTAGTGTAGATTTCATCCAGTTTAAATCTCCGCCAGCACAAAATGATTTGCCTTTCGCTTTTAAAATAACAGCTCGAATATCAGCTACTTCATCCAGCTTGGAAAAAATATTTGTTAATTCTTCTACCATTTGGTCATTAAATGCATTGTGAATTTCAGATCTATTTAAAGTTACATGTGCAACATTTTCTTTAATTTCTTGTTCTACAAATTTAGTCATTGTCCCCATTTTGTACTCCAAAAATTACATTCTAAATACACCGTGCTCTTTAGCTTTTATAGATGAATTGAAAGCAGCAGAAATACAATTTGCAAGAATTTTTCTTGTATCAATTGGATCTATTATCCCATCATCCCAAATCCTTGCAGTACTATAGTAGCAACTGCTTTCTTCTGTATACTTCTCAAGAATAGGTTTTTTAAATTCTTCTTCTTCCTCCTGTGACATAGACGGTTCACCCTTTGCTACAAGTCCATCTTTCTTAACCGTCAAAAGCACACTTGCTGCCTGTTCACCACCCATAACTGAGATTCTTGCATTTGGCCACATGAATAAAAACCTAGGAGAGTATGCTCTGCCACACATCCCATAATTTCCCGCACCATAAGAACCACCTATAATAACTGTAAACTTCGGCACATTTGCATTTGCAACAGCCTGCACCATCTTTGCTCCATTTTTGGTTATTCCTCCGGCTTCAAAATGGCTACCAACCATAAATCCAGCTATGTTTTGCAAAAATAAAAGCGGGATATTTCTTTGGCTGCAAAGCTCTACAAAATGTGTTGCTTTAAGCGCGCTTTCAGCAAATAAAATTCCATTGTTAGCTAATATTCCAACCGGATAACCATAAATTCTTCCAAAGCCACAAACAATAGACTTTCCATAAAGAGCTTTAAATTCATGAAACTCACTACCGTCAACAATTCTAGCTATAACCTCTTTGACATTATAAAGTCTTCTTGGATCTTTATTAATTATTCCATACATTTCAAGCGGATTATATAGAGGTTCTTTAGATTCTCTAATATCTGGTTCTGTTTTTTTCTTTAAATTTAAATTCTCAATTATGTTTCTGGTTATTCTTATCGCATGATCATCACTATCTGCGCAGTGATCTGTTACCCCTGATTTTCTACAGTGAACATCTGCACCACCTAAATCCTCTGCACTAACTTCTTCCCCTGTTGCTGCTTTAACAAGAGGAGGACCTCCTAAAAAAATAGTACCTTGTTTTTTTACAATGACTGACTCATCGCTCATTGCAGGCACATATGCACCACCTGCAGTACATGAACCCATAACAACTGCTATTTGAGGAATATTTGCTGCTGACATTCTTGCTTGGTAATAAAAAATTCTTCCGAAGTGTTCTTTATCAGGAAAAACATCTGCCTGTAGAGGCAAAAATGCACCACCAGAATCTACCAGGTAAACACAAGGCAAATTATTTTCCATTGCTATTTCTTGAGCACGAAGATGCTTTTTTACAGTTATAGGATAATAAGTTCCGCCTTTAACAGTTGCATCATTTGCTACTATAACCACTTCTCTGCCATGTACCTTTCCAATGCCTGTCACTATACCTGCACAAGGTGCATCATTGTTGTATAAATTAAAAGCAGCTAGGGATGAAAGTTCTAAAAAACCAGATCCCTTATCAACAAGAGTCTCAATCCTTTCTCTTGCAAGCATTTTTCCTCTTTGCTTGTGCTTTTCAATGGCTTTTTGTCCACCACCTTGTTTAATCATTCCAACTTTAGATTTAAGTTCAAATACAAGTTCCTCCATATAAGCCCTGTTTTCCTGAAAAGCAGGGTCCTTTGAATTAACATTTGTTTTTAAAACATCCATTCTTTCTACCTACCGCCTGCTCGCTCATAATTCACTGTTACGATCACGCTTTACATCTTTTGAAATTATAGCAGGCATAATCTCTTAAACCTCAATTGCTAAAATATAGGTATATGACAAAGCTTCAGCTACAAGATAATAAAACAATTTTAGAAGAGAAAATTAATACTATTACTCGTATAAATGTTGAAAATATCCCTTGTTATTGTGGCATAGGAATTGATGAGGAAGAAAGAAAACTGGGTCAGAAGCTTTTAATTGATGTATATGTAGATGTAGATTCTTCAAGCCTTTCAAAAACTGACAATATAAAAGATACTCTTAGTTATGTTGACATACACAAATTAGTGCAAGATGTTGCTAAAAGTAAGCCTCACTTTTTAATAGAATATCTGGCTCATGATTTAGCAAATAATATTCTTAGGAATCCACTTGTGCATTCAGTAAAAATAAAAGTTAGAAAACCGCATATTCCATATCCTGAATTTCAAGGTGATGTTTCAGTTGAAATTGAAAGAAGAAAATGACATAGTGTTTTTGGATCATTTAAGAAGCTCTCTGATATCTTTTTGGATCGATAGCTCCGGTGGTCCAGAAAAATTATGCAAACAATCTTTTTTTAGTATAAATCCAAAGTACTACTTATATGGCTCCTTAAATGAAATCACGTTGGAAGATTGTGAAACTGGAGCAATTTCATACATTCCCGGAAACTGTTTTGATACTCTCGAAGAAAAATTGAAAGAGGAGAAGAAAAACAAAAATGGCATCTTTGTGGGTTACGTATCATATGATTTGTTCAAAGCAAATTTAAAGGCGATTAGGTATCCCAATTTTTTCTTTGCTTTTTTCGACAATTATTCCACATTCGATCCTAATCTCTTAGCTCCCAATCCTCTTGCTTCTTATCCCTTACCTCTTACCTCGATTTCTTCTAACATGAGTGATGAAGAATATTTAGAAAAAGTAAAACAAATAAAAGAAGAAATCAAAGCTGGCAATGTTTATCAAGTTAATTTAACTAGAGAGTATTCAATTCTAAGCTCTAAGCTCCAAACTCCAAACTCAGAACTGGATCTTTATTTCAACCTGAGAGAAGTTTCTCCAAATCCATATGGATGTTTCTTTAAAACTCCTTTTGTAAGTATACTTTCTAGCTCACCTGAGGAATTTCTCTATATAGGACCAGCCGCCCAACAGAGTTGGGCGAGCCTTGCCACTCCTCAATCCTATATTATTCGTACTCGCCCAATTAAAGGAACTCTTCCAAAAGGAATACATAACATTGATCCAAAAAACAAAGCAGAAAATTTAATGATTGTTGATCTTGAAAG
>JACOTS010000036.1 GCA_016178265.1 Candidatus Melainabacteria bacterium
AACAGTCTTAAAGACTTGATCTGACCACGAGCTTGTTAACCTCTGTGTTGCATTATCTATTCTAGAACTTCTCTAAATTCCTTAATCAATAATGCTCATTATCTAAGGTATAAGATGATTCGTGGTTTCGGGTTACAAATTTCATATGTTATATAATTAACTTTACAATCCTGCATAATTAAGCCTTAAAAGGCACAAATTCAGTCATTTTTAACCCCTTTTTAATATGTTTAAAGTACTATCTAAAGTGGAATAGTGGGAATGTGGTATTAAGTACAATGTATATAGTACAATATAGGAGATGACAAAAATGGCTGACAAATGGAAATTTGCTGGTGAAGTTGGTGCTCCTGATTCTAAGAATAGGGTTGTGCTTACTCCTGGACTCTCTAATGGAGAGCATGTTGATGGCTTTAATGTCTTTCTCAATGATTCTGGTGAAATTAAACTAGAACCCGTAGTGAAGATTCCTGCAAAAGAGGCATGGCTATATAAAAATCCAGAAGCTTTAGCAAGTGTAGATAGAGGAATTAAAGATGCACTAGCTGGAAGAGTTGGCCCCCTTAGTAGAGCAAGATTAAACAAGAAAAAGAAATAATGTTTGAACTAAAATATTCAGATGAAGCTAATAAGCAATATTTTAGTTTAGAGGATAATCCATCAAAACGAGGTGTTTTTAAACAAGTAAAAAAGGCTCTTGAGTATTTAGAAGTTAATCCTAGACATAAATCATTAAATACACACAAACATCATCAAATGTCTATTCAGTATGGATTTGAAGTTTTTGAAGCTTATGCCCAAAACGATACACCAGGAGCATACAGAATATTTTTCCGCTACTCTGGGAAAAACAAAATTACTGTTCTTACTATTACTCCACATCCGTAGAATGGTGTCAGTTCTTGAAACTTGACAGCCTTGAGAAAGTGTCAGAATCGTATATTATATAATTAACCCTAGATGAAAAAAGAAACAGAAAATTGGCTAAAGATGGCAAGGCATGATTTAAAAGTTGCTGACACTTTACTTAAGGAAGGTTTATATCTGGGCGTGATAGAGCATAGCCATGCGGCATTAGAAAAGTTAATTAAAGGATTAATTATTGAGCAAAATAAAAAACCTCTAAGAATACATAGTTTATTAAGGCTTGTAAGTAGTACATTGATTGAAAATGTAAAAGAAGAGGTTAAGGATTCTTTAGAAGAATTAGATGATTTGTATTTTTCTGTAAGATATCCTGAAGATTTCGATGCTGTTAACGCAAAATTATCACCGGAAAAAGGTAATCAGGTTTTTGGTAAGATAAAAGAAATATATAAATTGTTAGAGAGAAATATAAAATGAATATTGAG
>JACOTS010000053.1 GCA_016178265.1 Candidatus Melainabacteria bacterium
TTGAAATTGCAAGGTCATCATTATGTGGAATTATCCCCATTTGTACAAATCCTAGTGTTAAAGCACCTACAGCAAGCCCAAATAATCCTACTGATAAAACATCAATTTTTAAGAGCCCATCTTTCTTATCCATTTTTTTTCTCCTTTTCTGCTAAGAGCATTTTACATAGCAAAAGACCTTCTAGTATTTGAGTTGGTGATGGCGGATCACCAGGAATGTATATGTCTATAGGAATAAACTGGTCTACTTTACCTAAACATGCGTAAGTTTTGTTATATAGTGATCCAGTGCAAGCACCATCTCCAATAGCAACTACGATTTTAGGTTCAGGCATTGCTTCATATGTTCTTTCCATTGCAATTTTTAAATGCCTAGTAACTGGACCACTAACTGTTAGAACATCTGCATGTCTTGGTGAAGCCGTAAAATCAATTCCAAAACGAGTTATATCATAGATTGGGTTTGAAAGAGCTAGTATCTCAGCTTCTTCTGCATTACATGAGCCTGTATCAAGATGCCTGATTAAAAGCGAGCGACTTAAAGCTTTCCTTGTTCTTGGGTTTATATCTTTAATTCTAGAAAAGGTTTTATAAGCAGCCTCAACCTTACCATTGTTATTAACAGTAATTTGCTCAGAAAGATTGCCAGTCATTATCCATTGCTTTAAAATACTAAGCATTAATTTATTTCACTCCTATCTATCGACACATGCATAACACAAATTAAAACTTTTATTTACCAGTGGACCATCTGGAAGAATATTGTTTGCCATAGTTGCTTGTACCATTCCTCTCCAATTCATATAAGAAGCACTTCTTACATGCCACCTGTAAATCTTATTTTCCGGTGTAATCATGAGTGAGTGGATGAGTTCTCCTTTTGCAGATTCCACTATTCCAATAGAGGTTTGGGGTTCTGAAAACTGAAAGGGTGTTCTATTTAGTATGTGACCAGAAGGAACAGCTTGAATTAAATTTTTTAGCAGCTCAATAGATTCATATATTTCATCAATCCTAATTTTTGTTCTAGCTAGTGCATCACCTTCTTCATAAGTAGTAATTTTAGGCATATATTTTTTATAGGTTTCATATGTAAAATCTCGTCTTATGTCCCTATTAATTCCAGATGCTCTAGCTGGTGGTCCTACAATACCAAGTGTTATTGCTTGTTCTTTTGTTAAAGCGCCTGTCCCTTCTAACCTGTCTAAAAAGCTATCATTATTCATAACTAATTTTTCCCAGTCTTTGAACTTGGCTTTAAAATCCTTTATTTCAAAAAGTAGTTCTTTAAGTAGAGCATCAGATATATCTTTTTTTAATCCACCCGGTTCATTTAATCCACGGAAGAACCTATGACCAGTAATTTTATATATAACTCTCATTATGATTTCTCTAAGTCTTGCAGCGTGTATCCCGCCAAATCCAAAACCGCCGGCAGAACAAATAGATGAAAGATCAAATAGATGGCTTGATATTCTTTCCAGTTCAAGACAAATAGTTCTAATATAACTTGCTCTAATTGGAATATGATTTTGTGTTAAAGTCTCAATTGCCTGACAAAAAGCAGTAGAGTGTGCATAAGAACACATTCCACAAACATGCTCTGCAAGATTTAATGCTTCGTCAATTGTTTTTCCTTCAGCCATTTTTTCAATACCTTTGTGAGTATAAAATAGCTGTGCATCAAACTTTAAAACCTTTTCACCTATTGTGCAAAATCTAAGATGTCCAGGCTCAATAATTCCAGCATGTATCGGACCTACTGCAATTTGATTCATGCCTTCTGCATGAGGCTGGTTACTAAACTCATGTGGTACCTCGGAGATTGGCATTGGTGTATCAATATGAAAATCTTTTCGCATCGGAAAGTTTTTTCCTCTATGCCAATCTCGGTGTAACACTAAAGGATCTAAATCAATTCCACAAGGTGTAATTCCAAATAAATCATGGATTTCTCTTTCATACCAGTTAGCTTGTGGTATTTTCAGGCTAATAGCAGGATATGCTGGCTCTTCTTGATCCAGTTGAGTGCTTAACGTTAAAATCGAAGTCGGGTTTTTGAAAAGAAAAACAGTATAAACTTTAAAGCCTAAATTAAGTGGTCTTTCATCTGTAGCAAACATTGTGATAAAGGATGCATCTAAATTATGGTCTTTGTGTATAAAGTCTATTTCAGCCTGCAAATATTCTTTATTTATATTTTTTGTTTTCATAGACTATGTCCTAAATTAATTATTTTTGTTGCCTCATTAAGTAGATTAAATAATGGTGGTGGTACATAAAAACCAAGGAGGCAAACTAAAATGAGTGGAATACCAATAGCTAATAGACTTGATTTACTGATTTCACCTTTTGCTATTGTTACTACCTCACCTGATGTGTTAGAAACAGGTCCAATTGCCATCTCAAGTAAATGCTGAGAAAGACCACCAAAAACTATTACAAGCATTAAAAGAAACAAGCCAGATGCAATATAATGATGAGACTGAATACCACCACGTAAAATATAAAACTCACTTAAGAAAATAGAAAATGGTGGTGAACCTGCTAAAGCCAGCCCACCTACAAGCAAAGCTGTTCCACTAAAAGGCATTACATTAATAGCGCCGCGAATGTGTGTCATGTCTTTTGTGTGATATTTAAGTGCTAAATTACCAGAGGTAAAAAACATCAACGTTTTTACCATTGCATGATTAATCATATGAATGAGTGCACCAAAAACCGCAATTGGTGTACCAAATGCTAAGCCACAAGTTATTATTCCAATATGCTCCAAGCTATGATATGCAAGAAGTCTTTTTACATTGTGTTGTATTAGTATAAAGAAAGTTGCAATGATTAGAGAAAGTAAACCAAATACAAGAAGCAAACCACTTGTAAAATCTTTTCCTACTGCTATGTTTGTAAGCACCGTAAAACGTAAAATGCAATAAATACCACATTTTATTAAAACACCAGAAAGAAGTGCACTAACAGGAGTTGGTGCTTCACTGTGTGCATCGGGAAGCCATGAATGCATTGGTGCACGTCCTGCTTTTGTGCCAAACCCAATCAAAATAAAAACAAAAGCAATTTTAATGAACGTGGGGTCAAGCTTATGTGCAATGTGAATTAAATAATCCCAGTGTAAACTTAATTCTCTTACCCCACCTACTTCTGTTGCTGCGTAATAAGCTAGTATGATACCTATCATTGCAAAAGCAATTCCTACAGTACAAAGAATTATATATTTCCACGCAGCTTCTACTGGACGCTCTTTATTATAATAACCTACAAGAAATGCAGAAACAAGTGTGGTAGCTTCAATAGCAATCCACATCACTCCTATGTTGTTTGTTGAAACAACCATTAACATTGTGAAGATAAATATATTAATTAATAAGTAATATCCTTTAAGCTTCCAAATGTTGTGAATCTTTTCTTCGATTTGATTTTTCATATAACCAATTGAGTATATTGAGGCTAGTAAACTTACAAGTGTTATAAGAAAAATCATAAGTGCACTAAGTGCATCAATGTATACCAAATCATTCAGGAAATAAATTGAACCTGAATTCAAAGTGTGTTGTATTGTACTTAGTCCAATTCCAAAAAGTATTAATGTGCCTAAAACTTGAGTGTAGCCAATACAACTAGGTCTTTTAGGAATTAAACAAATAAGACCTGTTATTATTGGAATTAAAAATAAATACTCAAGCAGCATCAATCACCCCTTAAGCTCCTGCATTTCTTCTACGTTTATTGTGTCAAAAGATTGTTTGATTCTATAAACATAAATCCCCATAACCATTGCACCTATAAGAAGATCAAGAAAAATCCCCATTTCAACTACAAGTGGCATGTCATAGATCGTATCTATGCTTAAAGCAAATATTCCATTTTCCATGACATAAAGACCCAGTATTTGAGTCAGTGCTTTTTTACGAGTCATCATAATAAATAAGCCAATTAAAATCATTGAAACTGAGGCACTGAGTAGACTTGATGACATTACTTCACTTGCTATTTTATAGCTGGTAGTTATATAAAAAACAAAAACTGCTACCCCACAGCAAATAAGCATTGAGGCAGGTAGTGCTACATAGGTCTCTACTTCTCTGCGTATTTTTACTTTGTTTAGTACAAGTGATAGAACCCATGGAATTAAAATACATTTTCCAAGAAGAGTGATGCCACTAATCATATATGTTTCATGACTATGCCTTGCAATACCTGAGATTAAAATAACTATTACAAGCCCCAGTGATTGAAGTGCAAATAGTTTGATGATGGTTTCTAATCTGCGAGAACCAGTCATGATTATGCTTGACAGTACGATCAGGGAGACAATAAACTCATAAACCTCTTGTTTATGAAAAACAGTAGAAACAAGATTAGACAAATCAAACATTAG
The DNA here is from genome assembly GCA_016178265.1 of Candidatus Melainabacteria bacterium. Taxonomy (GTDB): domain Bacteria; phylum Cyanobacteriota; class Vampirovibrionia; order 2-02-FULL-35-15; family 2-02-FULL-35-15; genus JACOTS01. The sequence continues at coordinate 4,394 of JACOTS010000053.1, forward strand.
TTGAATCCCCCAACGTTTTGTTTTACTAATAAAATAAGAGCAATTACTCCGGTAACAAAAGAAGTAATAAGAATATCTTTCACTCTAAAAAGTCTTACCTTTGCAAATACTGTTTCAATAAGTGCAACCAGTATACATAAAACAATTAGCTTCAAAAGAAAGAACAAAAATCCAAAGATAAATGAGCTGATTTGCCATGGGAATATTAGATTTGCTAAGAGTGATAGTATAAGCAGCTGTTTTGTCCAGCTTGACCAGAACATGAGTCCTAATTCTTTTCCGGAATATTCAAGGAGTAAACCTTCATGTATCATTGTTAGCTCATAGTGTGTTTCCGGATTATCAAATGGTACTCGTCCCATCTCAGCAACAGAAGCTGTAAAAAGGGCAAAAAGAGCAAGAAGATAGCATGGGTAAATTAAATATGCTGGGTATATTAGTAGAACCTGACATAAGTACAAGTACAAAAAGTGCAAGCAACATTACTGGTTCTATAAGCAAAGCAAGCATCATTTCTCTGCTGCTTGCCATACCACAAAACCCACTGCCAGGTTCCATTGATGCAATAGCTACAAAAAAACGTCCAAGCCCAAAAATATAAATAAGAAGTATAATTCCGCCAAGAACATTAAGCGATGCAATGTCATAAAATGTTGGTATTAATAAGCTTGCAAAAAGTGTTGTAGCAAAGTAAATATAAGGTGTTGTAATAAATATCCAGGAAGCATGCTTTGATACCACGCTTTCTTTGCAAAAGTATTTAGTCAAATCATAGTATCCTTGTAACAGAGGAGGTCCATATCTTCCTTGTAGTAGTGCTTTTATCTTTTTTATTAAAGTGTTGATAAATGGTGAAAGCAGTAGTACTGTTAGTATTTGAGCAGCTCCTAAAGAAATAAATTGTAGAATTATTAATTTCATAAGCTTAACCACACTAAACAAATTATTAAAGTAATAAAGATATATCCGAGGTAAATCTGTAAACTGCCGGCTTGAATTGGTCTAATGGCATGAGCCAAGTTTTTAATTCCGTTTATAAGAGGAATATAGAGATGGTCGTGATAGAAGTTTTCAGGTGTATGTAATTCAGAAAATACAACTTCAAGAGGTTGACTGTAAGCAGTTGGTGTGTATTCAAAATCTGCTTGTCCTGTAACCCCACAATTCCATGTTTCTGTTTTTCTGTAATTTGTTTTTTGTCCTAATATTCTTGAAACAATATATCCAATAGGAATTAGTACCGTAAGTAAGACAAGAATTGCAGTTGGGGAAAATGATGCAAATCCTTGTGGTAAGAGTTGAATAAAATTGTAGTTAAATGAGTAAACTGGACTTTCTGAGCTTATATTTAAGCTTTCGGGTATTTTGCTTAATAAGGATAAAACAAAAGAAGGTGCTATTCCTATAGTTAGGCAAAGTACTGCTAGCATTCCTGTCCCTATCTTCATTGATAAGGATACCTCACAAGCATTTTTTACTTGGTGAGATCTGGGTAATGCTAAAAATATGCTTGAAAACGCTTTGACAAATGTTGCAGCACAAATAGTACCGGTAAGACCAAGAAGCACTGCAAATACTGGAAATAATATTTTTACTAACTCTAGCTTGACCTGAAAAGATAAAAGTAAACTTTGAAATATTAGCCACTCACTTGCAAAACCATTGAAAGGTGGGAATGAACAAATGGCAAGAGAACCAATTAAGAAAAAGAATGCTGTTTGTGGCATAAGCTTAATTAAACCGCCAAGCTTTTCAAGATTTAATGTGTGACAAGCTGAATTAATTGCACCGGCAAGCATAAAGAGTAAGCCTTTAAAAAGCGAATGATTTAATGCATGAAATAAACCGCAGATTAATGAAAATGCTGCAAGTGATGTATATCCAAGACTAAATAGTGTCATAGCTGACCCGATAGGTAGCATTACAATTCCCATGTTTTCAATACTGCTAAATGCTAAAAGTCTCTTTAAATTATTCTCGGTTGATGCATAAATTATTGCTGTTACTGCAGTTAAAATTGAAATAGTTGCAAGGATTAATCCCCATGAGTATGGAAAAGGAGAAAGAAAAGAAAAAATAAACCTTATAATCCCATAGAGACCGGTTTTAATCATAACTCCAGACATTAGTGCTGATATGTGGCTTGGTGCTTGTGGATGTGCTTCGGGTAGCCAGATATGTAATGGAATTAAGCCAGCTTTTGTACCGAAACCTATTAGAATGAAGATAAACAATAATAGCTTTAATTTAGCAGGAAGTTGATCCCCAATTTGAGTAAATGAAGTAAATGAAAAATCATTTGTGTATTGAGCAAGAATTAAGAAAGCAATTAATAAAAATGCGGAGCCTATATGTGTCATAAGAAGGTAAATAAAACCGGCATGTTTTGAAGAATTATTTTCTGTATCAGAAATTACAAAAAAGAAAGAAATAAGTGTCATAACTTCCCACAGAATTAAGAAAACAATGCCATTATTAGTACTTACAACTAAAATCATTGACAGAATAAATAAATGAAACAAAGCACATAGTAGTCCTACATTTTTATTTATGTATTCTGATTTAAGATATCCAATTGAATAAATTGACACAGGGATTGAAAGCAAGGAAATAAGTAGTATAAAGAAAGCTGCCAAAGGGTCAATTACCAGTTGAAACTTTCCAACTAATGGAATAAGTAACTGATATGTTACTAAAAAGCTCTTGTGATTTAGTAGGGCAAGTGTTGAACTTGATAGACTTAAACAACAGCTAATCACTCCTAAAATACCTGAAAAATATATCGATAATTTTTTTGATACCTTACTTAATGCCAATGTTAGTGCTGCTGCTGTTATAAAGCCTAAAAATGATGATTGTAATAAAATTGTTTCTAACATTTATTCCTCATGATTAAGTAAAAGCCAAAGCTGTATAAAAGAAAGCTATTACATCTTCATTGATTAAAAGTTGTGTACCTATTAATATCTGTAATTTTTTCAATAGATTTTTTATGCCAACTAAATGATTATTAAAAATTACTTTAGCTACATCAAGGAGTTTGAAAACAGCAGAGTCTTTAATTGAGTAATAAACGCTATTTCCTTCTTTGCGAGTGGTTACTAAATTATTTGCTCTTAAAATCGCAAGTTGCTGAGAAACGTTTGGTCCTTCAATGTTTAAGATTTCACGTAGTTGGTTTACTGTATGCTCGCCATCTCTAAGAGAATCAATAATTTGAATTCTTATTGGATTAGCGAGAGCTTTAAAAAAATCTGCTTTAAATTCACTCAGGTTTTTCAAGATATCTTCCTATCTGCGAAGATTCGCAGATAACTATAGTATAATATAACTAATAAAAAAACAAGAGACTAAAAAGTTGTAATTATGATTCGTAATAAATAAAAAAACGATAAACACACTTAATGCTTACCGCTTTATGTTTATTGCTTATTTTGCGGAGAAGGGCATTTGACCTGGACGTATAAGATCGTGGATATCAGATTTAATTCTGCTGTTTAACTTAATCGACTTGACTAAAAGCTTATTTTAACAAAAGGAGCATTTCATAATAATTCATAGCTAATGAAATGTTCTTTTTTATTATTTATGCCATTGTTGATAGTGAACTTTGTAATAGTTGTCTTGCATTAAAAGGATCTTTTGATGCTCTGCTGGCGTAATAATTGGCTGCTGCTGTAACTGTTTCTTTAAATAATTCTTGTCTTTCACCTGGTAAAAATTTGCCTTGTTTGTCAGTTATTTTCCATTTAACATCCATCATTGCTGCAGCTGCTTTGCCTTGCGGACCCATTGCAGAAAGTACAGTTTTCTGAAATTGTCTAACTCTTCCTCTGTGCTTTTGTGGAATAAGGCTTGTAGGATCTGTAAGTGCTTGGCTTATTGTATTCATGTAGCTCATATTTTAGGTTGTAGCACATTTTAGAATGCTTAATCAATTGAAATGCTAGGTTAAGAACATAAATTCTTTTTAATTTAATATAGTTGCTTTCCAATTATTTAAGTACTACTTAAAACAATTTTTATTTGTTTCAATACTTATTTTTAATCTTTAAATAAGCCAATTTTTGGCATTATTAGGTTTTCTTAGAGAAATTTAATGTCAAGTTAACCTATCTCACATTCGTTTTATATTTGGGCTTTTATGCAGATTGGAAACAAAATTGGTCCAAGTGTTTATGTTATTGATGACTTCAATAAGAAAGTTGTTGATATTGATGGTGATAGTGTTGGCTGTTTATCTCACGGAGAAACTGTTTGCAAAATAATATCTGGTGTATGCCCTGAAAGTAATATTACAACAGTTGAGATTGACGGATTTGGTGATTTAGGAAAAGTAAGAGATGGATTAAAAGATATACTTTGTAAAGTGCAAGGAGGTGAGCAGATAGATGCTATAAACATATCACTTGGAGTGTCTTTAAGTTTGGAAGAGATCAGTGAATATATACCTGGTCTTACTGAAGAAACTTTATTGGATAATAGGGGCAATATAATAGATTGGTTGAAAGGATTTTATGATCAAAGAGATGCCATTGAAGACAAAATAGCTAATTTCAAGATTGTACACTCAAGAGATTATAGTGATTTAAAAAAATTAGTTACTCAAAAACACCACTCTGATACTTACGAAACAATTAAAGTTCTTGAACAATTATCTGGTGAAGGAGTATTAATTTATATTGCAGGTGGAAATGAGGGGTTGGCAAGGATAGGAAACTATACACCAATTAATCCATTAAATCTTGCTCAAGGAGTTAAAAATGTCGGTGCCATAAATTCTAATGGTGAAACTACTAATTTTTCAAATGATTCACCATTAATTACAGATTGGGCACGTGGTACATTTCATGTTCAGCAAGTCTTAGGAGGACAGGGTGAATTGCTTGGATTTGACATTCTTGGAGATGGTAATGTTCATGTTGCTCTAGATGAAGTATCAGGAGGAGAGGTTAAAGCCAAAGCCCCAGATCGAGTCTTAAAAGAATCAGAGTTGCCAAAAGAAGATGTGGAAAGAATTATAGAGCTTCAAGGTAATGTTGAAAAAATAGTTGATTTTTTAACTCAAGTAAAAAAAACTCTTACTCCAGATGACATTAATGATCGTTTTGAAGAAATAAGGGATCTGTTGGAGACTATACCAAAAGAATTAAGAGATACAGAGTATTCGACATTAACACCACTTTTATCAGCTCGTACGATAGTAGAAATAAGCTCACATCCTGGCTTTGTTGATAAAATCTCAGAAACACTAGATGGAATGAAGGATAAAATTCCATCTGTAATAGTTCCAGACTTAGCTGATCGCTTAATGAGTGTGGAAGATTTTGTAAAAATTGCAGGAGCTCAAGATATAAATTTTGCTGAGCTAAAAAAGAGGGGAGATTATTTAGCTTTATCTAGTGAATTGACTTTTTATCGATCTATTGGAGATGGAACAGTTAGAGAAGTTGACTTTTCAGGAGAATCTGGTGCTGTTGCACAAGTGCAAGGAACATCTTTTGCTGCGCCATATAGGCTAGCTAAAGATCTAGTGAATTCAATTTAAGTAATCTCAACAGAGGCAGAATTTGTATTAGGGGTTGTTTCATACTTTATTCACCAAACACTTTCTCTTTAATCTTTTCAATTGTCAAATTCTTACATGAATATCGAATGAAACAACCCCTACAACACTTGTGTGTGATTAAAGACTATAAGTTTAAAAAATTTGGTTAAGAAAATAGGTTAAAGATATGAAAGTGGTGAGTTGACTTCTTAACTTAGGCAGATTTTTGATGCAATTTTAACATTAAATGCTTCTATATTTTAGCCTTAGATAAATTTAATTTTTATACCTTTTGGACTTAACCCTAGCTTGCTAGGGTTGGATTAAATACCTTAGATTTTTATTTAAGAAATTTATATAATGTCTAACACAAT
>JACOTS010000080.1 GCA_016178265.1 Candidatus Melainabacteria bacterium
AAATCAGGCTCTAGTTCTTTTGTATCTTTTAAAATATTAAATGCTTTCTTCAAGTCATCTTGCATAAAATAAGCAACTCCAATTGCATTACTTACAAGCACAAACATTTTTTCATCTTTAGCTTCCGTATCAGAATAGTGCTTAGCTAGTTCCTTTAAAATTTCCAGGGCTTCTTCATATCTTCCCATATCCATATACAGCCTAGAGAGGTTATAAGAAACTTGATTAAAATCAGGTTTTAATTCCAATACTTTCTTATAGAGATTTTCTGCTAAATTTAACTTTCCAGCCACATGATTCTCAATCGCCTCATTATAAAGAGCAGCTATTTGAGATTCTTCTTCCAGGAATTTTTTTTCTTCTTTTTTCAGGTCATTAACTGTGAGCAAAAGTTGACCTGTTTCACTTATTTCCTCTTTGTCGCTTTGCTTATTCCCATCATCCTCAATTACTACTTTTTTCTCATCAGAAAAAGATACAACAAGGTAGTTATGACCTTCCTGAAAAAGATCCGGATACTTTATTGTATTAGAATTGAGCCAAATTCCAATTTTTTGAAATCCTTCTCCATATTTAGCCTTTCCAATAGAAACATTGTCTAAAAAATCAAGCCCGTTTAGTATATTTCTTTTAAGGGGAAGATCAAATACAAAAGCATCATCATAATCTGCTTCCATAAGCTCAATTAAGATCTTGCCTTCCTCATCATATGTTTTAAAATTCACAACCGGCACACCACCTATAAATTCAAGAAACATTTTGCCATCTTCTATATAAATCTCCCTGATTTGCTTCAATGGATTTTGGGCACAAACCGGTAAACTAACACAAATGATAAGAACAACAAATACAAATAGCTTGTTCATTATTTGTAACATTTTCATATCTTTTCTATTAACCTTGGATTCATTTTTTTTAATTTTTTATTTAAATTTATTTTAGTTGTTGGTTCAGTAAGGAAAAATTTGCCATTCATAATATTCTCCTTAAGAAGTCCACAAATCTCCTGAGCATAAGCCATACTAGACAGTGGTGCTGATAATGTAGGTTTCCTATTAATTATAACCGTGCTGGTTCTTAACTCTTCATATGTACATTGACCAAAAATTGGTTTTGCTCTTCTAGGTATTGAGAAATCAACAATAGTAGTATGTATGTTCTCATCACCAATACTTAGCTTTTCAGCTATAGATTCATTTAAAACAGGTATCGCAACACCAATACCTATGTATAAAACCGGACCAAATGATTTAATAAAACCACCTCTAACCCACTTTGAATCCATATCGCTTAGATCTGCTACTACTGCTAAAGTAGCAGCTGGACCAACTGGTATATCATAATCATTTCTTTTTTGTTCAGGATTATGATTACTGCCTTCCCCAACAATAATTCCTTCTGCACCAGCAACCCAAATCTTACTACCTATTCCAATCGTTTCACAGAAAGGATCATTAATAAGTGGATTTAAATAACTAGATGAATTGAATGTAGAATTTTCCAACTTGCCAATTAAAGTTCCCATATGAGAATTAATGTCTTTATCCCCCGAATTACAAGCAATAATATTATTTTGATTAATCCCTTGATTTAATAAAATCCTTGCATGGTTTAAATCAGACAGATTAAACCATGTGTCAAATTCTTTATTTGTGTATTCTTCGAGTGGATGTCCAATAGATTTGAGTCTGATATTTTTCCCACTAGTTAAATCTTCGATAACATGAGCCCCACCATATTTATAATTCTCTGTAGAAGGTGCTACACAAGACAGACACAAATCAGAAGGTCCTGCTACATATGCTGGCACATTATTAATTGACGCACTGGAAAAGTAAATTAGTGGGTCAGTTTGACCAAAATTTAAATACGCTATTGCATTAGCATTCATCTCAAAGGCAGCACAAGTTACCACATCAACCTCATTTAAAAATCCCTTAGTTCCTTTTTCTTGAATTAAAGATTTGGCTTCATTTGCCGTCAAAACAAAAGCTTTACCTTTTTTTATTTTCTCATTTATTTCATAAATAGTTCTTTTCATGAGAATTATTTTAGCAAATAAGGGTTCTGCCTCCCATTTCACCAACTTCGGTTAAAATATAATATACATTGATGATTACAAATAAAGAGTTAAAAATCGGTGTTCTTTGCGGTGGCATTTCCAGCGAAAGAGAGATCTCACTTAGATCAGGAAAGAACTGTTATGATGCCCTGTTAAGAAAAGGGTATACCAATACCATTCTAATTGATATTAAGAGCATCAACGACTTATACAAGCTAAAAGGAAAAATTGACATAGCATTTTTAATCACACATGGAAAGTATGGTGAAGATGGACACTTTCAAAGCATATTAGACTTAGAAAATATTCCTTACACAGGTTCATCTGCAAAAGCAAGTGCAACAGCAATGAATAAATGGCTAACTAAAGAACTTGCAAAAAAATGTAATATTTCAACAGCAAATGCAATATTAATTACAAAAGAAAATATAGAGATTATAGACCCATCCAGTATATGGAACCAACTTTCAAAAAAGTGTGGTGCACTATTCTTAAAACCAATGGATGACGGATCCAGTGTAAACATTTTTAAAATTAAAAGCCTAGAAGAATTAAAAAATAAAATTAATGTTATTCAAGATAAATTTATTAAAGACACAAACTTTATAGTAGAAGAATATATTGAAGGAAGAGAAATAACAGTAAGCATCATTGAAATTAATAAAAATTTACAAGTGCTTCCTATACTTGAACTAAAGCCAAAAAATGAGTTTTATGACTATGAAGCCAAATACACAAAAGGCTTAACAGAGTTCATATTACCTGCAAAATTAGATGATTCATTAAAAGAAAAAATCAGAATTGATTCAATAAAAATATTTAATGAGATAGGGCTTTCAGGATTTGCAAGGGTAGATTATATTATAGGAAAAGATAATCAAGCATACTTACTTGAAGCAAATTCACTTCCAGGAATGACAGATACCAGTGATCTTCCTGCACAAGCAAAGTCTCATAGAATTGAATATGATGATCTGGTTGAAATCATTTTACAATCAGCCAAAATACATTCTAAATCAGGATCAAGGATTAAGTGACTTGGGAAATCTTACTCTTAAGTTCATTGGAATGAGATCACATAAAGCCTTTGGCGGGGTTTCTAAATTTTGTAATATTAGGTTGAAATAAAAGTGTAAACTTTCCTACTGGACCATTTCTTTGTTTTGAAATATTAATTTCAGCAGTTCCTTTTTGAGTAGTCTCTGAATTATAGTATTCATCACGATAAATAAACATCACAACATCAGCATCTTGTTCAATAGATCCGCTTTCACGTAAATCTGAAAGCATTGGTTGTTTATTTTGCCTTGCTTCTACAGCACGAGATAATTGGCTGATTGCAATTACCGGAACATCCAGTTCTCTTGCCAGCGTTTTTAGTCCCCTGGAAATATCTGATATTTCTTGAGCTCTATTATCAGCTCTTTGCCCTTCCATAAGCTGTAAATAATCTATGATGACTAAATCAAGTTTCCCAAGCTCACTTTTCAGTCTTCTTGCTTTTGCTTTCATTTCAAGAACACTCATTGAAGGAGAATCATCTATGTAAATTGGTGCATCGCCCAATTCACCAAAAGCAACACCAAGACTTGTCCAATCATCTTGCTGAAGCCTGCCAAATCGTACCTTGCTTGCATCTACTTCTGCCCTTGTACAAACCATTCTTTGTATTAATTGTTCTTTTGACATTTCAAGACTAAATATACAAACTGATTTTTTTAATGTGACACCAACATGTTCTGCCATACTAAGAGCTAAGGCTGTTTTACCCATACTTGGCCTTGCAGCAACAACAATTAAATCTGATTTTTGAAGCCCTGCTGTATAACTATTTAGCTCATAAAACCCAGTATCAAGCCCTAAAAGCTCACCTTTATTTTGCTCTCTTTGTTCTAATCTTTCCCAAATGTTATTTACAAGGCTACTTACAGGAATAAGTGTTTCCGTAGTTCTTTTTTCAGCAAGATCAAATATTAATTGTTCAGACCTTTCTAGCGCTGTCTCTGCTTGTGTCTCTTCATAACCTATTTTTGAAATTTTATTTCCCGTATATATAATTTCTCTAAGTAGTGATTTTTCCATTATTATTTGGGCATACTTTTCAGCATTAATGGCTAGAGGTGCATGAGACAAGAGTAATCCTAAATAATATCTTCCCCCGATTTCATCAAGCTTATCAATATTTTGCAAATATTCAGACACAGTCAACGGATCAATTACTTCGTTTCTGTCATAAAGTTTTAATATTGCATCATAAATCATCTGGTGTGCAGGTCTATAAAAAAATGACGGACCGGGTAAGAGTTCAATAATTTTATTTAAGCAATCATCTTGTGCAAAAATAGCACCCAAAAGTGCCTGTTCCGCTTCCTGTGATTGCGGCAGTAGAAGTAAATTATCTTCATTTGCACCAACAGATGAATAATTTCTTGTTTCAGATTTATTTAGAATTTCTTTATCACTTGCAGGTCTATTAATCACTTTTATGCCTCAAATATTTTAGGTTTTAATATTATAATGTACTGCGATTAAGGTGTGTCACAGATTGAAACTCTCTAAAAAAATAAATATATAATTGAATTTGCTGAATTACTGTTAAAAGGTTGTAAAATTGTAAAGATTGCCCCCTTATGCAAATAATTGATGAAGCAAAAAACATAGTTTTAATAGGACTAATGGGTTCTGGTAAGTCTGCTATTGGCAGAACTATAGCAAAAATGCTAGGCAGAAGGTTTATTGACACAGATAGACTAATAGAAAGAAAATCAGGAAAAACTATCACTGAGATCTTTGCCGAGCAAAATGAAACATCTTTTAGAACCCTTGAAAAAGAAATCATTAAGAGGATATCTCAATATGTCGGTATTGTTATTGCAACTGGAGGCGGTGCAATAAAAGACCCAGAAAATTTCAATTATCTTAAACAATCAGGCTGGATTATAGCCTTATATGCTTCGCCTGAAACTTTATATAAAAGAATTCAAGGCAAAAGGGTAAGGCCTCTTTTACTAGAAAAAGAAGATCCCATAAAAGCGCTGGAAGAAATCTATAATGAAAGAAAAGGAATGTATGCAAAAGCAGATTTTCAAGTGGATACAGAAGATAAGAGTATTGATGAAGTTGCAGAAGAAGTTATAAGTCTATTAAATCTAAAAGCAGAAACAATAAAGAACTAACATGAAAGAAAAGATAATTAAAGTTAAACTTAAAAACTCTAGTTACACAGTGGTAGTTAAAAACAATCTAATTAAAAATTGTGCTAGGTATTTAAAACACTTGGATTTAGGGAAAAAGGTTCTTATTGTTTCTCAAAGCAAGATTCCAAAACAATATCAAAACTTACTTGCAAAAACTCTCAAATATCTAGGTTATAAGGTTTTCACTTTCAATCTGCCTACAGGGGAAAAGTATAAAGATATTAAATCCTTGCAAAAGATAGTTAATATTGCAATTAAAAATAAACTTGAAAGAAATGATACTTTTTTAGCATTAGGTGGTGGTGTAATAAGTGATTTAACAGGATTTGCTGCATCAATTTATTACAGGGGAATTAATTTTATTTGTGTACCAACTTCATTTTTAGGAATGGTAGATGCAGCTATTGGTGGGAAAACCGGAATCAACATGAAAGAAGGTAAAAATTTACTCGGTACTTTTTATCAACCAAAAATAGTTTTAATAGATCCTACACTACTCAAAACATTATCACAAAGAGAATTCCTAACAGGCATAGGAGAGGTAATTAAATATGCTCTTCTGGAACAAACTGCAGGTAAAAGCTTTCAAAGTAAAAGCTTCTATCAATACCTAACACTCAATAAAAATAGGATACTTAATCAAGAACCACAATCATTACTTGATATTATTTCACATTCAGTAGAAATAAAAGCAAAGATTGTAAGCATTGATGAAAAAGAATCTGGATTAAGAAAGATATTAAATCTAGGACATACTTTTGCACATGGAATAGAACAAGCATATGATTACAAAACATACAATCATGGTGAAGCTGTAAGCATTGGTACATGTTTTGCTGCAAAGCTCGGATACAATCATGGGTTGATTACTAAGGAAACGAAAGACTCCATTATAAAACTTGTTAAGGATTATAGATTACCTACTAATTTAAATAACAAAAAGAAAATTAATCAAATACTTACCTCGATGTTATTAGACAAAAAAATTCAAAATGGAAACCTAAGATTTATTCTTCCATATAAAAAAATAGGTTGTGTAAAACTAGTAACTAATATTTCACAAAGTGAGGTTAGAAAACTTTTATCTTCATATAATTAAGCATCAAAGAATTTTGATTCTTTCCATATTTTCTTCATACGAATAAGCAAACCATACAGGAATTGGAGCGATGACATGTTTGCCAATAAGTTTTTCATCAACACTGCAAGCATAATTAATAAATGAATTCATATCAACAACTCTTCTAATGCTATTTAATTTTGTTGCTCCTTTAAATTGCTCAAAGAAATAACTACAACCTTTATACCTGGTACCATCTGCACTACCAAAACCATAAGCCCTGCATGTAAATGGTCTTCCATGATAAGCATTACACTTGTTATCACCCAAACAAGGACAATCAAATCTAAACTCAGAGGGATATTCTTTTTGTGCTTCTTCTCGTCCTCCCAAAACCAATGGAGGATCTTTTTTATACATGTTTTTGTACTTAGATACTATTTTTTTAGAACTGTCATAAATTTGTTTTTTAAATTCATCAGACTCGTTTTTCAATATATCCAAGAGATACAAATATTCAATATATGACATATAAGGAAACGTTTTTTTACAACAATCCTGACAACCGGTTTCTATACAGGTCATTGTATTTAAGCCATATTCCATATCAAATTCAGCAGTAATTTTTCTTGTCTCAATAAATAAATCAGTGATAGATTTAAGAATATCTTCCATCTTATCTGGAATCTTAACAGGAGGATGCAAAGGAATAGGTTTGCAAATGATACCTTTATCTTTTTCTGGAATCCAATCTCTTCTAAATTCAGCAAGCTCTTTTTCCGCAAGCTCATCCTTGCCTTCCAACCTATAAATCCACGACCATAACCTATGAGTCTCCCCATCTTTAGTAGACTTCAAAAGTTCTTTAGCCAATGCAATTCTATTTTCTCTAATAAACAAATCAGCAAGATTTAAATTTAAGTAAGGGAGTATTAAATTAAAATTTAATTTTTTAAATTGTTTAATTAAACACTCAGTTGTTGCTTCTTGTTTTTTATCTAATAATTTTTTAATTATTTTTGCCACCTCACTAGATATATTTTTTTGATCGGGAAATTCAATTTCATCCAACCTAAAATCAGAAATTGCACAATAAACAAAATAAAGAGCAACATAAGCTGATTCTGAACCAGGTAACATCTTATTAAATACAACAACAAACTCTTTTAGCTTTCCCTGTATCAAATAAATCAATGCCAGATGATATTTAGCCCTGGTATTTGTAGGATCAAGCCCAGCAACCTCATTTAATAGCTCTTCTGCTTTGTCATATTGATCTGTTGCATAAAACGCAAGTCCCCTATAAAATTTTTTAAGGGTATCATCCAATGTTTTGGTCAAAGATAAATATTTCACAAACTCATCAAACTGCTTTATGTCTTCAATTAAAGAAAGTAGTTTAAATACCACATCAAAGTTTTTTTGATCATCCGGATACAATTGAAGCAATTTAAATGCAAATTTAATTGCTCTGTCTACTCGTCCCTGGAAATACAATCTTTCTAAAATCCAATATTTTTCAACAGCTTTATTATTCCAAAATTTATTAAATGAATTATCAGATTCTTTTCCATTAATTTTTGCACCTACAGTATCAAGTAAACGTTTTGCCTTGTCACAAATTTCATTATCATCTTTCCTACACAACCATACAGTAACTTCCAGAGCACTCTTTGCCACTTGCCATGCTTTATTTGCATATGCTATTTCAGCAAATAGCAAATAATGAGATTCTTTCATGTTAACTTTTATCCACAACACATAACTATATAAACAAGGGAGGACCTTTACACTTAAGATAAAATAGGGAGTACCCTACAAAACAAAAAACAGCCTTTTAAAATAACTAAAAAGGCTGTTTTAAGATAACATATTTCAGTATTAAACTTTTTGCATTTCAGGCTTCCACTCATCCAGAATAGCACCCTCAACAGGACATGCTGCTAAACATGCTCCACAGTCAATGCAAGTATCATTTTCTATATAAGTGTAATCAGTTCCTTTAGTATTCTTTTTCTTGCTACTACCATCTTCAGCCCATTTAATACAATCTACAGGGCATACTGGTATACAATCTGCTTTTGCTTCGCATACATCACTAACTATGGTATATGACATTTTTATTTCTCCTGTTTTTCATTACCTACTTACTCACAACATAGATTTAATTATGAATATAATGTTTCAACACCACAAAAAGGATAAACTAAATAGAAGGCAAGATTAATTTATTGACAAAGATTCTTACTAAGCATTCATACACCAAATCATATGTATTGCAAAATATAGGTATTCAATATTTTTAGAGACTATTTTATTGGTATAACCCATCTTTACACTAAATAGCTTAAATTATTAGGATATACTTCAAAATAACAAAAATTAATATCTAAAAGATTAAAAGAACATGAATAGAGGGGGGTTCCCTTAAATAATATCTTATAAATATATTAGAAGTTAATACAAAAGTTCTAACACAAGGGAGTAAGAAAATGGCCAAAGTTATTGGTATTGATCTAGGTACAACCAATTCTGTTGTTGCAGTTATGGAAGGTGGAAAACCCACAGTAATTCCAAATGCAGAGGGCAATAGGACCACACCCTCTGTAGTAGGTTTCTTAAAATCTGGTGAAAGAGCGGTTGGACAAATTGCAAAAAGACAGAGAGAATTAAATCCTGAAAAAACAGTATCTAGCATTAAACGATTCATGGGACACACCTATGATGAAACTGAAAAAGAGAGAAAATACGTAGCTTATAAAACAAAACAAGGTAAAGAAAATGCTGTTGTTGTAGAAGTAGACAGCAAAGAATTTACCCCTCAAGAAGTCTCAGCAATGATTCTTAGAAAACTAAAAGAAGATGCAGAAAAATACATAGGGGAAAAAGTATCTGCTGCAGTTATCACTGTTCCAGCATATTTTAACGATAGTCAAAGACAAGCAACCAAAGATGCAGGCACAATTGCCGGACTGGATGTTTTAAGAATTATCAACGAACCAACTTCTGCTGCACTTGCTTATGGACTAGATAAGAAAAATGATGAAACAGTGCTTGTGTTTGACCTTGGAGGAGGAACCTTTGATGTCAGTATTTTAGAAGTTGGTGATGGAGTATTTGAAGTTAAAGCAACCAGCGGAGATTCAAGGCTAGGTGGTGATGATTTTGATCAAAAGGTTGTAAACTGGATTGCTGAAGAATTTTTAAAATCAGATGGCATAGATCTAAGAAAAGACAGGCAAGCATTACAACGATTAACTGAAGCTGCTGAAAAAGCTAAAATTGAACTTTCATCTCTACTTGAAACAACAATTAGTTTACCTTTTATTACAGCAGATCAAAATGGACCCAAACACCTAGAAATAAAACTTTCAAGAGCAAAATTTGAAGATTTAACTCATGATTTATTTGAAAGAGTAAAGGGTCCTTTAAAAAAAGCTATTGAAGATGCAAAGATTAGCAAAGATCAAATTGATGAGGTAGTGCTCGTCGGTGGTTCAACAAGAATACCTAAAGTAGTAAGTCTTGTTAAAGAGTTTACTGGTAAAGAGCCAAATCAAGGCGTAAATCCTGATGAAGTAGTTGCTGTTGGTGCAGCAATTCAAGCTGGCGTTTTAGCTGGCGAAGTTAAAGACGTAGTATTACTTGATGTAACTCCTCTTAGTCTTGGTATTGAAACACTTGGTGGAGTTTTTACAAAACTAATTGAAAAAAATACAACTATACCAACAAGAAAATCTGAGGTGTTTAGCACTGCTGATGACAACCAAACAAGAGTAGACATTAAAGTTTTTCAAGGTGAGAGGCCTATAGCAGCAGACAACAAGCTCCTAGGTGAGTTCCATCTTGAAGGTATACCGCCTGCACCAAGAGGAATTCCAAAAATTGAAGTTACTTTTGACATTGATGCTAATGGAATACTTAGTGTAGCAGCAAAAGATCAAGCAACATCAAAAGAACAAAAAATAACAATTACAGCTTCAACCAACTTAACAAAAGATGAAATTGACAAAATGGTTAAAGATGCTCAGTCACATTCTACAGACGATCAAAAACGTAGAGAAGAAGTAGAAGAAAGAAATAAAGCTGACAGCTTAGTTTATAGCGTGGAAAGACAATTATCAGAACTAAAAGATGATGCTCCTAAAACTGAAAAGGCAAAAGTTGAGAATCTACTTGCAGATTTAAGGCAATCATTAAAAAACAATGCAGATATTAACAAGATAAAAACCTTAACAAAAGATCTGCAAGAAGCAGCTTATAACCTCGCTACCAAAGCAACTGCAGCAAAACAAGAAACAAAATCGTCACCAAATGGTAGTACAGAAGAAACAACCTCGTCAAACAAACCACCCGGATCCGATGATGATGTAATCGATGCCGAATTTAAACCAAGCAATTAAAAAACTCTTTTCTAAGGCAGCTCTTATTCTTGGAACAACAAGCATTATTATTTTATGCTGTGCATCAATAGGGCACTGTCAAAGTACACCTGTCTTGCCTCAGGAGTTTTCATTTTTATCGTTAAATTCAAAAGCACTTGAAATTAATGATACATTTACAGTAGATGAAAATACGCCTAGCTTAACTCAACTAAATCTTACTAAAACCGGTACAATTTTATATATAGTTCCAGAAAAAAGATTAGATGCAAACACAAATCTTAAAGTTATAGCAGAAGATACTACAGAAGCAGAATTTTATTCATTAAATGACAATGCTTTTTTTGCACTCGTAGATCCGGAAAAATCTTATAAAATCATTCAGGAACTTATACCTTCATGCAGTGAACTTACGGAAAGCTTTAATCTAACTCAAGAAGAAGCAATATGTCCGGATAAAATTGAAATTAAGCTTATAGACAATTTACAAATCATTCAAGATACAGGCATTAATATAAGTCCTCTAAATAGTTTTCAAATTTTTAAAGCTCAGCTAGACCTAAGCAATAACTTATTAGACATAGACACAAATCTTATTGCAACTTCACAAGATACAAATAATAACAATGCAGATCAAATAGCATTAGGAGACACTATTAAAGATTGGAAACTATGTATCAAGAGCAGAGCAAAAATAAAACAGAAAGATACCTCAAGCCAATGTCTATTTGATAACAGTACTATAGATAGCATTATTACTTTTCACAATGATTTTAAAAATAAAAAAATAAATTCAAATGACACAGCAAGTATTATTTTTCCTTTATTAAAAGGATCTTTTAAAAAAAATAAACTTGAATATATTGTTCAAGTTATTCAATCAATTTCACCCGAAAACAATCCCAAAGAAATACAACAAATAGATGATGTAGAACTTTTACTTGAAGATAACAATTACACCATTGGCTTCAACTTAGGTGAAATTGGAAAAAGTAAAACAAAAGTCAGAAAGAATATTTTTAATATTAATACACCTCTTGCATTTAATAAATCATTGAATAAAATCACATTTGCAGTACCAAAAGATAAACTAGAGCTAACATTAACACCTTTTAACAAAGATAATTTTTTAATTTTAAGCCAATTAAGTTTTTCTGGAGAATCGACAAGCTCATCTGATTTTTTTGACATAATCCTCAACAATAATATTAATTTAAAAAATGAAGAGCAAGAAGAAATATCTAATGAAAATGAAACATTGCAAAGAGCTCAAACATTAATAAAAGAAGATATGGAGATTGAAACATTTATACCAGAAGGTTTCAATACAACCTTTAGTAGAACTTATTCTCAAATACAACAAAATATTGCTCCAACAGTAACAGATACAGGAGAAACTATAGGTATTGTTAATGATAAATCAAGACTTGATATTGAATTCGCTCAGCCTTTAAACATCAATGATTTTACGAATAAGAACAATATTACTCTCGACTTTCAAAAAGCCTCAAAACAACTAGAAAGTAATAGCAATTTTAATTTACAAAAAAATCTTTCAGGATTTTTAATCCCACCGGATTTTCAGCCTGTACTTATTGAAGGTTATAGAGCAACTATAAGATTTTTTATGACTTTAGCACTAGATTCAACAGAAACTCTTAATATCAGCTATCAAGAATTAAAAACCAAAGATGAAACACCCTTTGCTAATGGATTTAATTTTTTATTTTTGCCTTTTGGAACTTATGACACAAATATTAAATTTAACGGAGAGAGAGAAAATCTTTTTGCAACTAATGGGGTTTTTATAAAAGAATTTGAAGGAACTACACAGGACTAGTCGAGCTTATTACGCTAATAAGCCTTTCTATTTCTTCAGAAAGTTTTTTAAAGTTTTTATAATTTAATGTTTGGGGTCCATCAGAAAGAGCTTTTTCAGGATCAGGATGAATTTCTATTATAAGACCATGTGCACCAGCTAGTATAGCTGCCTTAGAAAGAGGCGAAACCAAATTCCATTTACCAGTAGCATGGCTTGGATCAAATACAATTGGCAGGTGAGAGATTCGTTGAATTACAGGAATTGCTGCTATGTCTGATGTATTTCTTGTATATTTATTATCAAATGTTCTTATCCCTCTTTCACAGAATACAATATTATAATTACCTTTATCCATTATTCTCTCAGCAGCAAGCAACCATTCATCAATGGTTGCAGAAAGCCCTCTTTTTAAAAGAACCGGCTTGTCAGTCAATCCGATTTCATTTAATAAAGAAAAATTTTGCATATTGCGTGCACCTACTTGAAGCATATCGGCATATTCACACACAAGATCTAAATCTCTTGCGTCCATTACTTCTGTAACTACAGCAAGACCTGTTTCTTTTCTTGCCTGAGCTAATAGTTCCAAGCCTTTTTTGCCAAGTCCTTCAAATCCACGAGGACCAGTTCGAGGTTTAAATGCACCACCTCTTAGCATCTTTGCACCACATTCTTTAGCAATGCGTGCAATGGATATCATATTTTCTTCAGTATCAACGCTGCATGGACCTGCCATGATCACGGGAGGATTATCTCCTCCAATTTTAATTTTTCCAGCAACAGTTACAACAGTGTCATCTTCATGACTATCTCTACTAACAAGTTTGTAAGGAACTTGAATTCTTTCAACCTTGCGAACCCCATCTATAATTTCAAATAAATCTGTAGAAAATTTATGAGTGTCACCAATTGCAGCAATTACAGTTTGCACAATACCCTTATTTACTACTGTTCTCATTCCATTGCTGTGGATTGTATCTATTACATTTTGAATTTGTTGATCCGTTGCTTCTGGCTCCATTATGATAATCATCTTGAATCCTTTTTAAACCACTATCTACTAAATAGACGTTTATAAATCATAAGATACATTTAAAAAACCTCCAGATAACTAAATTATTTGTTAATATTTAGCATCAAGATTAAAAAAATCTAAACTTGCCAGCTTAGTATAACCGGTCTATATGAAATAAGAAATACTAAGATAATGTTTATTTTCAACTTAAACAAGTAAATTTATAGGTTATCTGTGGATCTACTGGAATATAATATTTAGATAATATTTAAGGCTATTATTCATTAACAATAAAGTACATTTTTAAATGACAAAAATATTTCCTACATTCAGCAGATATATTGAGCCAGGTGCCTTCAAAGGTCTAGCCAGAACAACAACAGGTGACTCTGATAATACAAAAAAAAGTACAGATACTGCACCAAATATAACTCCTTCCACAATAGGCGCATTAGGGCAGTTCAGATTTTTAGAAACACCAGATGAACAAATGGCAAGGCATCCTTTGGAAATACCATCAAATGTTGAGATTAAAATTGGTGATATTTATGAGTTCACATTATCGAATGAAGAAAAAATTAAATTACATTTTGGTTTATATGAATATGAAGGTGATTCCGGTAAAAATGAAAAAGATGCTGCAGTATGGGTAGTTAGTGCATTTGAAAAACTTTCAGCTGATTCCATAAAAGAAAATCATGCCAACCTTATAAAACAACTCGCAGAGCATGTAAACTCATGGGGAATTATAAGAAAAGAAGAAAAAGCAAATCCAGATGAGAACAATGCCACAGATCCTCGTTTAAGAGTATGGATTGCTCAATCACCAGATGATTTACTTCAAGGAGCCGGCAGAATTGCAAGACCTTATCCAGATCTTACCCCTCCTGAGAAACCTGTTGATAAGTTTGACAGTTTTGTTAGAAACACTTTATGTAAAATGCATCAAGCATTAGATAACCTACGCATTCATGCAGACACTATATGGACAATTACACAAAACATTTATTGGGAACAAGAAGAAGCTATTAGAAAAACTAAAATCCCATTACATGAGAGAGTTACAATGAGAGAACTGCTTGGTGATATAACTACAGATAAAACAATCATTAATCCAGCAACTGGTGCTGAAGTTAATGCAAAAGATTATATTTTAAGAAGAATTGCTCATGAAACAGGGTTTAGCAAACGTGACGGCACACCAGCACATACACAGTGGTTATTAAATGCCGTAGAAAGTTTTGCTATACCATTCAAAAAGAATTTACTAGACGACTTTGGTTATATTAGTGATAATTTAATAGCTAACGTAAAAATAGAAGATAAGCTAAGAAAAGATGAATCCACAAACAACGAGAGAAAGCTTAATGGTCCCGAGTTTAACCTTGCAATGGAAAGAATTGACAAAGTTTTTACTGCACTTGTAGATCATTTTGGATTTAGATTTGATGAAGAAGGTAATATGTTTCGTATACCTATTGATCCACGCACAACACCAAAAGATATAGAAGATGATCATGAATTTGAATATAACTTTTTAATTTCAGATGAAGGAGAACTCAGAGAACCAACTACAAATAAAAGACTTATAGATCTGGGCAAGTCTACAAATGGAGGATTTGCAGTTATTATAGATTTAATGAATTCGGATTTTGGTTTTAGATTTTGTGATCCAAAAGATAGAAAAGATATTCCACTGTTTCTATACCAATACAGAAGACAAACTCCATACAGAAGAACAATGTTTTATATGCCTCAAAGAAATATAGATGACTCTATTAGAAGTTCATATTTTTCAAAACCTAAGTCTACTTAAATTATTATTTTAAATTCTTAAGATCTTTAACTATGGTCATCATCTCTATAAATTTTTACGTTAGGTTGTTGGGGTGATGTATTTGCTGCTTGAGTTCTACTAGTTTCAGGACCTCTTGCCCGTCTTG
>JACOTS010000059.1 GCA_016178265.1 Candidatus Melainabacteria bacterium
TAATGGCTATAGCTTAGCTCAGAAAATATTTTTTGAAGTTGCAAAATATGATTTTGAACATAAACCTGAGTCTTTAATTCATTCAATTGGTACTGAATTACTAACTCCTACCTTTATATATGTAAAACTTATATCCACACTGCTTTCAAAATTTAAACTGAATGGAATTGTCAATATTACAGGTGGCGGATTAACTGAAAATATTCCAAGAATCTTACCTTCAAAACTATCTTGCGAAATTGATTTAAATCTATGGGACAAACCACCTATCTTTAAATTAATGCAAAAACTTGGAAATATAGATACCAGTGAAATGCTAACTACATTTAATAATGGAATTGGAATGGTTTTAATTATTGATAACAAATATGAAAATGAAATTATAAATGAAATACAAAAATTGAATTTCAGCAGTATTAAAATAGGAAATATAATAGAAGGTGATAAAAAAGTAACATACAAAGGAGATTATTAATGCCAAAAACGCTGATTAAAAAGATTACTGAGCTTTCTATAGAAGATAAAGCACCGGACTTTGAGGCATTAGATCAAGAAGGCAAGAAAATTTCCTTAAAACAATTTAAAGGTAAAACTATTGTTTTATATTTTTACCCAAAAGACAATACTCCCGGCTGCACAAAAGAAGCATGTAGTTTAAAAAATAGATATACAACCTTTAAAAAGAAAAATGTTGTAATCATAGGTATTAGCAAAGATAGTGAAAAATCACATCAAAGCTTTATAGAAAAACATGATTTGCCTTTTACTTTACTTGCAGATACAGACAAAAAGGTTCAAATGAGTTACAAAGTCTGGAAACCAAAAGTAATGTACGGCAAACAAACAATGGGAACAATAAGAACCACTTACATAATAGGACCAGATCAAAAAATAAAATATATTTTTAACAAGGTGGATTGCGAAAATCATGCGGAAGAAGTGCTGGAAAAATTAGAAGAGCTCAATTTAATTTAATTTCTTATAGGTAGGGCAAAGTTTCTTAAGTGAACAAATCTCACATTTCGGCTTTCTAGCATCACAGATTTTCCTGCCATGCCAAATTAGCCTGTGACTAAACATAATCCATTCATTTTTAGGCAATTCTTCCATCAAATCTTTTTCAATTTTTACCGGATCACTATTTTTAGTTAGTCCAAGCCTTTGAGTTATCCTGGAAACATGAGTATCTACCACAACACCAGATGGTACATTAAATGCATTTCCCATTACACAATTAGCGGTTTTTCTTGCAACTCCAGGAAGATGAAGCAGTTCATCAAAATCTTTAGGTACCTTACCTTCATACTTTTTCTGCAAGATATTACAAGTTGCAATAATATTTTTAGCTTTGTTTTTATAAAATCCTGTAGAATAGACTTCTTTTTCAAATTCTTTTAAATTAGCTTTTGCAAAGTCTTTAATAGTTTTATACTTTTTAAACAGTTTTTCAGTTACAATATTGACTCTCTCGTCAGTACACTGAGCAGATAGTATAGTAGCTATAAGAAGCTCATGTGGATTCTTGTGATTTAAAGCACATTTTACTTTAGGATAATCCTTTTTAAGCAGGGCTAAGATTTTTTTTGTTCGTGTATTCATTGCCTTATGCTTCCAGAAAAAAAGCTCAGTATTTCTACCGAGCCTTCATCATGTTTTTACTAACAATAAACTTTTTACGTCGAAGTGGCTCCGGCTCCTGTAGCTGCTCCCATTTCTCCGCCTTGACCAAGTTCTCCTGATGTATCTTGAAGTGCTTGAGCTCCTCTTGCTTCTGATTCAGATTCTACTTTTACATCACCAGAATCTTCCTTAGCATCACCTGTTCCTCTTTTAGATTTTGTTTCTCCGCTTACTTTTCCACCTGCTAAAAATGCAAGTCCTTGTACATTTCCCATTAGCGCAGCTACTGCATTAGCTTGTGCTGATACTGGTGGTGGTGCACCTTGAGCTTGTCCTCTTGCACTTGCTGTATTTGGACCTTGGGTAGTAGTTCCGCCTGGTCCAGCATTTGTAGCTGGTACAAAAGAAGCTGGAGGTGGTGCTGACGTAGCAGAAGGTGCATTCGCCTTTGCTGCTGCATTTGCAGCGGGCCCTTGTGTATTTGCTCCTTGACTACCTTGGTTACCCCTATTTACCGGAGGCGGTGGGGGAGGTGTTTTTGGAGCATTAATTCCTGGGCTATTGACAGCCATCGTTTTCTCCTTTGACTATATAAAGAACAAAATAAGTGAAAAATGACTATTTCGCTTACAATTATATAGTATTAGATGAAATTTGCATGAATTTGTGCTAACTAAAGGAAAAATATTAGAAAAAATTAAGGTTTATCTTACTCTTTCTTAACTAAAGAGCAAACCCTGATCCAAGTGTTGATAACCTCTCAAGATACCCCCTCAATTACTTATAAATGAATCATCAAATTATAAGCTTTGTAAATTACCCTAAATACTACACTATATAACCTAAATTATTACACTTATTTAGGATTGATAAGGGTAGCCATTGGGCATATATCTAGCAGTGTTCCTCTAGATAACAAAGGAGATATTTTTATGCTTTCACCTGAGACTAATGAGCAAATAAAAGATATTGTACAAGTTTCAATTGCCCCTGACTTTCTAATTAAGTATAACCCAAGCAGAAAAAGAGTTTTACAACTGATTGCGGCCGGCTGGTCCAATGCATCTATAGCAGAAGACTTAAACTTCTCTACAAAAAACATTGAATCAATAACAACAATGTTAATTCGCTTGGCAAAAATCCATGATGCAAATGGACACTTAAATCCAAGAGCAAGATTAACAGCTAAGTGCTACTATGCACAAAAGATTAGATATATGCCATCTCAAGAAGCACCAAATGAATTGTTATCTATTGATCAAGTTGCAACACTACTTTTAGTTTCAGCAGGACTATCAAATAAAACAATTGGAAAAATTTTAGGTATCTCCGAAAAAACAGTTGAAAGCAGATTAAATAATCTCTTTTTACAATTTGGAATTAATGCAAAAGCAAATAAAGTAATAAATCCAAGACTTAGATTAATTGGAGTTGCAAATACAAGACAAAATGTTACATATGAAGCATTTGCAGAAATTTGGCAAAGAACAAACAACGGGGATCTTGATCAAACAGTAAACAATCCTCAAGAATTAAGAGATGCGTTGTTTAAAGTAGCAGCTAAATTGATAGAAGAAGTTCCAAGACACAGAGACAATGCACACAAACAAAGATTGGTTCAAGAGCAAGCTGCCTATGTTAATCCAATGCATGTTCAAAGAGTCTATAATAGATTGAATGGGCAAAATACAGAAGTCGATCAGCCAAAACAGCAATAACGGTTAATTTAACTCATTGAAATAGAAGTACAGGATACTAAGCAACACTGTTCCGACAGTTTCAGCTCTATAAATTCTTTTTCCTAGATTCACTGAGATAAAGCCTGCCTTTAGTACCTGATTTATCTCTTCTTCCATAAAACCACCTTCTGGTCCAACAAATAACAATATTTTATTTATCTTTTCCTGTAGACCATCCAAAACCTTTTTAATTGAACTAGCATCACTTCTTTCCTGGCAAATAAGCTTTAGGTCATAATCTAAAAGATTGCTTTTACAAAGCTCTTCAACAGTAACTACATCTTTCACTATAGGAACCATACCTCTTTCTGACTGCTCTGCAGCACCTTGTACAATTGCTTGGAAACGATTTAGTTTTTTATCTACAGATCTTAAGTCCTCATCATCATACCTAACAACTGTTCTTTTACAGGTAACAGGAATAAATTCATATGCACCAAGCTCGGTGTTTTTTTGAAGCGCATAATCAAATCTATTCCCTTTTAATAATGCTTGAGCAACCGTAATTTTTAACTTGGGCTCAGTATTAATAGCCTTCCTACTTAACAATCTGCATTGCACTCCACGAGAAAAGAATGATGTTATTTGCGCAGTGTAAGACAACCCATTCCCATCCAATAAAACAATTTGATCATTTTCTCTCAAGCGCAATACTCTTGAAATTTTATTTGATTGGTTTGGATTTTGAATTGTAGCTTTTTTATCCTGCCAATTTATTTCATGTGGATTTATAAAAAACCTGTACATTATTTATATCGCTCCGGGCTTACGCCCTTCGCGTTCCCTCTGCCAATTTGCCTCACTTTACCGGATTTGCTGGATAAACCAGACAAATCCTACAATTACTTTTACATCTTATTATTCTACTTCAATCTCTAGAATATTATAAAATAAATAATATGATTAATACATCAAATAAAAGTGAATTTGGCTTTAAAGAAGACCATAACTTTGTCATAAAAGACAATGTTTTAACATTAAAACTATATGATCCCCCTTCTTATTCATTCAAGGAAGTAGATGCCGAACTAAATCCACACACTCCTTTAGGACATGAATTAAGTCACATGCTTGCAGGTGGTTTTTATTTCAACGAATTTGATCCTTCCGGCGCATATCTGTGGGGACAAAAAATTGACGATTCACTTGACCCGGGAAGGGTTTCTAGAAGAAACCTTTCCCATTCTTTATCAAAAACCAATTCCTTCCAAATGGCTTGAAAGGTGGGATAAATTAAAAGAACAAATCAAAGAACTAACTGATTTTAGAGCAAGTTTACCCATAGATCCATGGTTTCCATCAAATTTTAAAAAAGTAAAACTTAGTTTATACTAAACCGCCAAGTAAATTGGACAAAGCTTCATTTTATAATATCAGAAAGTTTTGAAATGTCAGTTATTGGTTCTTTGCACGCATAATTTTCACAAATGTAAATTGTAGGTTTATTATTTAGCATTTTATAGTCCTTAAGCATAGGATTTGAAATATTGGATTTTCTCTTAGTATCAACAAATAGTTTTACACAGTTTGGTTTATAAGACTCACTTACAATATTAAGAATCTCCTTTATATTTTTATCATCAGAATCACCAACAATTACAACTTCTTGACTCTTATTAAGCAAAAACTCCAAAGCAACCATAAACATCATAAAACCTATTGGATGCTCTTTTGCTTCAGCACCAAAAGCAGATAAAGCTTTATTTGCAATATCAGCATATTCCAAGTTATTAAAATACTTAGCCAACCTTGCTAAATTATAAAGAGACACTGAATTACCACTTGGTATAGCACCATCAAAATATTCTTTTTTTCTTACAAGTACTGTTTCTGAAAAATCAGGCATGAAAAAGAACCCTTCTGATTTATCATCTTTAAAATGCTTCAATATAATTTTATTTAGCTCATTTGCTTCTATTAAATAACTTTCTTCAAATGTTGCCTCATACAACTCTATTAAACCCCACACAAGAAAGGAGTAGTCATCTAATGTTCCATCACCTTTAACTACACCATCTCTATACGAATGCTGCAATTTGTTGTCTCTTGTCATCTTATCTTTTATAAATGAATAAGCATTTATTGCCAGATGAGTATATTTTTGCTCTTTGAAAGCAACACCAGCTTTTGCAAGAGCTGCAATAAGAAGCCCATTCCAGTCAGTTAGTATTTTGTCATCTTTTTGCGGAGGGATGTGTGTTTGTCTTTTCTTCAATAATTTTTTTACTGCTTTATCTATAAAATCTTTAATTTTATCTACGCTGATACCTTCCCTTTCAGATATTTTCTCAAGCGATTCTTTAAAGCAAATAACATTACTGCCTGTTTTTTGTTTGGTTGCTTCTTCAAGAAAATTACCTTCATCTTCCAGATAAAATATTTTTTGAAACATTTCAAAATCTGACGAGCCTAATTCTTGCTTAAGCTCACTTTTTGACCACACATAATATTTACCTTCTTCTCCTTCACTATCAGCATCTTCTGCAGCATAAAATCCTCCTTCAAGAGAAAGCATATCTCTCATTAAATATTCAATTATTTCACATGAAACATTTTTATAAATATCTTTTTTTGTCACCTGATAAGCCTCTGTGTATGCCATTATGTGCATTGCCTGGTCATATAGCATCTTTTCAAAATGTGGCAAATGCCATTTTTCATCCGTAGCATATCTATGAAATCCAAAGCCAATATGATCATAAATACCTTCAGATCTCATTGAAGTTAATGTATTTTCTACCATCTCTAATGCTTCATTATTCTTAGTTTCTTTATAATACCTCAGTAAAAACAAAAGCAAATGGGGTGAAGGAAATTTCGGTGAACTCCCAAACCCTCCGAAATGCACATCGTATCTTGCTTTTAACTGGTGAAATGCCTTATCAATAACTGTTTTATCAAAAGACACACTCTTGGAATGAGTTGAAATTTCTTCTAAAAGCTCAACGATTTGTTTAGCAGCATTTACAGCCTTAGTATTTTCCGTATCCCAGATTTTTCTTATGTGCATCAAAAGCTCATAAAATCCAATGCGACCAAACCTTTCTTTTGGCGGGAAGTAAGTTCCAGCAAAAAAAGGTCTTTTATCAGGTGTTAAAAATAGATTTAAAGGCCATCCACCGCTTCCTGTCATTACCTGGCAAACAGTCATATAAATATGATCAATGTCTGGTCTTTCTTCCCTGTCAACTTTAATAGGGACACAAACATCATTAAGTAAGGATGCAACCTCTTCATTTTCAAATGATTCTTTTTCCATAACATGGCACCAATGACAAGTTGAATATCCTATAGATAAAAATACTGGCTTGTTCTCATTTTTTGCCTTTTCAAATGCTTCTTCTCCCCATGGATACCAATTTACAGGATTATAAGCATGCTGTAAAAGATAAGGGCTTTTCTCATTAATAAGCCGATTGGGAGTAGTGCTTTTATTACTCATATTTTCATTGTAACCCTAAATTTTCGGGAAGACAGGATTTGAACCTGCGGCCTCTCGCACCCGAAACGAACGCTCTACCAAGCTGAGCTACTTCCCGAAAAATCATTAAACCTTCCTTATAATTAAAAAATTATAAATAAAAATACCTAAACTACAGCCCCTAATATAATATCAATGCCATGTTAGAAACAGTAAAAATAAACGAATTCAAAGTTGAAAAAGCAAGCGAAAGCATTTGGGATGACATACTATCTTTATTAAAAGATACTAGGTTAAATCAATGGTTTACAGGCAAAGAAACTTACAAGGACTTTTTTGCTATTTACAACTCCAATAATGAGTTAATATCGTGCTTTGCAATTAACAAGAATAAAGACATTGGAATACTAAAATCATTTGCAATTAAATCAAGCATACAAAAGAAAGGGGTTGGCAGTTATATCGCAAATACACTTATTCCTAAAGTTGCGAAAGAACTAAACATAAAAAAACTCTATCTTTTAGGCGGCAATAAAGCACCCTTTACATCACTACATTTTTGGGAAAAAACTCATTATAAGCAGATTGATGAAAATAAATTTGTTGATCAATATTTCCAAGAATACTTAGACAATATTAAAGACAAATACCCAGAACATTTTTTCAGGGAAGCTGCTTTTGAATTGAATATAAATTAGTCTAAAATATCTTCTTCATTTTTCTTACTGTCATCTTTTGAAATATAACCAACTCCACGTACAGTATGAATTAACCTACCAGCCCCTGTTTCTTCTAATTTGGTTCTTAAATATCTTACATAAACTTCTATAACATTAGATTCACCCAAAAAATTATAGCCCCAAACTTTATCAAAAATAAATTCCCTGGTTAAAGCTTGTTCAGGATAAAGCATAAATAGTCTAAGCAGTGCAAATTCTTTTGTTCTTAAATCAAGTTCAACATCACTACATGTAACTATACGTGTAAATTGATCCAGCGCAATATTATTATATTGCAAGAGCCCGCCGGCAGCACTTGGCTTACGCCTAACAATTGCTCTAATTCTGGCAAGTAATTCTTCAGTAGCAAAAGGTTTAATTAAATAATCATCTGCACCGCTATCCAAACAGTTAACCCTATCAGAAACTGCATCTTTGCCTGTTAAAATCATTAAAAGAACATCATTCCCGTCAGATCTAATTCTTCTTGTTACTTCCAAACCATCAATCTCCGGAAGCAACCAGTCTAAAAGTACCAAATCAGGCTTAATTTTCTCTATCTTTTCCAGTGCTTCCTTACCTGAAGAGGCAATCTCAACTTGATACCCTTCATAAGTCAGTTCAAGTTCAATAAGCTTAGCAAATTGATCTTCATCTTCTACAAGTAAAACTTTTAAAGGTTTACCAGAAAGTTCTTTAACTAATGAGTGATTATTGTTACTTTGTAATTTAAGTTTTGTATCCATTTATTTGAAGATTAAATTTCTTATCAAGTATTCAAGATATTCTAAGGGTTATTTACCTCAAAGATTATATGTTGTCACATCGTTATTCTTCAATTTTATGGCATCTATTTGTAAGGAATTATCACTATTTTAGAGAATTAGGCTTTAATTATTGAAAATATCAATGATTTAAGTTTAGTTAAATCATATAGCTGATTATTCTATTTATATAGTGAAGTCCCGACGGGATCATTCTACAAAATCTTATAGCAATAACCAATTGTTATTCTTATGTTAAATTCTTTACTGCAATGCCAAAAGTTAGCATAATAATTCCAACTTATAATAGAGAAGAGTTTATTAAAGACACAATTGATAGTGTGCTGAATCAGACATATAAAGATTTTGAAATTATAGTGGTAGACGATGGTTCAACAGACAATACAAAGTCTTATTTAGAAAAATACAATTCCAAAATTAAGTTAATTGAACAAAAGAACTCTGAAAGAGCAGTTGCAAGAAACAATGGGGTAAAGCATAGCTCGGGTGAATACATAGCATTTGTAGATTCTGATGATATATGGAAAGAAGATAAATTAAAGATACAAGTAGAAGTATTGGATAATTACAAGGATGTGATTTTAACTTATGGAACTTGTCTAAGAATCAACAAAAATGGCAAAACAATTAAGCCAGCTAAGAGACAAAGAGAAGGTTATTCAGGTAATGTATTTGATAAATTACTTCTTAGAAATTTTGTTGTTTCAGCAACTCCTGTTTTACGACATGCAATATTTAATCAAACCGAAGGATTTAAAACAAAATATGTACCATATGAAGACTGGGAATTTTGGATAAGGTTATCAAAGCTGGGAAAATTTTATTTTATTAAAGATCCACTAGCATTTTATAGACTACACGAAACACAATCAGTGCAATTAGTTAAAGCAGAAAAAATTGAAGAGGTAACAACAGCTTTGCTTCTGGATTCGTTTAATTTACAGCCAATAAGCAATGCTTTAAAAAACAAATCACTTGGAATTGCTAATTTAAGATTTTGCTATTGGTATCTTTTGGCAAACAAACCTAAAATTGCAAAAGAAAAGTTAGATTACGCGATTAAACTAAATTCTGGTTTTGCACTAGATCCAAGATGGCATGGATTAAATTTAACATGTAGATTCCCGGGATTAAAAAACTTACTGAATCTGGAAAGCCTTCACTAACGCTTATCGCTTACTCAATTTTCCCATAAGTATGCAACCCACCAAAGTTAAATTGATTCACACCTAGGTAAGTTAAATAAACCATTATTATTCCCAATACAGCAATTGTTGCCAGGATTTTTTTAGATACACTTGTATTTAAACGAAAATGCAAATAAGCTGCATAGATAAACCAGGTTACGAGTGCCATAGTTTCTTTAGGATCCCATTGCCACAATGCTCCCCATGCATGATTAGCCCAAAGTGCACCATTTATTATTCCTATAGTAAGAAGAGGGAATCCAAAAGCAATACAGCGATATGTAATTTCATCAAAAAATTGAGCCTTTACACTTACATCATACACTTGCGATTTAATACTTATCCCTTTGTCAGAATGTATTTTCTTAGTGATTTCTGTATGTTTAATAGATTTTTTTTGCATAAATACTTCAATTAAATATGCAACTCCGGAAAATGCACTAATTAAAAATAGGGCATAGGATCCAAGTATAATCGGCACGTGAATAACTCTCCAGTAACTTTGCAGCGCAGGAACTAAAGGTGCAATTTGTTTTTGGCTTGGTGGAAGCCATGTAGCATATAAAAACACTAGAAGTAAAAAACCTGAAACAACCCAGCCCAACGAACCAATATCA
>JACOTS010000060.1 GCA_016178265.1 Candidatus Melainabacteria bacterium
TATCCTTATTCCACAAGTATTATTTTTCCACTGGCTGAGATTATTTACGATAATACAGGAAATCTTGAAGAACCCGAACAGTTAATTTTAAAAGCCTTTAAATACTTTCCATACGATAACATGACCTTAGAAGCATTAATTAAAATATACGGGTTAAAAGAAGATATGAAAAAATATGCCCATTATTCATATGTTGCAGGAATCAGAAAACACTCCACTCAAAAACTTAGAAATGCAGAGGTAGCTTACTTTTATATCAAAGAATTAGACAATATGAAACTAGCCAGAAAAAAAATAGACGAGCTTGAAAATAGATCAAATGTACAATAAAACAATTAAAAATATATTTAAATCAGACTTTTTGTTTATTTTTTTAGTTGCACTTAGCATTTTTGTTTTTTTCTCACATACTTTAAATTACCAATGGAAATTCTTTGACGAAGATATTATATTTCGAGAAACTGTTTTGCCTATTCCAATTTCTTTTAAAGAATATATTGAAACCTTAAAAATGCTCGGGACAAATCATTATTTTGAATCTACTAACCCACTATATTCAAACATTTCAAATATAAGAGGCAACTCGCTTTGGCTTATTATTACAATGTTTATATTATTTATTTTTAAAGCTTCTGCATTGAACTATCACTTGTTTATGCTTGTTCTACACATTTGCAATGCAATAGTTTTATTTGCAATTCTAAGGTCATTGGTAATACAAGCGGGTGGCACCGGAAGGGAGGGGCCCAGAGCTGACAGCTCTGGAGGGTTACCTGTAGGTGACAGGACCCGCGTCGTTTTTTTACTGACACTAATCTGGGCATTTCATCCGGTAAATATTGAACCTGTTTTGTTTGGAACCAATTTTGGTATTCTCATTACATTTTTTTTCTTATTTGTGCTTTTTTATTATTTTCAAAAAATAGAACTGCCTGTAAAAAATTATACGGTTCATTTTTTATTTGTTTTTATTACTTACCTTGTAGCCTTTTCACTGCATGAATATGCATTTGTTCTGCCAATTATCTTATTTACGTACCTTCTCTGGAAAGATATTGTGATTGAAAATAAGCCAAGAAAAGTTGCCGTAGCACATACACTAAGACTTTTATTACCAATCTTGGTTGTATTTCTTTGCTATACGTTTTATTTCTTTTCATCTGAGATCCAAAGAACTTATCCAAGCAGTAATTTTTTCCTTACACTGGAAAGAGTTTTATGGCTTGCTCCACAAATATTTTTTCACTACATAAAATTAATGTTTTTCCCGCTCAAGCTGTCAATCGATCACGCTTCATTAGTAACCATTTCTGATTCTTATTTTAATTTCTACTCTGTATCAGCATTTGTACTAATGTTCGGGTTACTTGCTACTTGTCTATTTTTCTTGCTAACTAAAAACAAAAACGCCTACATTCAAACAGCATCACTTGGAACTGTAATATTTTTTATTTCCATGCTTCCCTATCTCCATATAATTTCACCTGTGTACAACATAGCAAGTGAGCGTTATTTATATTTTCCCTTGTTTATACTGATATTCTTTGCAGCTAAGCTTATTTTTGAAATTCAATTACGCCACCCCAACATAAAAAACCTCATGATACCAATCTTGCTTATTGCACTATTAGCATATAGCACAAGAGCATACATAAGAACATTTGACTGGAGGGACACAGCTACACTTTTAACAGCATCAATAAATAGCACAGAGAACTATATGTATAAAGGCTTAAGACAGCACATGATAGCAGTTGCACTAAAAGAACTGCACAATGAAACTCCTCCCGGACTTCTAAGTAATTTAAACAATGTAGCACTAGGCTATCTTTATAAAGCAATGAAACAACTTGAGGTTAAGAATCAAACTAATGTTCCAAATATTTTAAAATTTTATGGGTTAGATCCTATAACACTACAAGCAAAAAACGCATATCTTATTGCACATACCAAATATGACATTGATAATGATCCAGCCTCAGCTTCAAATCTTTTAACCACATATTTTAATAACATCAAAATAACTGATTCACATATTGTAGATTTTTATTACAAAGTTCTTTTTAAATCAGGTCAAGTAGATAAAGCTGAAGAATTATTAAAAACATATTTAGCACAAAAGAAAATAAGTCATGTTGTACTTGTAGCGTATTCTGATTTAATTGAATACAAATATCACGATTTAAACAAAACTAAAGAATATTTATTAAAATCATTTAAGTATTTTCCATACGATATTTCAACATTGTTTGGATTAAAAAGGATATACAGCATATTTAATGACAAGGAAAAATATGCATATTTTTCATATCTATATGCCCTTAGAACCCATGATCCTCAAGCATTTAAGGATGCAGCTCTAATATACATAGCTTTAGACAAAAGACATACAGCAAAAAATATACTTGAGATAATGACTTCTAGGTTTCCAAAAACAACTGAACTTGCCGAAATAAAAAATGCATATCTTACAAAATTTGGAAATATAAACACTTAAATGAAAACAAACTTAAAATATCTTTTTGGGTTTATAACAGCATTTATTGTTTTTATATTTTACTTGCATACACTTTCGTTTCCTTCAAAACATTTTGATGAACAAATCATTTTTAATGAGTCAATTTACCCGATACCACATTCATTTTCAGAACTAATAGACTACTTGCGTTATTTTGGATTAAATCATTATTTTGAGGCTTCAAATCCATTCTATTCATCTATTTCAAACCTAAGACTAGATCCGATAAATACTCTTGTCTTAATGGTTGCATTTCTTATCTTTCAAAAAAACTTATTTGCATATCATTTACTAGCGCTTATTTTTCATGCCTTAAATAGCTTTTTACTTTTTCTAATTTTAAATAAAGTGTCAGCAAGATTCATTCAAAATGAAGCAAACAATCTGAAATATATCATAATATCCGCTTTATCTTTAATGTGGGCTTTGCATCCTGTAAATGTAGAAGCTGTGCTACTTACAACCAATTGGATTGCTATTTTTTCTTATAGTTTCTGTTTTGCAATACTGCTTTTTTATATAAAAACATTAAATCAAGAACTGTCTTTATTAAAAAGATTTTTTATTTTTACATTTTATTTAATACCACTTTTTATAATTGAATATTCAGTTACAATTCCACTAATTCTTTTTGTATACACACTTGCATATTTAATGAATAAGAATCAGTTTAGTTTATTCAAAAAGAATTTGAAACAAACAATAATTAAAATTGCCCCCCTTTTTACAGCACTGGCAGTATTTATAATTTCATTTATACTCTTAGAAACTAAAACAAATATTTCCAGAGCTTCTGGCTTTTCAATTTTTACAATGCTTGAAAGGGTTATTTGGTTTTCATCACAGATTTTTGTTCATTACCTTAAGATTCTTGCTTTTCCCATACATCTTTCCATTGATCAAACATCTAAAGTTTTCTTTTCAAATCAGCTATATGCTCCTTATGCAGTTGGTTGTTTATTTTGCTCAATTAGTATGATTTTTATCCTAATATTGTCATTCAGGTGGATTAAACAAATTTCTTATTTTCTTATATTCATATCACTTAGTCCATTTATAATTTCACTTATTCCATTTTTGCATATTTTATCCCCTACATATTGCATAGCCAGCGAAAGATATTTATATTTTCCAAGTGCAATGCTTATTTTTGGAATATCACATTCTATTTTTTATCTGCAATCAAAGACCTCGAGATTATCCGCATGGAAAATAAATTTACTTCTGATTATTATTTCTACACTTACGTTTTCATACAGCACAAGAGCTTATGTAAGAACCTTAGACTGGAAAGATAGTTTCTCTTTGCACAAATCCGCCTTAAAAGAAAGTGGCAATGGATTATTCAAAGGACTAAGACAAAGTTTCTTAGGAGGATTACTGCTTGAAAACAAGGGAGATAAAAGAGCACAAATTAAAGGCAGGAAATATATAAGGCTAGCTACTTATACGCTTGAAAATTATTTAAGTGAATTAGAAAGCGATAAGCTAAAGTATCAAAGAAATTTACCGTCAGTATTAAAATTTTATGGATTAGATCCTAAAACAATGCAAGCAAAAACCGCATACCTGCTTACGCACACAAGGTTAGCTCTAGATGAAACATTAGCAGATGCAACAACCTTTCTTCAAAAGTACATGACAAAATCCAATCTAACCGATACTCAGGTTCTTGACTTTTACTTAGGGCTTTTGTTTGCTACACAGAACTTAGACGAAGCTGAAAAAGTAGTTAACTATGCATCAAAACAAAAAATAAGTCCAACCATCTCAAATATAAAAGCTGAGCTGTACAAGAAAAAATACAAAGACTACATACAAGCTGAAAACTATTTACTAAAATCATTTAAACTTTTCCCATATGACGTGCAAACATTAGATGCTTTAAGAAGGGTTTATTTAGATACAAATAAGCTTGACAAATTTGCTTATTTCTCATTTTTACATGGAATTAGAACCCATTCGAAATATAGTCTGCAAGACGCTTATAATGTTTATGTACAATTAAACAATATTGAAATGGCAAAAAAGGCTTTACAAAATCTGGAAATTAACAACAGTTAACATGCGTAAAAAACAAAAAACAAAAAAAGAAGAAACAAACAAGCCTATAATTTCATTTAGTGAGATTTTAAAGGATAAAACCAATATTGATTTTATATTATGTGGAATTATAATACTGCTTTTATTTATCCCTTCTCTTGCAAGACCATGGCTTTTTTACGACGAAAGAATTATATATGATAGCCTTTATTTCCCAGTTGCCAGATCCTTTGGAGAAATCGTTGAAATAATAAATGAGTTTGGCTTGAATTTTAATCTGGTTTCTTCAAATATGATCTATAGTTCAAATTACATTACAAGAAATGCACCTTTTGGACAATTATTAGGACTTATTCTTTCTTATATTTTCAATAAAAGTCCTATATTATTTCATGGGTTTAGCTTAATCCTACATATAATTAATAGCTTCCTGCTTTATTTAATATTAAAAGTATTTCTAAAAATTACAATCCACAAGGAAGCCCCCATCAGTAAATTCAGTCGTTTTCTTTCAGCAGGGCTTGCATTTATTTGGGCTATTTATCCGGTAAATGTAGAAAGTGTAATGCTTGCATCTAATTTTGGTGCATTATTTAGTTATCTGTTCTTTTTTGGGTTTATATTAGAGTTTTTAATAAATAGAACTGGTAGTCAAAATTTACTACGTTTCATACTAATTCCATTTTTATTTCTTGTTCCAATGCTTACCAATGAATATATTGTTACCCTGCCATTTATAATTTTTACAATTTCATTTTATTTAAACTTCGGACAAAGCAAATTCCTAAAAGCATTGAAGTTAAGTTTTGAAGAATCAAAGCCATATTTAATTGGGTTTATATTCTTCTTGTATTATTTTTTCTTTATATCAAATTATAAGACAAGTCAACTTGGCACATTTAATAGTCTTGTCATCACATTGGAGCGTGTTTTCTGGCTTGCTCCAGGAGAGACATTAACTGATCCATATTCAATATTTTGCATAGCTTTTCTTACAGCGTGGCTTCTTATACCTCTAATCATGCTACTTACAAAGAAGAGATTTTCTAACATATTTTTAATGTGCTTTTTGTTTTTTTTGGGACTACTTCCTTTTTTACATATACTCATGCCTTCTTACACATTAGTAGCTGAAAGATACCTTTATACAGCTTCTGCCCTATTAATTATCAGCATAAGCCAAATTATAAACAGTAAAATAAATCAAAACAGCCAAGTATCAATAAGAGCTACTGTACTAATAGGCTTACTGCTGATATCAATTACATCATTTACCAGATCATTCTTAAGAACTCAGGATTGGAAAAACGATTACACATTTATAAATGCTACTTACAAAACAAGCACCGATCCATTATTTAAAGCAATGCGCTTGGGAATGCTTGCAAAGACTCAGTCAGTATTAGCACCAGATAAGGCAGAAGAAAATAAAAAACTATTTATCCAGACCTTAGGTTTACTAGAAGAAGCAAAAAATGATATTAAAGCCAAATCAGGGAAACAAAAGAAATTACCAGCAGTTCTTAAAGCATACGGCTTGGATCACAAATCCCTGCTTGCAAAAATTGCATTTCTAGAAGCATCAACAAGATATCTTGAGCTGAATGAAGATTACAAAACAGGACTTACAATTCTAGAACCTTTTACAAAGGATATTTCAAAACTAGATCCACGAATTGTAGAATTGTACGTGCATCTTCTCTTAAAAAATGACGAATATACAAAAGCCAGAGATGTTTTAATTGAAACTGATAAAAACTATCCAAATACGAATTTCGTTTTAGGTGCACTAATTGATGTTTTATACACAAATATAAAAGACAGTCAGGCAACCGAGCAGTATCTTAAAAAAGCACTGAGTGTTTTTCTATACGACAACAGTATTCTTCTTAAAGCAGTAAACTTTTATCAAGAAGAAAAGAAAGAAGCAGAGCTTGCTAAATATTCTTATTTATATGGTCTAAGAACTGGCTCAAAACACTCATACATACAATCATTTGCCAGCTATTTAAATATTAATGACCTTAGGAATGCAAAAAGAGCAATGGATAAGATGCTTGTAATTGATGCATTTGATCCGGAAGGATTGTATTTTGTAAGCAAATATTATTACCAGATAAATGATACTCAAAAAGCACTTGAATATATGGTTCAAAGCCATGAAAACACCAAATTTATCCAAACCACTCCTCAAGTTGTATTTGATATCACCAATAATTTAGCAAAACTGTATGTCCATCTCGAAATGCATGAACAAGCATTAAGGCTTAAGGACGAGTTATGGAGCCTGGCGGGAAACGACAGAAGTAATCTTATACAAGTTGCACAATTTTTAAAACTCGTTAAATTAGACACTGAATTAAATCGTTGCATACAAAAAATAAAAACTTTAAGCAACAGCTAGAAAGCTGCATATTTATCATTTAAGTAATTTCTAATCTTTTTCACCCCATTAAAGTCGAGTGCTGAATTATAGAGGATAACTTCAGCTATATCCCCATCAAAAAAACTAGCGCCAAAACCCTTACCTAGCATTACAGTTCTTCCCAAAGTAAATGATTCAGTATTACCTGATGGAACGCTCAATTCCACATTATTATTGAGCTGCAAAGATAAGCTAGTTGAACCATGTCTTGATTGAACAATTAAGGGTTGTCCTACAGGTATTGAAGAAGCCACTGTTTGGTGTGCATCTGTAAAATTATGAGCATAAACCTCTGGCACAGATCGTAACCTGATCCCAAACCCATTATCATCACCAATAATAGTATCATTACCCTGCTCAATACCATTAGTATCAATATTGTTAGCAGCAAACACAACAAACAATGTATATTCTGAAGACATAACAAAGTCTTGAACCAACTGGCTATCTGATTCCAACAGATCATTAGCCCCATCAAAACTCACTATTGCATGTCCATTAATTACATTTTCTTTAAAAGTAGGTTGAAAAGAATTACTTGACTGAGAAAAATTGCTTTTTAACCCACTGTCATCAAACCACGTATCTACCAAATCTCCATCATTGAAAAAATTAGATAATGAATCAGCATTAAGCCACAATGTTAAATCAGGTATATTCAACGGCTGAAATGCTTGAGGTACACTAATACTACTAGCTATCATATTATCAACGTACGCTTTAGTAGCTGCATCCTGTAGATTTATAGGATCTTTCAAAGATTGTAAAATATGATCACCAAAATTAAAATTATTAGGATTTGCAGTATCAATTATTAATCCTCCTGCCAACGTGTCTACATAATCCTTTCTAGTCGCATCATTATTTAATGTAGGAGTATCAATATTTTGCAATCTATTTGCACTCCCTTGTCCCAGGTTAACTGTATTGTTGAAATCGGCAGTTCCTGTATGTGTAGTATTACCAGAAATGTTAGTAACACCATTAAGAGTAGTAACTGCATTATTCGTCAATGAACCAGGCACATCAATTGTCACCATATTTTTAAATGTGGTTGCTAAATCATGAGTAGTCTTCTCAATTTCGACAAATCCAGAAGCAGTACAAATTTTAAAAATCGGATCTAAAGCAGAGGCAGGTGGATTAACATCACCCCAGCAATTACCGATTTCAGCAACAGTACAAGGAGGTTGAGCCATTTGTACAACACACGGCGGGGGAAGAGCTCCCGGGGGTGGTCCCATTACTTGTTGACCAACAGCTGGTAAGCTACAACAACTAATAAGAAGAACAAATATACCTACCAAGACACTTATACTTATACTCATACTCATACTCATACCCAATCCTATCCTATTTTGTGTAAATTAAAATTGAAGTTTCCAAAATATCACTCAGCTACTACGTGAAATACTAATGAAATATGAAACATAATTTTCAAATGTGTATCCAAATTCTAAATTACAAAATCTTTCACAGCCTGTAATACATGATTATCAATATCAGCATCAACAACACATGCAACGAACCGTTGGAATTTTGTATCAGCACTACATAAAGGAATTATTCCATAGAATACAATTAATGAATATTTTAATGATTAAACAACCACACAAAAATCAAATAACTCCTCGCTCGAGGAATCTCCTAAATGAAAAATGGTTTAAAACCCAATCTTCAATTTTATACATATCATTAATCATCATCCTAACTTTAGGAATATTTACTCCTTCATTAGGAAAAGAATGGAGCTTCTATGACGAAGATATAATCTATAATGAAACTTATGCCCCAATCCCTGCTTCTTTTTCTGAAATTCCTGAAATTTTACATAGCTTTGGTTTTATTAATAATTTTGGTTCCAACAACTTTTTATACAGTTCAACAATAGCAAATAGAACAAATACACTTGATATCCCTTTACATTTAATAGTTTATTCATTATTCAAAAAAAATGCTTTTCTCTATCATTTATTTAGTCTTTTCATACATCTCATTAACTGCATTCTAATATTTTTAATTCTCAAGACGATATTTCAAAATAGGATCAGTGATTTTGTCTCAGCCATACTTACACTTTTTTGGGCACTACATCCCTTGCAAGTAGAATCTGTTTTATTGTCAACAAACTTTGGCGCATTGCTAGCATACACATTTTTCTTTACTCTATTGTTGGATTTCCTCATCAATAAGACAAGAAACAAATTTTCATTGGCAC
>JACOTS010000018.1 GCA_016178265.1 Candidatus Melainabacteria bacterium
AAAGAAAAACGGAGATTTCAGTAAGTGGTCCGATAAACAAGTTATTGGCATAAGAGATAAAATGCGTAAAATTGCAAGGAAAAACAGAGGAAAATGGACCCTTGAGTTTTATGAATCACTGCAGTTAATTAATAAAGAAAGTATTAGAAGAAAACTACAACAAAAAACTGCATAGCTATGACATCAAGACGACGATATATGGGTGCAGATATAGACCTTGTTTTAAAGGGTGAGCTAGATATTACTAAGTTTTGTGCAACAAGAAGCGTATCTCCAAGAACTGCATATGTTTGGTGTCTAGAGAGATGCACCTCCCCAGAACAAAGAGAAAAAGTAAAAAAAATGATGCAAGAATATTTTGCTACTGGCGCAGGACTCATGGAAAAATAGATGCTCGTTCCCTTTATCGGAGAAGACAACTCAGAAAGTTTTTTTAACACAGATTTCAATGAAGCTTATCATAGTAAGATAGGTCCGATTGCAGAAGCAAAGCATAAGTTTATAGCTCCTTCTTGTTTAGAAGAGTACATCAAACACGGTAAAAAAGTAAAAATACTGGACTTATTCTTTGGGTTAGGATACAACACAGGAATTGCACTAGAAAGAGCATATGCGATTTCAAACTTGCCGGAAATTAAAATTGAAGTTATTGAATGTGACATAAATATAATTAAACAAATTAAAGAACTTAAAGTACCTGGTTACTACAAAAAATGGCAAGAAGTACTGAGTAAGTTAGAAAATACAAATCATATTAGCTTTGACAAAGTATCAATCAGTTTAAATATCTGTGATGCAAATCAAATAATACATACTTTACCCAAAAACTACTATGATGTAATTTTTTATGATCCTTTTTCACATAAGACCTGTCCAGAGTTCTGGATGGAGGAGTTTTTAGGTCAGGTTTTTAATTTACTCTCCCCAAACGGCACTCTGACAACTTATTCCGGACTTAAAAGAGTAAAAAAATTAGCAGAAGATAAAGGATTTACAGTTACAAATATTGAGCCTATCGGAAGGAAAAAGCCAAGCTTAATGATAAAAGCTAGCTAACTGGCATGGAAATTTTACACACCTCAAGTTGCTTATTTATAATCTCTTTTATACCTTTATCAGCAAGTTGCAGAAGATCACCAATAAGTTTTCTATCAAATGGCTTTTTTTCTGATGTAATTTGAAATTCAATAATTTTTCCTGATTGATTCATAACTATATTACTGTCTATTTCTGCGACTGAATCTTCAACATATGACAAGTCCAGTAAAACTTCTCCTTTGACTATTCCAACACTTACTGCAGCAACGGGTTCTAAAAGTGGTATTTCTTTAATTAAACTTTTTGATTTCAGCTTTTCTAATGCTTTAAAAACAGCTATAAATCCACCACAAATACTTACTACCCTTGTAGATGCATCAGCACAAATTACATCAGCATCAATTGTTATTGTTCTGGATCCAAGTTTATTTAAATCAATTGCTGCTCGTAAACTTCTTCCTATTAATCTTTGAATCTCTGTAGTTCTTCCTGTTTGTTTTCCCCTTGTTGCTTCACGCTGACTTCTTGGCTTTGTTGAGCCTGGCAAAAGTGAGTACTCAGATGTAATCCAACCAGTATTAGTCCCTTCTAAAAATGGTGGAACCTTATCTTCAACTTGGGCAGTTACAAGCACCTTTGTATTCCCAAACTCAGCTAAGACCGAACCATCAGCATTTATTCCAAAGTCAGGAGTAAAGGCTATCTGCCTTAACTCATCATTTTTTCTCCCATCTTCCCTTCTCATACGCTCAATATTATCATTAAAACTGACAAACAAAGCAAAGAATGTCAACATGTTTAACTCAGTTTTAAAACTGTCTACATTCCTAAACAAATGTTAGGTGATTTAACA
Source organism: Candidatus Melainabacteria bacterium (assembly GCA_016178265.1). Lineage (GTDB taxonomy): Bacteria > Cyanobacteriota > Vampirovibrionia > 2-02-FULL-35-15 > 2-02-FULL-35-15 > JACOTS01. The sequence goes on from JACOTS010000018.1 coordinate 1,892, forward strand.
GTTTCATAACAAGAAAAATTTATATTATTGGGTATAAGGCTACCAGGAGGAAGTTAGCACTGAAAAGTTAAAGATACAAAGGGGTATATAGCCATGATCTACAATCCAATATTCGAAGAAGAAACTGAAAAAAAATCAAGAATATCAGAGCTAAAACAGCTCAAAAAAGCAATTGTAAAACGCACACACAAAAGAACCATTAAACAAACGCTCGATAGAGTCTATAACCTGCTTAAAAAATCACCTATTTCAAACTGGCTAAATTCAAACAAAGATTTAGTAGAAACTACAAAGTAATTCTTGAGTTTTTCTCATTATAGAATTCTTGGCCTTCAATTAATACGCTTCTTCCAAGCTTTACCGTATTATGTTTTTCTTCTTCTGCCACACTCATTCTACTTCCAGGAAGTCCAAAATAAGGTGCTGTAGCAAAAGTATCATATAGAGCTGCTACTGAATCTTTATGTAATCCAAACCAGGGAAGAATTGCATACATTATTCCTGCAAATACTTGTCCGTAACCAGCTCTTTTGGGATCAAATCTCATATCTTTTCCATCTAATCCTCTAAATATTGTTGGAAGTCCCTGAGGATTATTTGCTACCTCAAGACCATTAGCAATAATGCCTATAGCTGGTATTGCATTAGAAAATGAAATTGCAAAGTTTCCAAGTTTATTAAATCCATGTTCACCTACTTCACCTATTCTTCCAAGCGTACCTGCAATAGCTGCTCCAATACCACTTACAAGACCAACAAGTGTTAAAAGATGCCCAGCACTTGGTGCAGCTCTATAGTGAAGTCCTGATTTTTCAGAAACTCTTGTTTTCCATTGTGTTATGAGCCTTCTGTCACGCATAATATCGCCAACCATCTTAATAGGTGTAAGCATTGCGCTTAAAATATTACCTCCTATTTCACCAAGCACAGGAGAAAGTTTTACTTTTCTTGCTGCATTTTTTGCACTTAAAATTAAATCCTCAGTACTAAATCTTGTTACTTCTCTTACATATGGGCGTGGATCAACTATGTCTTTAAGAGGTTTTTTCTCATCCATTTCTTCCAGTGTAAAATTGTTTACCCTTTGTTGAAGTTGAGTTCTTTGTCTGCCTCTTCCTGTAAATAATATTAAATTGCCAATTCCAATTCCAAGATGCTTTGGTCCGTTAGGTAAAAGCAATGCAGAAAATATATTAATGATTTCACCTGCAGTAATATCATAATATTTTTGTACATTTAAAAGACCTCTTAAAGCACCAGTAAATGCTGAGCCAGCTCTCATGATATTTGAGAGCCAGTAGCCAGACTTATATAACATTCCTTCCTTACTACCAATTATGCTACCAAGTCTAAGTAGACCCCCTATAGCCATAAGCCCGCCTGCCCACTCAAGTGCGCCATTATATAAAATAGGCATTTTAGAAATAAAGGCTTTAAGTCTTTCTTTGCCTTTATTTATTCCTTGTCCTAACCCAAGCATTTTTAAAAATCCTTTATGTGCAAAAAGACCTTGCACTGGAGAGGGACTGGGTAAGTAGAATTCTTCACATACAACATTATTTAAAAACTCAGGATTTGTATAAGGCTCCCCTGTATTTTTATAAACAAAGTTGCCTGAATCATCTCTTATAATAGGAATTTTCTCAAGCGTTGACTCATTCCCGTTAAATACTTGACCTTTTTGACTTACAAGATTTCCATCTGATTTTCTTCTAAAATATATTTCTCCTGTACTGTTGTCGTGACATTCAAAATAAACTCTAAACTTTGGTACATCCTGAGAGACAAGTGAAGCTTTCTCTTCTTCTACAATTACCCACCTGTAACTGTTAAATATTTCTCTTTCTTTACTTCCTGGTGCATAACTTTCTCCAGTTGGGTCTTTAGCATAGAGCTTTCTTGCAAGTTCAAGCTCCTGTGGATTAAAGTCAATTTTTCTTCCTGTAAGCAGTTGAACTAATTCAGCAAATCTTCTTATTTTAGCTGCAGGCGAGGGGCTTCTTTCAATTCTGCCTGCATAGTGCGTTTTAATTTCTGAAATTATCTCTTGTTTTGAGAAGGTTTTACCATTGTCTAAATAAGTAGTATTCCCGTTGTTAACAACTACTTTTCTATATCCATCTTGTCCTTCTACTTTTTGAAGTCCATAAGTACCATACTTGTTACAAGCAATTTCTAGTTCATATAAAGCATGTTCTCCACCAGGAGTTCTTACCCCATGTCTTTCTATGTTATTAACATAAAGAATTCTTTGACTAATTGCCTCATTGTAAATGTCATCATCTGTAATGAGCCCATAAATTATCCTTGCAATTCCTCCTCTTTCAAGAGCAGCTACATGTGTACCCGTATCACTTGGGCTATCTCCTGAACTCACTACATAATAGTTCCCATTTTTACATACGCTAAAAGGAGGAACAGCAGAAAATTTTTCTTTAGCTGGCTGAAGCTCTAAATAAAAATCAGCATCTGGTTTAAGCAGACTTCTTTTATCAACAAGTGCAAACACAGAGTGGAAAGAATATTCACCAGTATAAGCAATTTTATTGTTTATACTAAAAAGTTCGTCAGGATAAAAATATTTTTCAAACTGCGGTGAAGTTAAATCTACAGATGAAGGATCTCTTACAAATTCATCAGGAAATACTGTTTCAAGGTAATCAACAAGCTCATCAGCAGGTTTGCCTGATTGCTCAAATTGCTCCCGAAGCCAAAATATATATCCTTCAACCTCATTCCCACTATTACTTAGCCTTTTTGATTTATCTTTTTCCCATTTATTTAAAAATGATTCGCTAAAGTAGAGTTCAGTATCAGTACATTTAAATATTGGAGATTTTTCAAGTTCTTTCTTCTTGAAAATATGCATCATGTGCTGTAAAAGGCGCCATTCTAAATATGCTTTTGCACCCTTTTGCACATAGATTTTTTTTCCTTCATTTACAAATGCCATAATGTCAGAGTGCGGCATTTTAGTATTTGCATTCAGCTCCCGAACTCTTTCTCTAATTTGTCTTTTATTAGCAAATTTTCTTAGAGTGTTTACAGCATCTTGTATTGAGCCTTCTTTTGGTGTTCCCCTGCTATTAAAAAAGTGAAAACAAAGTGCTGTTAACCTTCCATCTGTGACTTTTTCAAAAAATGCTTGTGGCTTACTTAAAAGCAATTTGTAATAGTCATATTGTTCTAAATCATTACCACCCTCTAAATCTCCTTCTATAGAGCCTAGTAACCTAATGTAATTAAATGCTTTCTCATGTTCTCGTTGAAGTAGTACATTCAATGTTTCTGTCTCATCATATAAAGGCTTAAAAGAATCAAAATTAATGTTATCAAAATTATTTAAATGTCCATATTGATTTTTATACTCAACTAAAGGGCCATTAGTAGCTGTCCACATTCCACTTTCAAATTTAAAATTGACCTCGCTTAA
>JACOTS010000019.1 GCA_016178265.1 Candidatus Melainabacteria bacterium
ACTTCTTTTGATCTTATGTTTTATTCTTCTTATTTTATAAGTTGGAATGCAAGAAGTGATTATAAAAAAATATATAAAGGTGGGGCTATTGAATATTTACTCACGCAAAAACAAGCATCTAAAGAGCCATTTCGGGTATTGCCATTTTCTGTTAGCGGGGTGGGGGATACTAAGCTTAAGGTAAATGTCTCACAACCCAATATTCTTATGCCGTTTGAACTAGAAGAAGTATCTGGTTACAGCTCATTTGTGCCAAAAGATATTTATTCTTTGTTTGTTTATGTTCAAACAAAAGATCCAAGCAAACTTTATTCAAAAGAAATATTAAATTTATTTGAAAATCCAAATATTCCATATCCTATCTTTAATTTCAAAAGTAAAATTCTTGATTTATTAAATGTCAAATATTTTATGGTGCCAAGCATAATAACTCTTCAGGCAGAAAAAGTTCGTAAAGTATTTGGTGGGGATGCAGCAATTTATGAAAATTTAAATTGTCTGCCGAGAGCTTTTGTTGTGAATAATTATAAAATTATTGAGAATTCTAAGGAAACCATTGTTTATTTGGATAGTGAAATATTTAATCCGCGTAAAACCGTGATTTTTATGAGTGAACCTGTCATTGCGAGCACCAAAGGTGCGAAGCAATCTCCTAACGAATCACGATATGAGATTGCTTCGTCGGCACATTCTGTGCCTCCTCGCAATGACATAGAGTTTCTGGAATACAAAGCAGAAAGCATAAAATTAAGAGTGTAAAAACCAATCAAGCTGGATTTTTGGTTTTAGGTCACAATTTAAACAACAATTGGAAAGTAAAAGTAAATGGTAAGGAAGAAAACCTTTATAAAGCAAACCTTGTTCAAAGAGCAGTTTATTTGCCTGGCAAAGGGGATTATATAGTGAAATTTTACTATTTCCCTAAATTGTTTATGATAGGACTTGGTTTGTCTTTGGTAGGAATTATTATTCTTATTATGTTAGCTGCGATACTAAAAATAAAGAGTAAAAAGTGAAGCTTGACAGAAAAAATATTTTTGCATTTGGAATTGTTTTATTAATTTGTGTTTTATATTTGCACAAATATTTTTTTGGTTTGATTGATATTCCGTTAGATTTAAGAAATGTTGGGATGTATCCTTGGAAATATCATGTGGTTGATAAAAAAGTTGAGTCTCACACCTTATGGAAATCTGATTTTATAAGTGGCAATAGTTATGTCTTCAGCATTAATCCCACTGAAAGTAATAGCACAGTGCTTGATTTGGTTTTAGATGAAGATGAAGTCGGTGAAATTAGTTCAATAAACAACACAAATAACTATATTAGCTTTGATTTTAAAGTTGCTGGAGAAAAATTGGTTCCTTATGGCTTAGGGCTTACGCTTATTAATAAGAAAACTAATGACGTGGTAAGTCCAAAAGTTTCTATTGCCCCTATAGGAAGTGCTGTAGGATTGGACAGTTGGTACAAAGCTCAATTTTTATTAAATGATTTGCTTGCTAAGTCACACTCTTTTGATCTGTTGAAAAACTATGCTGTAAAAATAACAGCACAAAATAAAAGTGATACTGACATAGCTGTGTTGCACATTAAAGATTTAAAGCTTGAAAGCCATGATTTTTCTAAAGTCCCTAAAATTAAAAATCACTATTTGTTGGATATTATTCAAATGTTTCCCCCAATCAGGGAATATTTTTCTAGTTCTCTTAAAAAAGGGAAATTACCTTTTTGGAATAATTATATTTTAACTGGAGCTGAATTTCTTGCAGAACCGCAAATAGGATTTTTTCATCCTTTGTATTTTTTGTCGTATCTCTTATTTGATCAGTTTATTGCTCATGCAATTGTATCGATTGTTTGCCTTCTTTTGTGTGGTATAGGAGCTTATTTGTTGTGTGTATATTGGGGCTTAGGATTTATCCCGTCACTGCTTGCAGGTATTGTTTATATGTTTCATCCATTTAATGTAACTCATTTCAGTTATGAACATATTTTGCTTTGTAGTTCATCTTTGCCATTCCTTATTTTATGTTTTGAACATTGCATAAACAGCAAAAAGTTTTTAAACATTTATCTTTTGCTTTCATCTTTTCTTTTAGGCTTAATTTTTATTAGCGGACATCTCCAGGTTGTTTATTACACGGTTTTACTTTTCTTTTTGTTTGCAATCTTTCGATCTATGTTAAATTATAAAAATCTTTTTAGTGCTGTTTTTATTTTTCTGATTGGTCTTATGATTGCTTCTATTGTTATTTTGCCTTTTATGCCATTATTTCAAAATTCCCACAGAGTTGCTAATCCTGAAGGTTTTATAAAAGCGTCTTCTGTTCCGATTTCAGCTTTACTTGGCTTATTCACTCCTTTTTACAAAGGGATACCGGACTTTCCCATAGCTTTTATAACAACAGTGGATCCATCTTATGATGCATATAGGATAGGATTTTCCAGAAATTATATTTATTTTGGAGTTCTTCCGTTTTTGTTTGCACTTTTTAGTTTTAAAGAAATACTCAAAAGAAACAAATTGCTAATATTTTTATTTTTTTGTATTATCTTTTCTTTTTTTATTTGTACAGGATCTTTTGTCTTTTACTTAATAAAAGATATTATCCCGGGCTTTAAAGAGATGCAACATTATAGATTTATTATGCTTTATAGTTTTTGTATTCCATTTGTTGTTGGTATTGGTAGCCATGCTTTTATAGAAACTTTTGGACACTTAGCAAAAAGAAATTTAATTTATGGGCTTGGTGTATTTGTTATTGTTATTACTTCTTTTGATTTAATGTATCACTCTTCATTTTTTATGACATGGTCTAAAAAATCAGAATATAAACCTTTATATAAAAATGGAGTTATTGAATTTTTAACTAATGAAAAAAATAAATCTAAAGAGCCATTTAGGATATTACCTTTTACCGATGCTAGTGTTTCCGGTTCTCTTTTTAAAGGAGATGTTGCTAAGCCCAACACCTTACTGCCTTATGGTTTGGAAGATGCTTCTGGTTATAGTTCTTTTATTTCTGAGGATTTATACTATATGTTTGTATATGCCCAAACAAAAAATAAAGATAAGTTGTATTCAGGAAAGATTTTTGGTTTGTTTTCTAACGTAAATGTTCCATATCCAATTTCAAATTACCACAGTAAGATATTAGATTTGCTCAATGTCAAATATTTTATGGTTCCAAATGGCTTGAAATTAAGTTCTAAAAATGTAAAACAAGTTTTTAGTGGTGATGCAGCAATATATGAGAATTTGGATTACATACCAAGAGCATTTGTTGTGCCTGATTACAAAGTTATTGAGGATCCTAAGGAAACCATTGTTTATTTGGATAGTGAAGAATTTGATCCGCTTAGTACTGTTATTTTAATGAATGAACCTGTCATTGCGAGCACCAAAGGTGCGAAGCAATCTCCTAACGAATCACGATATGAGATTGCTTCGTCGGCACATTCTGTGCCTCCTCGCAATGACATAGAGTTTCTGGAATACAAAGCAGAAAGCATAAAATTAAGAATTGGCATGTAAAAATAAATGGCAAGAAAGATATGCATGTTCAAGCCAACTTAGTTCAAAGAGCAGTATTCTTACCCAAGAAGGGAAATTATACAGTTGAGTTTTACTATTTCTCTAATAGGTATCTGATAGCAGGAGTTATTACTTTGTGTGGGCTTTTAATTTTATTGTTACTTGGATTTTATTTAAAATTAAGAAATGATATTAGTTATGAAAAATAAAAACTTCATTCCAATAATTGTCATCTTTATTGTTTCTTTGCTTTATAATTTTCCAGCTTTGCTTGGCATGGTTGATACTCCATTTGATATACGGGATGTACGAATGTATCCATGGAGATATCACAATGTAGATCAAAAGATACAAAAAGAAACTTTGTGGGAAGGAAAGTTTCCTAAGGATAAGAAGCTATATAATGAAGCAATTCGAAAAGATGTATTCAAGCTTCAAGTACTTCCAGGAACATCCAGTCAAATAGCTTTTAATATTAATGTTCCAAATATTAGTAAAGTTAAAAAAGAAAAACTCTCGGATTTCAATTTTTATCTTAGCTTTGACTATAAAGAAGAAACGCTTGGTAAAGGCAGCTTTAAATTTGGACTTTCTTTGCTTAATACTACCAATGGAACTACATATACACCTGGATTTGCTGTTTTGCCTTTATCTGTAAAAAGTGGAAGTAATTGGTATAGGACAACATTTAATTTAAATAAGTTTGTTAATGAATTACTATCTATAGACAATATAAATAATTACAGGCTTATAATTTCTGGTGAAAATAATGACAAGATAAGTAATGCTTACTTGTATTTAACTGATATTAAGTTACTTATTGAAGATTTTTCATTTGTTCCAAAAGTTCATAATCATTTTAATAATGATTTAATTCAATTTTTTACCCCAGCAAGAGAATATTACTCCAATACAATTAAAAAATTAAAACTTCCTTTTTGGAATAACTATACTTTTACTGGCTCTGAGTTTTTAGCAGAGCCGCAAATCGGATTCTTTCATCCGTTATATTTTTTGATTTATTTTGTCTTTGATCACTTTACAGCTCACCAGCTAATTACTTTTTTAATGCTCTTTTTATGCGGTATTGGAGCATTTGTTCTTTCCGCGTATTGGGGATTAAATCCAATCTCTTCTTTACTAGCTTCTATTGTGTATATGTTTCAACCTGCAAATGCTACGTGGTATAGCTATGAACACACGCTTATGAATACTGCAATGCTGCCTTTTTTGATTTACGGTTATGAAAGACACTTGGAAAAGAATAGATTATTTAGCAAATACCTTTTATTTGCTGCTTTAATTATGGGACTTATTTTTCTTTCCGGTCATTTACAAAGAGTATATTATTCAATTATCTTTTTTGTACTTTTTGCAGTGTTTAAATTAGTTGTTGTATTGTATAAAACTCATAAAGTTAGCCTCATTTATCTAACAGGACTATTTTTTGTTCTAGTAATGGGAGTGCTAATTGGTGCAGTTGTTGTGGTTCCATTTATCCCGCTTTATTTAGAATCTCACAGGGCAGCTATTCCAGATTCATT
>JACOTS010000020.1 GCA_016178265.1 Candidatus Melainabacteria bacterium
TACAATAAATTCAATTAACCTTAATAAATATGACAAAGAAATTTCAAGCCATATACTACTACGGTAAGAATTACGGGGATGTTTCATGAATTATGCAAAACGAGCGGTAAAATAAGTACGTTATAATTAGAAGCTCATGGGCCTATAGCTCAGTTGGTAGAGCACTTGCATGGCATGCAAGGGGTCGTCGGTTCGACTCCGATTAGGTCCAATTCTTTATAATCGCTCGCCTCGTGCGAACACTCAACTCGCTTTTCAGTAACGGCGCAAAAATATTCTTCACCAGAACATTTTTGCTTATTTTCTTGAAATATGCCATGCAAGTGCGTCGAATCTATAATCACTTACTGTTAACCATTAAAGGCACTGTCTTCAGCAGTGCCGGTAAGACAATTGTTACAGTACACGGAACGCTGAGCCTTAAGGGCGAAGCGATATAATAATTCCTAATGGCGTTACGAGTATCTGAAGTTTTAATTAGAAGACCAAATGTCTTTGGCAGGAGTCCTGTACGTAGAGTACCTCCTAATGTTGATATTCCAAAAGCACCACCTAGAGTTTCATCTATATCAAGCACCTTTTGGAAAATTCTTGCAAAACTTGATATTCAAGAATATGTAACTTCTTTAATTTGTTTTGCACCCTCCAGCAAAACATTTCCTACTCCGAAAGATAAAGGAATAGTTCATGAGGAAGTATTTATTAATACTCCTGATGGGGAGAGGTTGCATGGATATTTTTTGCCTGCAAAAGAAATAACTGATAAGGTTATGCTTTTTTTTCATGGTAATGATTTTAATGTAGATCTTTGGCATGAAGCACCAGTTAATTTACAAGAGCACATTCCGGTCAATGCACTCATTGTTGATTATCGTGGTTATGGAAAAAGTACAGGGAAACCTGCTCCATATGGAATAATTACAGATGCTTTATCTATGTACGATCACTTGCTTCAAAGAGGCTATAAACCAGAAAATATATCTGTTTACGGAAGATCGTTAGGTGGTGGAATTGCACTTGAACTTGCATCCAGAGTTCCTGTTAAATCAGTTGTAATTCAATCTTCATTTTTTTCGCTTAGAGACTTAAAGGCAATTCATCTTCCAAAACTACCTTCGTTTTTAGTTAAAGGGAATTTTTTAAATTCAAAGGAGCTGATAAAAAATATCCATGTTCCTGTGCTCATAAGTCATGGCACAAAAGATAAAAAAGTGCCATTAGAACATGCTTGTCAGTTATTTGAGGTAGCTAATGAACCTAAAAAACTAATTATTTTAGATGGTGCTGGACATGAGCATTTGAAAGATTACTATACGGATGAGTACTTTAATACTCTAAGAAGTATGTTTCTTTGATGGTTAACAGTTATCTCTTTTTTCTGTGTTGAAAATCGTCGTATACTTTATGTAGTATTTTTCCAGCGACATCTTTTCCGCCAAGACCAAATGCCAGTACACCTGTAGCAACTATACCGGTAAACAAGATTTCAATAAGTGGTCTTGAAATTTGGAGTTGATGCAGGGCTGCAAGCACAGCAAATGTATAAATTGCTACTTTAGCAAGACCTGAATAATATCCAAAGTCATCTTTAACAACAGTTTCAATAAGTGAGGTAACAAAGGTTGCAAGCAGTGATCCCACAACCAGAATTGCTACTGCAACAAATACGTTTGGTAGATATAGAAGCACTTCGTTAAAAAAGTCTGTTATTTGAGGAAGTCTTGCTACATCTGCTGCTGCAATAAAAACAATAATTAACCCAAACCATTTTACGAGCTCACCCATAAATTTAGAAATGTTTAACTTGATTCCAATATTTTTAGTTATAGGCTGTAAGATTGTTTTTTCAAGAGCTGTATCTACCTTAAGTTGTCTGATGCCTGCTGCAATCATGCTGCCTATAAATGATGCCAACATAGAACCTATGACTAAAATTAAAATTGCACCTACGATATTTGGCAAAACATAAGATACTTTTTGAAGAAGTGTATTCATGGCTTGTTGTAGTGAATGTGTCCAATCTAATAACATAAATTTAGTACCGTCTAGCATAGTTAATCTCCTTTTGATGCCCTCATGATAAGAAGATTAGAGATATATCATGTTCCTTAAGTGGTTGTTTAATTTGTAGATTATTAAATAAAAGTTATCTAAAATCCTTATATTTGAGTAATTTACTTGTTTTTTTCTATACCAGTTACCGTAACACCTCTTTGTATTACATTGTAGGTAGAAGTGTCATTGGGATCTGTTGAATGCCAAGTTCTTTGATCTCGTGAAAAATAAATCTTTCCACCGTGACTTACAAAAGCATAACCGCTTGTATAAGCAATACCCCTTGCACGAAGAATATGTAATTTTAATCTTGAATCTTTTAATACGTTTCTTACTGTTTCGGGCAATTTATTTGCTCTAAAATCTCTTCTTGAGTCATCATCATAGGGAACCAGGTAATGGATTTTCCCTTTTCCTGCTTGAAAGGTATAGGGGTGCTGAAGATCACGATCCATAATTTCATACCATTTGGATTCTACTCTTCCGTTTGCTTGATGAGTGCTATGCACCCTAAACATTTTATATACAGGGGCACCATATCTGTCAGTTGAATCATGTATTAGTGTATTTCCATCTCTCCCCCATCTTACTTCAAGTTTTTCGTTGCTTCTAGTAGTGTCATCTCCTGTTATCCTTTGAGAAGAACTAGAATGCCTGACAGTAGTATCTCTTCTTGTACTTGATGTGGTGGTACTTCTTCGTGTTGTTGATGTGGTCCTGGTTCTTGGTTTTGGTGCACACTTTCTTTTATAAGTGGTAGAAGAGTTTCTTTCTACGGGCGGTGTATCATCTTGTTTTGTAGTTGGTGGGGTGTCTGTTTTTGTAATTGGTGGAGCATCTGTTTCTATAGTTGGCGGGGGATTTGTTTTTTCGGTTGGTGGGGTGTTTACTTCTGGTGTGCCAGGGGCAAATCCTGAATTATTTTTTGATTGAATTGAATTTACATGTGTTTCCAAGTCTTTAATTAACTTATCAATTTTTTCTCCAAGATCTGTAAGCCCATATCTTTTTGCTAGATCTGACAGAGCTTTTAAATTGCCAATTAAATCTTGAAGCCCTCTAATATTTCCAGCTTTTATTAAAGAAGGAATGTTAATATTAAGTCCTTTTGTAGCCTCATCAAATTTTTCTTTGTCAAGAGGATTATTTTTAACTTTCTCTTTGAGTTTATCTAAATCTTTCTTGATGCCATTTAGATCATCTTGTAGTTGCGAAGGATCAGCGAGTTTGTCACCTGTGGGTGAACTACTAACTGAACCTGGAGCAAAACCTCCTGTTGTAGCTCCTCCTGGTTTCAAAGCTTCATCCTTATTTTCAAGAATGTATTTGGTTTTACGTGCTTGATTTCCCGGATCATGTTCAATAAATTCAAATTTGTCTCCATTTTTAACAAGAACAAGTGATCCAAACACCCCACCTTCATTGGAAGCGTCATAATTTGCAATTACACCGTCTCCACGCTTTGCAAAATCACCTGTTTTAGCAATTTCAATAGCAATCTCTTTAAGAAAATTTTGTAAATCCTCTTGTCCGGTAAAATCAGTGCTTTGAATTACTTGAAGTAGTGAATCTAGTACAAATTGTGGATCCAGACCGTTATTTTTATCATTGACATACCTAGCCATTTCGGTAATAAATTCTTTGCGAAATGCAGGATTGGTTTTGCCAAGAGCCCATGCGCCTATAAGTTCATTCATTCTAAGTACATTTGTTTTTTTCCCACCAATTGAGTCATCGTTGGTCCAAAGAGCCTTTACTACACCACTAGCACTTCCTGTTTCGCTTAATAGTCTTTGTATGTTATTTTTCTCTGCATTTAGATCAAGAGTGATTCTTTGATCTATAAAGCTATTACGCTCTCTTGACCAGCGAGTCATAGCATCCTTATCAGGAAGATCATAGGGATTTCTAACTAAAGGATCATCTTTAACTTTTGCAATTTTATCTTGTCCTGGAGGCTTTTGTCTTAAGCCTTTGTCTCTAAGTAAATCCTGAAGAAACTTTTGTGCCCTTTCTAGTTGAGCACGTTTGTTTACATCTTTTTCCATTGATGCAACATCTAGATCGTTTGCAGCAAGGCGCAGTAAATCCATATTTGCATCATTAAGCTCTTTATTTGAAACAAATCCGTCTTTGTCAGAATCAAATAACCGTCTTACTTCGCCACGCGTTATTTCGTCATCATTTGCTCCAGTGGATTTTGTTACTATATCCTGAAGTAACTTAAATGCATTATTTGAGTTTACTGTTGTCATAATACTATTACTGAATTGACTATTGACTACTTAATTCTTTTTCTTTGCTTTCTAAGAATTTAAGTAAAGCCTCAATTTGACTTTTTAAGGCTGGGTCCAGTCCATTTAAGTTTAGTAATCCTTTTAAGGTGCCAATTAAGCCTTGTACATCGTTTAGTCCTGCTGTTCCAAGACCTAACATTGGAGGTAACTGTCTACGCAAATTAAAGACTCCTGGTGCCATTTCTTCATGAGTATCTTCGAGCCCTTGTTTAACCTGATTAAAAATACCTTCAGTTTGCTCATCTGTCATAGGAGTATTTCTAGTGCTATCCCATTTACCGTTTGCAAATGTTTGGGGAGATCTGTCAGTACCATCAGGACCTTCAGGACCAGTGCCACCTGGATAGAAAATACTTCCATCTGCCTGAAGCCTGTATTCTCCTTTGTGCCCTGGTCTTGAAAATGTACCATTTGGATTTTGTACTAACCCTAAATGGTCAATAGGATTAGGATTATTGCCTGCTATTGGAGTTGTTTTGGTTTGATCCCATTTCCCATTAATGAGTGTTTGGGGAGGTTTGTTAGCACGACCAGCGCCAGTGCTGCTAGGACCTTCTCCGCCAGTATAGAAAATACTTCCATCAGCTTGAATTATATACTTGCCTTCATACTCAGGTCTTGAAAATGTACCATCATTGTTTTCTTTTAATCCTAAATAAGTAATGGCACCAGCAGTTGTTGATGGGTGATTTCTAGTTTGATCCCAGTCTCCGTTTGCATATGTTTGAGGAGATAGTTTACCCTTAGGACCTGTTCCGCCAGTATAGAATATACTTCCATCTGGTTGTGCTAAGTATTGCCCTGTGTACCCAGGTCTTGAAAAAGAGCCATCTGGGTTTTGTATTAATCCTAAATCTTTTACGGCTTTTGCAAGTGGACTTCCTGGAGGAGGAATCGGTAGTTCTGGAGGCACAGGAGTATCATTTACACCAGGAGCTACCCCAGCATTTGGATCTGGTGTTGCATCAGCTGGAGGAGCTACACCAGGACCAAATCCGCCAGCTCTACCTGGCTTGTCTGGTTTTAAAGCTTCTTCTTGATTATTGAGAAGATACCTTGTTTTTTGAAATTGATTAGCAGGATCATGTTCAATAAACTCAAACTTATTTCCATTTTTAACAAGAGCAAGTGATCCAAAAACTCCACCCTCATTAGTACTGTCATAATTAGCAATTACACCATCACCGCGTTTTGCAAAATCACCGCCTTTTGCAGTTTCAAGTGCAATTTCTTTAAGGAAGTTTTGCAGATCTTTCTGTCCTGTAAAATCAGTACTTTGAATTACCTGAAGAAGTGAATCCAAGACAAACTGTGGATCTAAACCATTGTTTTTATCATTAATGTATTTAGCCATTTCTTGGACAAATTGTTTTCGAAGGGCAGGGTCATTTTTCGTAGCAGCCCATGCTCCAATGAGCTCATTCATTCTAATTACATTGGTTTTACTGCCATCAATGGAATCATCATTGGTCCAAAGAGCCTTTACCAAGTTAGCAGCATTTTTATCTTTGCCTAATTGTTTGTTAATATTATTTTTTTCTTTAACAAGATCAAGTTCTATTCTTTTTTCAATATATTTGTTACGTTCTTTAGACCAACGGGCCCTTGCATCTTTATCCTTCAAGTCATAAGGATTTTTAATTAATGGATCATTTTCAATTTTTTTAGCTTTGGCAGGATCAGGTGGAGCTTCACGAAGTCTGGTGTTATCTCTAAGTAAATCTAGAAGTAATTCTTGAGCTTTTTGAAGTTGAGCACGTTTGTTTGGATCTTTTTCGGAATTTAAAATAGAAGGATCAGTAGCAAGTCTAAGTAAATCCATGTTGGCATCATTAAGTTCTTTGGTGGAGACAAAGCCGTCTTTGTTTGTATCAAGGGCTCTGCGAACTTCACCGCGAGTTATTTCATCATCTTTGCCCCCTGTTGATTTCGTTACTATATTTTGAAGCACTTTTAGTGCATTAGCTGGATTTACATCTACCATATTTCCTGTTTTGATCTTCCGGCTTAGCCGTTATATCAAATCCCCCTGTCTTTTATTGGCCCATTTTTAATAACCCACAAATATACTTTTAAAACATAAGTGTTATGTGATCATTAAATATTTCTGTGCATACATGAATATTTGTGATTAATTTTTTCTTACCCACTAGCTCTTATTCATTAAATTAAATTCATTAATCAATCAACTTCATGATTTAGAGCTTCTAGGGATGATTCTTGGGGTTAACCAGAATTTAAATAAGTATTAAATTCTTTCAATTACCAAGTAGACTTAAAAGTAAAATTAATCTGTCAAATATTACCTTATTGTCTTTTTCTGTTTGGGTTAAGTTTCTAATTGTTCTTAGAACTGTAGCATCTTGTTTAGCAAGGTCAAGAAGCATTTGTTTTACCTCTGGATTGCTCTCGTAATCATCTCTTGAGATTAATGAAAGTACAGCAACTACTTTTACTTCCTGTAATTTATTGTTTATAAGTGGCTTTACTTTTTCTAGTTCAAGTTTTTTTAATCTATCAATAACATCTTGTACTTTTTTTACATCACCGCTTAGTATTCCATGATAAATGTCAACAATTAACACATCTGGATCACTTGTGCATATTCCCTCTTTCTTAAAAAAAGGATTGTTAGCAACAGGAACATTGCTTTCTTTCAGGACCCTTTTTTCACTAGGCGGGCTTTGATGTTCATGAGGATCTTTATCTGTGCTTGGAGATTGAATAGGTTCGGTTTCTGAAACATCTGTAGCAGTAGTTGAGTTGTATATGAAACCAAAAGTACCAGCAAGGCAACCTAAAACACCTAATAATCCTAAGCTCTTTTTATCACTTGTAAATCCAAAAAGTGAAAGAATTGCTCCTAGAATTCCTAAGCTAGCACTTGCAATAGCAGTTGGTGTCATGATTTTAATAATGCTTGGTGAAGAATCTTTTCTCCACTTGGGAATGCTTTTGCCGCAGCTTGTGTTATAGCCGATTGGCCTGTTCCACCAGGAAAGATTTATAGTTTCTGCTCTCATTAACTTTTTAAAGCTTTTTATGCAGATTCTTTAATCTTTTCTACAACTGCTGTTTTCAGTTCATCTTCTGTTGGAAATGGATTTTCAAACCCATCCTTTTTTAATAAATCTAAAGCAAATCTAAATATTGTGTTTAATCCTTCTTCTTTTCCTGCATGGGTAAAGGTTTTTAGACCGCCTTGATAAAAACTTCCAGCATACTCTTCCAGCACTTCTACAAATCTTGTTACTGCATTTCCTGTTTCAGAGGATCTAACTTTTGCATGTCCAGCTAGGACCTGAGCATCTGCAAATGCATTTACTGCTTGTGTAATTCCAGGAAGATCTGTTTCAGGTACTCCTGTTTCTCTTCTTATACATTCAGCTAACAGTCCTACTGCAAACTCTCTATTTGCAGAATTTACGCCTGCAACTGCTTCTTCTACTTGAGCTTTTGCTCCACCTACTAGCCCTTTATACCTCGTATCATCTGATACGAGTAGGTTTTGTAGTGCGGTTACTATTCCGCTTCCAGATATAGCGTGTGTCATATTTACCCCCTTTAATATTTTAAGTAATATAAAAAGTATCTTATAGAAGAAAATTATACAACCCGGTTAATTTATCAACAAGACAAGAACAATTAAAAGATTATTATAAAACAAATTGCTATTGGAATATATGAATACAAGTTGGTCGATAGTTAGTAAAGTATCAATCTTTCAGGCATTACATCATAGATTTATTATATTAAGCATACGTCTTTAATTTTTCTTATGGCATTTCTAAAGTCATTTATATTATTAGGTTTTTTTAGAAATAATTTCGCACCTAGTTTATAGCAGTAACTTATGTCTGATATTAAATCTGAGCTGGTGAAAACTATTATGGGAATTGCTTTTGTATGGTTATTAACTTTAAGCTTTTCGAGAATTTCAATTCCATTCATTATAGGAAGATTGATGTCTAAAATTATTATTTTTGGTAAAGATTTTTTAGAGCTTATATTATTTCTTAAGTAGTTAATTGCTTCGACTCCTGTTTTTTTTACAACTAAATCTGTGCTTATATCAAGCTCTTTTAAAGCAATCTTAGTTAAAAGAACATCATCGGACTTATCTTCAATGAGTAAAATAGTATCCATAATTACCATGCTTTTGGAAGCGTAACATAAAATTTGCTTCCACTATTTGGACTGGACTTAAGCCATATTTTGCAATTGTATTTTTCAAGAATTTTTTTTACTATTGCAAGTCCAGCTCCTGTTCCTTCAAATTCATCCTCTGTATGTAGTCTTTGAAATAGCCCAAAAATTTTATCTTGGTATTCCTCTTCTATCCCTATCCCGTTATCCTCTATGCAAACACAAACCTTATCATTTTCAACTTCAGGAATATTAGTTATTTTTATAATTGGTCTTTTTGACTTATTGAACTTTATTCCGTTAGTAATTAAGTTTTTAAATACTGATAAAAACTTTTCTTTGTGTCCAATGACAAGTGGAAAATGATTATCAATTGATATTTCTGCGTTTTTCTTTTCAATAAATGCTGTAAGTTCAAAGATAATTTCATTGAATAGCTTATTTAGATCCATAGTTTCGCTTTTTGTAATATTTCTGCTTGCTCGAGATAGGTTTGTAAGGTCTTCAATTAGTTTTCTCATCCTGTGAGTAGCTTTAATTATTCTGTTTAAAAAATCAGTTTCTTCATCAGATAGCTTCAATTTACATTTTTCCTGGATAATGCTAATAAAGCTTTCAATTGTTCTGAGTGGCTCTCTTAAATCATGAGATGAAATATATACAAATGAATCCAGCTCTTGGTTTACGGTTTTTAGTATGTTGTTTGCTTCTCTTAGCTCTTGTTCTCTATTATTTGCCAGCTCAATTAGCTGATTTCTTTCTATTGTGCTTGTGAATATATTAGTGGTGGTTTTTACAAATGATATTTCTTCATCATTAAATTCATGTGGGTGAATAAAGTATTTTGTAACTGCTCCGACAGCTTCATTGTTAATAATGATTGGGACAGATACTACTGCTTTAATTGTATTTGGACTTATGGTGTTGCTAAAATGCTTTGAAAATCCTACATTAATCTGATTCGTATCTTTAACTAAGATGATTTGCTTGCGTTTCATTGATCTAATTGAAGGCCAACTGGCAAAAGTAACATCTGAATCAATCTTGAAATTTAATTTGTTGTTGAAAATATCTATGAAATCGTTTGGCAATCCGTAAGTTGCATTTAAATAAATCTGATTGTTTGGTTTTGATAAAAGAAGTACAATTCCATAGTCTGCTCCTGTTAGTTCACAAAATGGTTTTAAGACTTTGTTTGTAATCGTTGATAAATCTGTTGTAATTAGATTTGAACACTCGTTGGAAATGTCTTCTAAAGCTTTTAGTCTTTTTAGAGTAATGTTTTGTGATTTTTCTTGAATTAATGTCATTGACTTCGTCCTTGAAGATTGACTCAGTTTATATATTGAATTGTTATATTAGAAATAATTATAGTTTTTCTTACATAGAGAGTCACTAGGGTTATTGCTTTACTTTAATTAAAACCTCTTAATTGATTTACAGTGAACGTATTTTAATTGACACAAAGATTTTACAATTAAAAATATTTAACATTGATGATTATCTTAGTTTTGTGTATCTAATTTGGCTTTGATCAAGACATTAGCCGAAAAACAGATTTGTCAGGGCCTTGCACCGCACTTGTTAAACCTATATACTCAAAATCAAAGCTACATTTTGGTCGATGATTATCTGGGGTGTTTCAAGTTGTAATTGAAATCGGGCCTGGAGGAACAAAAATATGAGATTATCTGAACAAGTTACAAAAAACAATAAGACTAAATTGCTCATTGTGGACGACTCAAGCAATAATCGGGCCGCAATCAGCTATTGGTTAGGTGAAGATGATTATGAAATACTGCATGCTGTTGACGGACCTAGTGCATTGAAGATTGTTGAAATGTTTGTGCCGGATATTATTTTGCTTGATTACAATTTACCTGGGATTGACGGGATAGAAGTCTGTCAAAGAATAAGGGCAATGGATAATTTACCTTTTGTCCCGATTGTGATGATGAGTTCTCATGCACCGGAAGCTCAAGTTATTGCTCTGGAGCAAGGTGCTGATGAATTTATTATTATGCCTATTCAGGCAACTGAATTGAAATCAAGGCTTAGGGCTATGCTTAGATTGAAGGAAGCGGTTTCTAGGTCTTTAGAACTTACTAAGCAAAATAAAAAGCTTCAGGAATTGGATAAGATTAAATCTAATTTTATTTCCAAGGTTTCCCATGAGTTAAAAACACCGCTCCAGGCAATATTAGGATATACGGATATTTTAAGACAAGGATTGCAGGGAGAGTTAAATTATCCTCAAAGACTCATGACAAAGCAAATTAAAGATGCTGGTGAACAGCTATTAAGTATGATTAATCAACTGCTTGATTTCGAGTCAATAGAAAAAGGGACTTTGCAGGTGATGGCAGAAGTTTTTGATATAGAAAATGTCTTTGATTATTTGCAGCAAGTTATGGCTCCGTATGCTCTAAAAAAGAAAATAGGTTTAAATTTTGTTTTAGAAAATAAGGGTATTCAATTACAATCAGATAGGAATTTGCTTCAAAAAGCATTATTGAATATTATTTCTAATTCAATAAAATTTTCAAAAGAGGGCGGCAAGGTTTATATTACTGCAAGGGATGTCCTGGATGGTGTAATAGAGTTTAAAGTAAAAGATGAAGGAGTTGGGATAGCAAAATCAAATATTGCATATATTTTTGAAAAGTTTTGGCAGGTAGATGATTCAATCACAAGAAACTACGGTGGTATTGGTATTGGGCTTGCACTCGCTAAAAAAATAATAACAAAGCTTGGTGGTGGTATTAATGTAGAAAGTAAACCAAACGCAGGCTCTACTTTTATAATTCATATTCCTAAGGAATATAAGGAACATGAGTCAATAATTCCAAAAGACAAACTATTACAAAAAGCAATTTAATATCTTTTTCTTCTTGTCCTAATGACACTCCAATCAATTGGAATATAATTGCGTTCTAAGCAATTAGGGCATACATAAATCGGATCATTTTGAGCTATTATTAAGGGTCTTGTAAAACTGGTTTTGCATTTGCCGCAAATCACTATTACTTCTTGCCTTCCTATGAGTTGAAACTGGAAAGGCAATATAGCATTTCTCCTTTTTGCGATTTCATTCCATTTTTTTATATCATCTTGGCTTGGCTGCATGTTTTTATTTTATAATAACTGTGTAAGTAGGGGTAGTTCAATGGTTACTATCTAGCTAGTGTAATATTTCAAAGCAAGCTACTCAAAAGGTAAGATTTTATCCGATTTATTCGGTAAAATCTTGATAGCAATGCTAAGAAGTACATAATATGTGCACTTTGCAAAACCGGCGCAGCTTATTCGTAA
>JACOTS010000021.1 GCA_016178265.1 Candidatus Melainabacteria bacterium
ATTGCTATCAAGATTTTACCGAATAAATCGGATAAAATCTTACCTCTTGAGTAGCTTGCTTTGAAATATTACACTAACTAGATGGTAACCAAATATCTTAATTTTATAAAATTTGAGCACTCTGTTTTTGCTTTACCGTTTGCACTTTCTGGTGCACTACTTGCAAAAGAAAATGGATTTCCTGAACTTGGCTCTATTTTTTTTATTATACTTGCAGCAGCCTCTGCAAGATCTCTTGCCATGAGTTTAAATAGAATAATTGACAAAGACATAGATAGTAAAAATCCAAGAACAAAAAATCGCGAACTTCCTAAAGGAACAATTTCAATAAACCAAGCTGTTATTTTTTCTGTGATTTCACTTATACTTTTACTTTATGCAACCTTGCAACTCCCAAGAATATGCCTTTATCTTTTACCAATAGCTGGCATATGGTTTTTTATTTATCCATTTACAAAAAGATTCACATACTTGTCTCATCTTTGGCTTGGAGTTGCACTTGGTGCATCTGTACTAGCCGGATGGATTGCAATCACAGGAGAGATTAATTCAATTATCCCCTTTATATTAGGATTTGCTGTTGTATTTTGGGTAGCAGGATTTGACATTATTTATGCATGTCAGGATTTTGAGCATGACAAAAGCAGTAATTTATGTAGCATACCAGCGAGGTTTGGAATTAAAAATGCACTTTTAATTTCCAGATTTTTCCATTTACTTACAGGATTTCTTCTTGTACTTCTTGGCACATTTATTGAAACATCTATTATTTACTGGTTTAGTGTGATTTTCGTGATTGGAATGCTTTTTTACGAGCAAAGCCTTGTGAAACCAAATGACTTGTCGAAGGTCAACCTTGCCTTTTTTACGTTAAATGGATGGATTAGTATTGGATTTTTTATTTTTATACTTATCGAAAAACTTGTTTGAAGAAGTATACCGTATCTCGTATACAGTAGGCCGTTTCTGAACAACGGGATACGAAATACTGTATACGGTATACTAAAGAATCATGGACAAAATATTTTTGACAGGAGCAACAGGATTTATAGGTGGAAACCTGGCCCATCACCTGTTAGAGGAAGGTTACAAAGTTAAAGTCTTAATACGAGATGATAGAAACCTAAAACCTTATAAATGGAAAGATAGTGTTGAAATTATCTATGGTGACATAACAGATGAGAATTCATTTAAAGACAATATAAGCGACTGTAATATAGTCATTCACTCAGCAGCACTAATTGCATGGTGGAATAAAGATTGGGACAAAATCTATAGAGTTAATGTATTAGGCACAAGAAATATAGCAACTGCAGCCCTGAACAATAAGATTGAAAAGCTGGTTCACATTAGCTCAGTTGCAGCAGTTGGATATGGAGAAAAGGGTGAGCCAATTAATGAGGAACATCCTTATAACTGGGGGAAACACAAGATAGTTTATATGGAAACAAAACATGAGGCAGAAAATGAGATTTACAAAGCTATTAAACAAGGTTTAAATGCAACAATAGTGAATCCTGCAAATGTTTGGGGAAAAGGAGATTACAGGGGAAGAAGAACAAAGCTTATTAAAGCATTAAATTTAGGATTCCCTTTTTATACTTATGGCGGTACTAATTTTGTAGATGTAGATGCAGTCTGCAAAGCAACAATTAATGCTATTAAACATGGGAAATGTGGAGAAAGATATATTTTAGGCGGGGATAATCTATCCACAAAAGATTTTTTAGGCATAATTGCAGCTGAAATAAATGCAAGAAAGCCTTTTATTCAATTACCTCTTTTTTGCATAAAATTATCCGCATACGCACAAGAATTGATTGCACCTATATTTAGATACACCCCTAAACCAACAACTTCACAAATTGGGCTTTTTAACAAGTATGTTTACTACGATTCTTCTAAAGCCCAGAAAGAATTAAAAATGCCGGTTATTTCTTTCAAAGAGTGCATACAGAAAACCATAAGGTTTTATAAAGAGAATAATTTGATTTAAAAATCTTACTGTTTCTTCACATCGCAAATATTGGGATGAAATAGACCTTCACATTTATGGATCTTGATAAAGTTAGTATCCCCACGAGCTGCAATTGGCATGCCTGCAGTAATAACAACTGTATCTCCCAACTCTACCATTTTTGCATCTAAAAGTGCTTTTTCTACTATACCCATCATTGCTTCTGTATCAGATACCTCTGTAAGAAAAAGCGGTGTTATTCCCCAATACAAAGCCACTTGCCTGCCAACCATTTGATCCTGTGTAAGTGCAATAACTTTTACAGGTGGTCTTTGCTTAGATACCAAAAGAGCAGTCTTCCCAGAAGATGTAAATGAAACAATTGCAGTAGCTTTAATTCTTTCTGCAAGGGCACATGCGCTTCTTGCAATACTTTCCTGAACAGTTTTTGCTTCATGCCTATGTCTTGGCGCTACTCTTTCAGCTTCAACAGCAACCTTATGCATAGTCTCTACAGCAAGTACTGGATATTTTCCTACAGCAGTTTCTCCAGAAAGCATTATTGCATCACTACCATCAAAAATTGCATTTGCAACATCACTAAGCTCTGCACGTGTAGGTCTTGGAGAGTGAATCATAGACTCAAGCATTTGAGTTGCAGTAATAACAAGCACATTGCCTTCATTTGCTTTTTGTATTATTTGTTTTTGAATCGCTGGTAATTTTTCATAAGAGAGCTCTACACCTAAATCTCCTCTTGCAACCATTATTCCATCAAATGCTTTTAAAATATTATCCATATCTTCTATGGCTTGCGGTTTTTCGATCTTTGCTATAACCTTAATTTTGGAATCTTTAGCAAAATATTTTCTCACAGCTTTTACATCTTCTGCAGATCTTACAAAAGATAGTGCAATAAGCTCAGCTTCTTCTTTTTGCGCATGCTTTAAATCTTCAATATCTTTTTCAGTAAGAGCAGGAACATCTTTTAAATTAGAATCCGGGAAATTAATACCTTTACCATCTTTTAATTCCCCGCCATAAATCACCTTGCACTTAACATTCTTTTTATCCATCACATCAGTAATTTTCAATTCAATCAAACCATCGTTAAGAAGTATTCGTTCAGAAGGTTTTAAACAGCTTATAATTTTGTCAAAGTTTACAACTTGAAATTTATTAGCATTGCCAAGCATTTGCTCTGATGTCAAGACCAGCTCAGAATCATCAAGCAAATGAATACAACCATCCTTGAGCTTCCCAACTCTTATTTTGGGACCTTGCAAATCAACTAATACTCCTATAACCCGGCCTTGTTTCTTAGCTTCATTTCTAATTATTCTAATTACATTAGATCTTGTCTCAGGATCTGTATGAGAACAATTAATTCTAAATACATTTACACCAGCTTTAATCAAATCCGATATAGTCTTTGGATCAGTTGAAGCTGGTCCAAGCGTAGCAATTATTTTAGTTAACCTTGATGTAGGCACTTTAGCTTTCAAGCATTAATTTTTTAACTTGACTTGTAATTTTGAGCGCATCAGTATGCTTTCTTTGCCACATATTGCGTCCAAAAATCAGTCCAGTCGCACCATTATCCATGGCTGCTTTTGCTTTATGGAGCAAATCATCATCGCTTTGCTTACTTCCACCGGAAAAAAGAACCATTGTCCTGCCTGCTGCAGTTACAACCTTTGCAATACTATCTTCATATGAAAGTTTTAAAGTATTGTATGGTTTCGGCATATCGCCCATTTTTTCTTCTTTGTTTTTTGGAACATTTAATTTAACAACATCTGCTCCAAATTCACAAGCAAGTCTTGCTGCATAGTCAACAGCATACACACTATCCCTACCACCTTTAGTTTCAATTGCAGAACCTCTAGGATATGCCCACACAATAAGAGGCATAGCAAACCTTTCACAATCAAACCTAACTTCATTCAGTTGTCTTATATCTCTATCTTGAGCAGGTGATCCAACATACAATGTATATCCAACAGCATCTGCACCAAGTCTTACAGCATCTTCAACAGTAGCTGTAAGTGGTGAAAATGCATTTTCATCAGATGGAATATTACTCTTACCATTAATTTTTAATACCAAAGGAACTTTGCCTACATATTTTCTTGAATACTTTTCAGCAAGACCAATATGCAATGCTATTGCTGAATATCCACCCTCTACCGCAAGCCTATATTGATATTCTGGATCTTCTGATTCAGGATTTGGGAAAAAGTCTACTGGACCATGCTCAATCCCTTGATCAATCGGAAGAATAAGTAATGTACCATTACCTGGCCCATGTTCATACAACATTCTGTATAACCTGGTCTTTTTGCCTAAGGATAATTCCATTTCTTCTAAATTTGGTCTTCTTACCTTCATACTGCTTTTCTTTACAGCTTTTTCTGCTACAACCATTATTCCCTCACTTTGTATTATTTAATTAGTTAAAACGCCCTTGTTTAGTGAATTTAAACATATTAATTATATAATGTTTTCTCCAAATTCAATGTTTTAAATAAGTCGTATTAACTTACTAAGTGTAAAAGAAATTCTTATCTATAACTACACTATATAACTCATTCCAAAAAACGGGAAAAATCATAAATAAAGTAAAAATTGTTGGTTAAAATATATGTTGCAATAGTATTAAAAGAAACAAAAAGAAAAAAAGAAAAGGAGGATGTAAAAGTTATGAAACCATACAAATTAATAGTAATCACAATTTTAACTTCTTTAATCATTGCAATAAATAACTATTCATCCCATGCAAAGATACAAATTGACTCCGATACCATCGCAAATATTGCCGAAAAAATCAGCCATTCGGTAGTCAACATAGATACAACTAAAGAGACAAAAAAAGTTGAGAAAGATAAAAAAAGCTTTAATTTTGGAGGGATAGAACTCCATATTCCTGATGTAATCCCTGAACCAGAATCAGGTACTGGCTCGGGAATAATTATTAAAGAAGATGGATACATTCTAACCAACTATCATGTTGTCAAAGGTGCAGATAAAATTACTGTAACTTTAAATGATAATGAGAATAAATATGATGGGAATTTACTAGCACATGATAGCTACAGTGATCTAGCCATAATTAAAATCGACAAAAAAAATCTTACCGTTGCTAATATTGGAAGCTCAAAAAGTTTAAGACCAGGTGACTGGGTAATTGCAATTGGCTCACCACTGGGGCTAGAGCACACAGTAACACTAGGTATAGTTAGCGCTCTTTCAAGACATGTAGGTGTAACTTTTGGTGCAGCACAAGGTGCTTATCAATATATTCAAACTGATGCTGCAATTAATCCTGGTAATTCCGGAGGACCACTTGTTGATTTGGAAGGAAAGGTTATCGGGGTAAACACTTTTATCATTGGCAGAAATGCACAAAATTTAAACTTTGCAATACCTGCTGATTATGCACAAAGTGTTGCAAATGAATTAATTAATAAAGGTACCATTCAACACCCATATCTTGGAATAAAAATGACTACACTGGATACGGAGCAATTAAAAGCAGAGGGACTGCCAGAAGATACACAAGGTGTCTATGTAGTTCAGGTTGTACCTGATAGTCCAGCCGAAAAAAGTGGTCTGCAAACAGGGGATATAATTCAAAAAGCAAGTGGGCTTACAATTGATGATCCCAAGAAAATTGCTGAGATTGTAAGAAACAAAAAAGTTGGTCAGAAATTACACTTAAGAATCTTAAGAAATGGTGAAGCACAAGTTATTACAATAACTATAGGCAATCTACCGGAAGAAGAAAAATTAACTACAGAAAGTCCGCAACCATAACAAGCGTTAAGTGGTAAAGCGATAAGTAAACTACTTAACACTTAATGCTTATCTCTTAGTTACAAAGCTTTCTAAGATAATCATAGGAATATATCCCAGTAGTATGCCCATCACTCCATGTAAAGTGAAGCGCATAGTTGCCTACTACTTCACAAGCAGTTAAATTAATATTTTCTGGAATATCTTCTATCTTTATTAATTTATCCCCTGTCATTTCATGCTTGCAAAGTGCACACTGGCAATTCAATCTAAGGTTACGGAAATCATATATGCATTCCTTATCATCACTCCAGACAATTTTCAATGCATTCGTCGAGTCTCTTGTTACAAGTTTTGGATAAAATAAATCCACAACAATAAATAGTTATGTAAACCTAGCATGTTTAAGTGTTTCACCACATTTACATTTAGATCTTTTTTCTGGGATTAATTCTATAAGTGTAAAAAGTGTTTTTCTAAGCTTTTCAATATTTTGTGCAAAGACTTTCATAACTTCTGCATGACTTACAGGCTCTACATTTCCCACCAAGCCACAGTCATAGTCAGTCCCAAGAGCAACATTAACCACACACATTTCAAGCTCACGAGCCAAATGTGCTTCAGGATACTGAGTCATATTAATTGTAGACCATCCCATTTGTGTAAACCATTTAGATTCAGATCTGGTACTAAATCTTGGCCCTTGTATAACAACAATGGTTCCTGTTTTGTGGCACGTTACACCATTTTGATTAGTTGCCTGTATAGCAAGCTCCCTAAGCTCTACGCAATACGGATCTGCTGCGCTTACATGAGTTGCAATTGGACCATCATAAAAAGTATCTACCCTTCCTCTTGTCCTATCTACATACTGATCACTAATTACAAAATCTCCAGGTTTAATTTCTTTTTGAAGTATGCCTACTGCACATGGACTTATTATTCTACTTGCCCCTAGTTCTTTCATTGCCCACAAATTAGCTCTGTAGTTAATTTTATGAGGTGGAATCGAATGTTTTCTTCCATGCCTTGGTAAAAATGCAACTTTCTTTCCTTTTACTTCACTAAGAAATAAATTGTCAGAAGGGGCCCCGTATGGGGTTATTATTGAAACCTCTTCTATATTTTCCAAGAAATTATAAAATCCCGATCCACCAAAAATCCCAATATCTGCTTTATGTTTTGCCATAGTCAATTTACCTATTTACTTTATTATTAAAGCAGAAATTATTTTTTGGACAGTATTCTTGTATTAAATTGTTTCATATTTTCATTTAGTATTTCAGTAGTATCATAATCCTTCAGCCTAAATAAAAATGAAGCAAATGTACTTAGTGCTTTAGTTTTCTTCTTATTTCCTAAAAACATAAATATATAAGCTAAGCGAAAAATCATCCAACCTAAAAATCCCGAGAATCTTACCTTGTTTAAATTTACAAATGAATTTTTACTACCCAAAGTGAAA
Organism: Candidatus Melainabacteria bacterium; assembly: GCA_016178265.1. Lineage (GTDB taxonomy): Bacteria > Cyanobacteriota > Vampirovibrionia > 2-02-FULL-35-15 > 2-02-FULL-35-15 > JACOTS01. The sequence continues at coordinate 7,218 of JACOTS010000021.1, forward strand.
GTATCAATATCAATAGTGTTTTTAAATAGTTTCAAAGGATCATTATTAATTTCAGAAACAATATTTTGTGCACATATTTTTGCTTGCTCATGATATGTAACTATTGAATAATTAGAAACACCTGGAATTAGGGAAGTTTCTCCAATTAAGTACACATTTGACTTTTCAGGCAACAAAAAGCATTTATCTGTTTCTATCTTTTGACATATTTCAGCTTTTTCAGCTTTTAATGCTAAAACCGACTTTAACAGCGAAGCAACATCATATGCTGTGGTAGCAATAATCGTTGAAGAAAAAATATTTTCACCTTCTAAACTTATCTTTCCCTCTTCTACTTTATGAATTTTCTTTCCAAGCACAAGTTTTATTCCTTTGCTGTTTAAGTTATAGTGAACATAATTGCTATAAAATGAACTATTCGGAATATTTATGTTGTTCTGCTCATCAATTAAATTAATTGTAATAAAAGATTTTTTTATTTCATAGTACTGAGTATTTAACAGATAAAAGATATAATCAGTCAGAGCAAATGCAATTTCAATACCATATTGATTAGCTCCAATTAGTGAAAAAGTAAGAAGTGCCCTTTTTATATCAATATTTTTTTCATAAGCAGCTTTTTCAAATACAGTTTTTATATGCTGTTTTAAATTTACAATATCCAGCGGTGTTTGCACATTTAAAATGCCATGCCTCTCTGCAAGAAAATGAGTTGTAGTCTCATCAAATTCAGGAGCAAGGATTAAATAATCAAAATTTACAGTACCCTTTGTAGTTTCAACTGTTTTATTTTGAAAATCAATTTCCAAAAGCCTACTATCCATAAGAGATATACCAGGTCTCATATAACCTATTTTTCTGAATTCCTGCGTAATTTCATCTAAAGAACATTGCCCCATCAAGAATTCCGGTAACAAATCATGGTAAAAAAAGCTTCTTTGTTCAGAAATTAAAATAATGTCATAAGGAACACGACTTCTATCTAAATATTTTTGCAAATAAAAAAAAGTAACAGCTGTACTATAAGAATTTCCGACAATCAAGACATTTTTATTCTGCATGTAAGATATTGTAGCCTGGCAAGCGAAAATTTACGTTTGCTGTGACAAATTACTAAAATACAACAAGCTCAAGATTTACTTTATTTTGAGGGTTTTGTAAAAATTTAGAATAAAACTCTGATAAATCTTTTGCATTATTAAGTGTAATCAAATCAATGTTTTTTATTGAGTTATTCATAGTCCATTCAACAGCAGTTTCAAGAAGCATACGTGCAATACCTTGTTTTCTATACTGAGGCTTTGTATAAATATCTTCAATTACTCCTTTTAGAATAAGCTCAGAAGAAGGAATAGTAATAATTTGCAAGTATAAAAATCCTTTAACTTCATATTCACCTTTGTTTTGTGCAACTAAAAGCAAATGATGTTTTTTATTTAATTTGCTTCTTACAAATTCTCGCCAGTCTTGTTTAACAAATTTAAAATCATATCTATCCGGAGCTGATAATTGCTGAATAGCAGCATGATTTGCCCAAAGCTCACCAAGTTCATTTATATGAGATTCGTCAGCACTGGATATTACAAGCTCACCATAATTCTTACAAATATAATTTTGAATCTGGCTAATATTTATTAATTTAGCTAATTCAGTTTCATCAATTTTTAAAGTTTTATCCATAACTAGTTCAATTAAATTCCTGCTCAACATAACAGATTTCTTTTAATCCTTCCATAACCTTATATATTACTCGACGCTATTTTCTCTCATTGGTTTTTCAAAATATATAAAGTTAAGACCTTAACCTTTTTGATCATAATTAAAAAAAATTCATCAATACTAAGCACTTTAACTAAATGGCAACATATAAACCGTCTTATTAGCTCCCTAAATAAAAAGCCCTTGTTTTTTTAACAAGGGCTTAAGAAAGATAAAGAATAAGTAAAATTAACTCTTACCTAATGTTTTTTCTCCTGGCTTCCATGAAACAGGACAAAGTTCACCTGTTTGAAATGCATTGAGAACTCGAAGAGTTTCATCAACACTTCTTCCAACTTG
>JACOTS010000022.1 GCA_016178265.1 Candidatus Melainabacteria bacterium
TTGCTTATAATAGGTGAACAGTCACATTAAATGTAAGTTTAATTTGTCGGTTTAGTATTAGTTATTCTGGACAAACTGGATATTCTTCTTGAGCACAATTTGCAACTCTTTCCCGCTATTTAATGTATCACCACTAGCAGGAAAATATAATGCTATTAAAGAACCATCAAGAAATTTATTTACTATTTTTGAATCCACTTCACTAAAAGGAATAACAACTGTTTGGATTTCTTCAATAATTTGATCCCCTTTAACAATTTTCTCATTGACAAAAGGATCTAATCCACCACCTGCATTGATTATTCCTTCTTGAACATTTAATTCAGCACTAAGCGGAATAATATCTCCCAAAGGTGTAGTAATTTGATCTATCCTGATTCTAATATATCCTTTACGTGTAAATAAATTGGGTCTTTTTACATAAGATACTGTTCCCCTAACCCATGATCCTTGAGGCAAAAGCAACCATTCAGGATTTGACGGAAAATAAAAATCTTCAATAATATGAGCCTTAAAATAATCTCCAACATTTGTACTTTTAGGATCCAGGTATTGATCTACTTTAATTCTTAACCTTGTATTTAAAGGAACTGTAACGGAACTTTGATCTAAGCCAATCCTATAATTATTTTTCAATTTTCTAAATGGATTTGAAAAAGAAGGGATTTCATGAAGATCAATTTTTGTAGGTAAATGTTCTTCAACATACTGAAGCTCTACAGGCTGTCTCAATTGTGACTTACTAACCTGTGCATTAGTTTTAAAAGAAAAAACAAAGATTAAAAGTAAAATTAAACCAATTAGCTTACTGTATTTCATCTTGAATCAAGACATCGCTTCCGCGCTTAGCAAGCTCATCCAATTTTGAACTTATAACACTTGCTCTTTCCTGCAAATCACTTTTTACCCTTGTCATGCCATCTTTTCCATATTCTTGGAGTTTTGAGAATTTCCCTTTGGCTTTTTCTTTCAAGTTACTAATCTTATAAGCTAAGCCTTCTCTAGTCTCATCTCCTGTTTTAGGAGCTGAAAGTAATCCTAAGACTACACCTGTAACCATACCGGAAATCAAACCAACTGCAAATGTAAAAATATTACCTTCTTCTTTTGACATTAACCTCACCTCTTTCAGGCTATAAATTATTCTATTATATAAACCCATTAATTTCTATAGCTCTTAGGAATAATCCTAAAGAACTAAAGCTACTTTTCACATACTTTTTCCATTTATATCTGATTTATCACTAGTAGACAGTTCATCAATGTATTTCTTAACCCCAGTTAATACACCATGAGCAGATGAAGCAAGTACAACACTTAATTTATTAAATACAGATGTCACGGGAGAAGAATACTGCTTAACCCTACTTCTTATCTCAGTTACTCCTTGTTTGATTTCTTTCATAGCAGGCTCCAAATCATCATTGATCGTATCGAATAAATGCTGTGCCGAAGTCAATGTTCTGTGAAACTGCAAAGCAAGTGGAATTAAAACAATAAGCATTATAAGCGTAGTACCAGCAAGAACTGCAAGAGACACACTAATTATTAAATGCCAATCCATAATTAAATTAACTATTCGGACAAAGTATTTGAAGTCATTTTTCTTAACTCTTCGGATTTTTCTCTGGCTGCATCAATCCCAGAGGAAACTGCTTTAGATAATCTTTCTCCTTGTCCCTCAAAAGCTCCTTTTGAAAAATCAAGTACTGAAATAGATAAGTCTATTAGACTTTCTAACAAATTAAAAAAATGACGTGGGACAGAATCCAGCTTTTCTCTTACTTCTTCCCTTACCTCTTCACCAGGTTTTGGAGTGTAAAGCAAAGCAGATCCTAGCCCTAAAATAACCCCGAGTAATAATCCATCTTTAAATTTCATATCAAATTTATAATACCACTAAGAACGAAATATTAATCCGAATAGGTAATATCCTTTTAACATATTATCTTTCGACTGTAACTTTTTCCTTATTAGAAGAGACTTTGTTTGCAGGATTTAAAAAGCTCATTTTACTCCTTAACTCTTTTCCTACCTGTTCAATTGAATGAGTTTGTTCTTGGCTTCTCATGGATTTGAAATTAACTTGTCCTTCTTCATTTTCTTTCATCCATTCTTTAGCAAATTGCCCTGATTGAATTTCTGAAAGCACTTTTTTCATATTCTCTTTTACCCTTTTATCAACTACTCTAGGTCCTCTTGTATAATCACCATACTCTGCTGTATTGGAGATAGAATCTCTCATTTTAGAAAGTCCACCTTCATATATAAGATCTACAATTAATTTAACTTCGTGAAGACATTCAAAATATGCCATTTCAGGTTGATACCCTGCCTCAACCAGTGTTTCATATCCTGCTTTTATTAAACTTGTAAGGCCTCCGCATAAAACAGATTGTTCTCCAAACAAATCAGTTTCAGTTTCTTCTCTAAAGGTTGTCTCCATAACACCAGCTTTTGTAGATCCAATTCCTTTTGCATATGCCAAAGCTAAATCTTTTGCTTTTCCTGATGCATCGTGATAAACAGCAACTAAGCTTGGTATGCCATGCCCCATCTCATACGTTGCTCTAAGTCTATGTCCAGGACCTTTAGGAGCAACCATAATGACATCAATATCCGATGGTGGTTGAATTAATTTAAAATGCAAACTAAAACCATGAGCAACCATTAATGTTTTTCCTTTTTTTAAGTTTGATTTAATTTCTTTCTCATATACAGACTTATGTTTTTCATCAGGAAGTAAAATCATGATTACATCAGCTTGTTTTGTTGCTTCAATTACACTTAATACTTCCAACCCTGCATCTTTTGCTTTTTGTGTACTTTTGGACCCTTCATATAATCCAACTATTACCCTTGCAACACCAGAATCCTTTAAATTTTGAGCATGAGCATGTCCTTGACTTCCAAAACCAATAACTGCAACAGTCTTATTTTTAATTAAATTGAAATCTGCATCATTTTCATAATAAATCTTTGTCATTAGAATTGCCTCCACGGATAGAAATCATAGCAAATAAAGAGCGTGGAGCATAGAGCTTGGGACTGAATGGTGCTACCCCTACATATCTTAACCAAGCTAAATATGCACTACATCTTTTTTTATTACATAACCAACATGGTCGAGTTTATCAAATGAAGATAAGTGGCAAAACTTTAATAAGCAGTTAGCAAAATGAGTTTAAAAGAAATAAAAAATGATTTAGTTTCAGAAGCCGAATTGCTTCTTTATCAAATGAAGATAGCAAGGCAAAAAACTGACTACGAAATGATTAATCTAAAGGCAGAATCACTTACAAATATTTGCAGAAAGTTAGAACTGATCAGACAAGAGGAAGAAAGAATACATAAAGAACTTAATCTTTAACAATGAAAAATTTAAATGAAAAATTTGAAACCATACGTGAAGAAATCGATCATCTTAAAAAACGTATGGATAGTATTCAAGATATCTTAAATTCCCAAGAAGAATTACTTGAGATATTAACTGAAAATACAAAATTTCTTTTAACAGACGCTATAAATAATTCAAAACAACTATCTTCAGAAGAAGAAATCATGAAATCTGCATTCACAAACAGGAAACTTCCAAATATATTGAAGAAATAGCTTTTGTATTACATTCTTTTATCAATTAATCAAGATATAACTTTACAATAGTTAAATCTTTTTAGAAAATCCTTTTATAGGCCTAAATGGCCCCAAAGGCCCAAAATAGTTATCTTTAGTTCATATATTAGATCTCAAAGGATAGCCAATGAGAACAAAATTGTAAAAATATCCTTGACAAGTTATCTGGAATTTCTATGCTATATAAAGATGCAATTTTATTGACGTTATTATTTCCTGGATAAGAATGTGTGCATTGAAGAAAATTTAAAAAAAATAAAGGAACAAATAGGTAATAACAATGTCAAAATTATTGCAGTCACTAAGTATGCAACTGATGAACAAGTCATTAAAGCATACAGCTTAGGAGTACAAAACTTTGGTGAAAGTTATGTACAAAGTGCATTAAAAAGAATTAAAGAATTATTTCCATCTGAAAAAACAATAAACTGGCATCTGATTGGAAGATTACAGAAGAATAAGGTGAAGCATGTAATTAAAAATTTTCACCTTATTCATTCAGTAGATTCTTATGAACTTGCTGAAGCAATAAATAACTGTGCTATTAAAAAAAATAGCATTCAAAAATTACTGCTTCAGGTAAACATAGTTCAGGATCCAACAAAAGCTGGATTTAGCATAGATAGTTTGCTAAAACAATTTGAAGAAATAAACAATCTTTCAAATATTGAAGTTATCGGACTATCAACAATTGCTCCACATACCAGTGATGAAAATCTTTTAAAAAGTTGTTTTATGGGATTATCAAATTTCAAAGATGAAATTAATGACAAATTCCAATGCAACTTAAATGAATTGTCAATGGGAATGAGCAATGATTATAAAGTTGCAATTCAATGCAAAGCAACAATGATAAGAATAGGTAGAGCTATATTTAAAAGACGTTAAAGGCTAGGAGTTAGGTGTTTCAATTATGAACCAATGGAATTTAAAAGAGCGGATATAAAAAGGGAGGATAGAAAGTTGAGTTTTGTAGAAAAAATTAAAACATGGTGGTATAAAGGCGACGAAGATATATATGATTCGAACGATTTTGATGAGTTATGGGAGCTGGAGGAACATGAAGGCTCTCCATCCAGTCCTTTTTTAAATCACACTATAAAAAAGGACAAAGGCATAGGGTATCAGTTTAAATATAATAATAGGGAGAATATAAAAGTGTTAGAACATCCAACATTAAGTGCACAAAGTGAAGTAATTGTAATTGAACCGAGATCATTTGATGAAGCATTAGATATTGTTGAACAACTTAGATGTCGAAGATCAGTTGTACTAAACTTACAATATCTGGATAATGAGCAATCACAAAGAGTAGTTGATTTTCTTTCAGGCGCAACACATGCTCTTGACGGACATCAACAAAGAGTAGGTCAAGGCGTATTTATCTTTGCCCCAAGCAACTTTATTCTTAATTCTGAATCGCAAGAATCAAGAGCGCTTAAAGATGCTTTCTGGAGTCGACGAGAACGTGAACAAGAGCCTCAATATCAATATGCAGAACCAGCAACGAAGCAAAGTTCAATATTTTAAATTAAAGTAACGAGTAATGAGTGCAGTCACAAGTATCAAGTTACAAGTGAGGATTATAACTGAGTTCTCTTGTAACTGTTCACCTTGCTAGTCATAACTCAGTGGGTCCTGCCGCCTACAGGTCACCCTCCATGAGCTGCGTTCCTTGCTCATGGACCCCTCCCTTCCGGCGTCACCCACACGTTTACTTATAATAGGTGAACAGTCTCACGTTCTCTTAACTTGTTACTTGTTAAAATAGGTTTTGTGGACAAGAACAAAGAAAAGTTTTATATAACAACTCCTCTTTATTACGTAAATGATGTTCCTCACATAGGTAGTGCTTATACTACAATTGCCTGCGATTGTATAGCCAGATATAAAAGATTAAGAGGTTTTGATGTATGTTTTTTAACTGGTACAGATGAGCATGGTCAAAAAATATTTAAGTCGGCAAAAGCACAAAATAAATCTCCACAAGAACATTGTGACTTTATAACAGGGGAATTCCAAAAGCTGTGGAAACTATTGAACATTGAATATGATAAATTTTCCAGAACTACATCTACAAAACATACACATTTAGTACAAGAATTTTTTAAACGTGTTTATGACAATGGTGATATTTATGAGGGTGAATACACAGGCTTGTATTGCGAAGCATGCGAAGACTTTAAATCCGAAAAAGAACTACTAGAAGGAAATTTATGTCCTGTACATAAACAAAGAGCACAAGACTATGAAGAAAAAAACTATTTCTTTGCTTTGTCTAAGTATCAGGATAAACTTATACAATTTTTAAGTTCTACCCCTGATTTTATCCAACCCGAATTTAGAAAAAATGAAGTCATGGGCTGGATTAAAGAAGGACTTAAGGATTTCCCGATTTCAAGAAGATCTGTTTCATGGGGGATTCCAATACCCAATCATTCTGGTCAAACAATATATGTTTGGTTTGATGCTTTACTAGGTTACATTTCAGGATTAATTGATGACTCTAATGAACCAACAATAGCTGAAGGAATAAAATCATATTGGCCTGCATCCATTCATGTAATCGGAAAAGATATTTTACGTTTTCATGCAGTGTATTGGCCCTGTATGCTTATGTCTGCAAGTCTTCCTTTACCAAAAAAAGTTTTTGGTCACGGATTTCTTACTAAAGATGGAGAAAAAATGGGCAAAACTACAGGTAATGTTATTGACCCATACGAGCTAATCAACACCTATAGCACAGATGCAATCAGATTCTTTTTTATGAGAGAAATAACTTTCGGTAAAGATGGCGATTATACAAAAGAGAATTTTTTAAATAGAGTAAACTCTGATCTTGCTAATAATTTAGGCAACCTGTTAAATAGAACATTAAATCTGGTAAACAAAAACTTTAACGGTGAAATAAATGGTGATCCATCTAAAGATCTCTTGCAACTAAAGAGCAAATTTGATTCAACAATAAATTTATATTCAAAACATATGGACAATCTGGAAATTAAAGAGGCTCTTGATTCATTGTGGCAACTGATTGATAGTACAAACAAAGCTTTTAATGATATAGCCCCATGGAAATTGTTAAAAAGTGGCGATATAGAAACCACAAAATGTTGTCTTTACGAAACGTTAATAATCTTAAGAAATATCAGTATTTTAACCTACCCATTTATTCCCGAAACAAGTGTGAAAATATACAAACAGCTTGGTTATGATAAACTAGACAAATATAGCGAGTGGGAAAGATTAGGCTTTAATAGTTTAGGGAAAAATATAAAAGTAACGGTAGGAAGCCCTGTTTTTCCACGTTTGGAGAATAAAACATAACGAAGCAGTTATATATTTATAAATAAGCTTCATAATTAATACTATATTTAAGGAGTAATAAATATAAATGGAATCAGGCTTTAGCAATGTTGGAGATCATGCAAGAGGCAGGATTGCAATATTTATTGACGGCAATAATTTATTTCATGCTGCCAGAACCATAGGACTTGAAGTAGACTATGCAAAACTTTTAAAGACACTTTGCAACAAAGGATCATTACTTAGAGCATTTTTCTATACCGGTGTAGATGAGAATGCCGCGAAGCAACAAGGGTTTTTACTCTGGATGAGAAGAAATGGATATAGAGTTGTACAAAAAGAATTAAAAGTTTTTCCTGATGGTACAAAGAAAGCAAACCTAGATGTAGAAATAGCTGTTGATATGTTAAGCCTTTGTGGCAAATATGAAACAGCTATTTTAGTAAGTGGTGATGAAGATTTTGCATATGCAGTTAATGCTGTAGCTTATAAAGGTGCCAGAGTAGAAGTAGCAGGATTTAGAAATAACACTTCACCAAAATTAATTGATGTAGCAGATAGATTTATAGATTTGGACAGCATGATCCCTCACATTATTAAAGAACCTGATAGTGAAGAACAAAAAGCAGCAATTGCAGCAGCCAGAGAAAACGGGTTACTGCTTATGGACGACGATGCGATTTTAGCAAGAGAAAGATCTTCTCCATTTTTAACTAAAAAAGGTCCTCTGCAACAAGAAGAAAGCAGTAAAACCTCACGCGATACTCACATAACTAATTCAAGAACAAAAAAATAAAACACTTTCCATTAAAATGCTATTTACTATTCAGGTGGCTCGCTCATAATTCGCTTCGCCACCTTTCCATTGTGCACTTGGTAAACCAACTTTAAACGATTTTTAGGTTTTGCCGAGTAAATCGGACAAAACCTTTCTTTAATTAGTTGCTTCACTCTAAGCATTACGGTATACCTGAATAGTTACAAATGCTATTCTAATAACCATGCCTGTAGAAGCAAAAAATCTGGTGCTAGAGGAGCTTCTTGAATTACTTCTTCATGGAAACAAATCAGAAATCAGAGATTTTTTAAATGATCAATATTCACAAGACTTAGCAGAAACAATTGAAACCTTAAATGATGCTGATAAGTTAAGCTGCTTCTTACTTCTTGATTTAGAGCATACAAGTGATGTACTAGCTGAGCTTAGTTCCGAAACCCAAAATTATTTATTACAAGTTTTAGGATCAAAAAAACTAGCGCCAATCATATCTCAAATGGACTCGGATGATGCAGCTGATTTAATAAATGAGCTTGATACAGAAGATAAAACTAACCTTTTAGAAATTCTTCCAGATCCAATACACCAAGCACACGTTCAGGAATTAATTAACTATCCAGCTAAATCTGCTGGTGGCATAATGTCTACTGATTTTCTACGCCTGCGTTCTGATATGACTATCCAAATTGCACTGAATTATGTAAGAAGACATGCAGCACAAGAACAGACACAAATATACTACTTATATGTTGTAGATAATACAAACAAATTAGTAGGGGTAATTAGCCTTAGAAATTTAATTATTGCCTCATTAAGTGATATTGTAGCTAATCACATGAGCACCGAAATTCTTACTTGCAATGTAGACGATGACCAAGAAACAGTAGCTCACACAATCGCCAAGTATGATTTGATTGCTGTACCAATAATAGACAAAGAAAACAAACTAAAAGGGATTGTAACAGTTGATGATGTAGTAGATATCTTAAAAGAAGAAACAACTGAAGATATTTATCAAAGCTCTGGTATAACACAGGAGACAGAACCAGATAAACTAATTTCCGGACAAATTAACTATGCACTAAAAGCAAGATTTCCATGGCTTTTACTTACACTGGTTGGTGAAGTTATTGCCGTATTTATAATTTCTTACCATGAGAAATCTATCATATCTGCACCAATAGCTATTTCATTTATGCCTCTTCTTTCTGGATTGTCCGGTAATGTAGGTGGTCAAACATCAACCATAGTTGTCAGAGGACTTGTCACAGGTGATATAGATTTAAAAAATACTTTCAAGTATATTTTAAGAGAGCTGAAAATTGGTTTTCTTTTAGGATTAATTTGTTCGTTTATCACAGGTGCATTTGCATGGATGCAATATGGAACAGCATTTCTTGGAATTGTTGTTGCATTTTCACTAACTGTAACAATGTCTTTTGGGGTATTACTAGGGACAGCCTTCCCAATACTTTTGCAATACCTTAAAAAAGATCCAGCAGCTGCTAGCTCTCCATTTATTACAACCATACTAGATATATTTACTTTCTCATTTTATTTAACAATGGTCTCACTAACCTTGAAACACATTAATTGAAGCCAGGAAATATATTTTATTATCTAAAAGCCTTATAAAACCTTTTTAACCCTTTAGTACGTTAATCTTAAGAATTCTATGTCATTCCTGCGAAAGCAGGAATCTAGACTTGAAAGTTTTCGTATCCTGGATTCCAGGTCAAGCCCGGAATAACAGCCTATGGTATTATAATATTCGGATTTAGGGTAAATTAAATTGGAGGACATCTTTTGTCAGAAGTAAAAATAGAAGACGGGGAAAGTTTAGAATCTGCTTTAAAAAGGTTCAAAAAGAAAGTACAGAAAGCAGGTATACTAACAGAAGTTCGTCGTAGAGAACATTACGAAAAAAAAAGTTTTCTTTCATAAATATCCAGACGACAGCAAAGAAGCTAGATTATTAAGAATTGAAAAATTTATATTTAAAAAAAATTATGAAAAAGAAACATTAGATGTAAGACTTAATAGACTTATGAAAGCACTAAAAATTAACATTAAGGATGAAAAAACTTCCTTTATTCCACAAGATAGTTTATTAGAGACAGAAGAATTGAAAATACAAGATCAGCCAATTGACTTACCAGAACAAAATAACACAGGACAAGAGGAAGAAGCCTCTGAAGGAGGGATAGTTGGAGCTATTAATACTATTGAAAAACAAGTGTTTGGTACCATCTTCAGTGACAAACCATTTCAAGCAAGGATAGAAGCATTAGAGGACAAAATGCTTTCAACTTTCGAAAAACTCAAAACAAGAAGGCAACCCTTACTGGATAGGGTAAATTATCTGGTTCAAAAAGCAGGTTTAACACAATTTTTACAACAACCACAAATATCTTATCCAACTTCTAACCAAGATGCTGCTCAACCATTCTATGGAACTCCTGGTGAACAACAATTAAACAGTCCACAACATCAAGCTCAACCTAATTTACCTCAAGGACAACAGACATTCTCCATAGATCCAAGCACAGGATTTTTAATTAACCAACAAACAGGAGAAATTGTTAGAGATAATTTTGGTTCACCTGTTATAGTTGGGGGGCAACAAAATAATTTTTTGGGCGATCAATATCAGGAGCAACCTCAATACGGAAATCAATATTACGGCTCAACAGGCGACCCCCAAGCTCTCCCGCCAGAATTTTATTTAAATCCAAACATGTTTGGCACAGATGATGATTTTGGTTTTTAATACTAAGATTTCTTTTTCTTTTTAGTTTTAAATACTCTTTGACGTTTCCAATTGATAACATAAGTAAAAAATAACATAATAAAAATAATAACAAGCATAAGAAAAGAAAATCTGCGAAAAGTCTGATTACTCATTAGGTAGGTTGCCCATAATCCTAGTGAAAATGAAATTAAATAAAACAAATAAGCAGCGCTTTTTTGCGACATTCCAATTGCCAGCATTCTATGGTGAATATGCTCCTTATCAGGCTCTAAGATTGACCTCCGTCCAAATATTCTTCTCATCACAGCAAGCATAGTATCAAATATTGGAAGCGCAAAAATTAATATTAGCATTGGTGCCATAATAGCCAGTGTTAAACTTTTCATTACACAATTCACAGCAAGAGATGCAAGCATAAATCCTATCAAGTATGAACCAGAATCTCCTAAAAATATTCTTGCTGGATTAAAATTCCATCTTAAAAAGCCAAGCAAACTACCAGCAAGAGTTGCAGAAAGAAGTGCTCCAGCAGGCTCATCTATCCTTTTTCCAACTGCTACTGACCAAATTGCAACAGCAGTAATCAAAGATACTCCTGTTGCAAGACCATCCATACCATCCAATAAATTAATTGCATTAGTAATTGCTACAATCCAACTAACTGTAAGCAAATAACTTGATAGTTTACCAAACTCAATCATGTGTCCACCAACAGAAAATTCAAAAAGAAAGAAATCCGAATGATAAAAAGGATTTACAATATGCTCAATTCTAACTCCTAAATACCATGCTACAGATGCAGCAAATATTTGAAGCAAAAGTTTACCAACAGCAGGAATAGAATCTAGGAACAGGTTCAATATGTATTCTTCTTTTTGATGGTTTATCCAAAAGTCCTAATTTTAAAGCACGATTTCTAATCATAGGAGTAATTAAGTATGCAATAAACATAGCCACGAAAAACCCGATAAGCTGATCAAGATCAAAGCTAGAATATATTTTATTTATGAGCATACTCTAAATAAAGAGGAAATGATTTACATAAATTAGCTACTACATTTTTAACTTGTTCTTTTCTTGTTTCATCATTGGGATGTTTTAATATCTCGACAATTATTTGTGCAATTTGAATCATTTCTTTAACTCTCATGCCACGTGTGGTTATAGCAGGTGTCCCAAGCCTAATGCCACTTGTTACAAAAGGTGATTCAGGATCTCTTGGAATTGTATTTTTATTACAAGTCATCTTTACTAAGTCTAAAAGTTTTTCTGCTTCTTTTCCAGTAATATTTAAATTTCTAAGGTCAACTAAAAGTAAATGATTATCTGTTCCTCCACTTACTATGTTTAAGCCATTCCTTATCAGTTCAGAAGCTAATACCTGAGCATTTTCCAGAACTGCTTTTTGATATTCTTTAAATTCAGGCTGAAGAGCTTCTTTAAATGCAACTGCTTTAGCAGCTACTACATGCATAAGAGCTGATCCCTGGCTTCCCGGGAATACTGCAGAATCAATTTGCTTTGCATATTTTTCCTTGCAAAATATAAGCCCTCCTCTAGGTCCACGTAAGGTTTTTTGAGTAGTGCTAGTTACAAAATCTGCATAAGGAAATGGATCAGGATGTAGCTTAGTAGCCACCAAACCTGCAATATGTGCCATATCTACAAATAAATATGCACCAACAGCATCTGCAATTTTACGAAATCTTTCAAAGTCAATCGTTCTTGGATACGCACTAGCTCCTGCAATAATAAGTTTTGGATTTTCTTTTTTTGCAATCTTTTCCACCTCATCATAATTAATAAATCCTTTATCATCTACTCCATAATAAACAGGGTTAAACCATTTACCAGAAACATTTGCCTTTGAACCATGAGTTAAATGTCCACCTTGATCCAACGACATTCCCATAAATGTATCTTGTGGTTTTAAAGCAGCAAGAAATACTGCAAAGTTCGCCTGCGCACCGCTATGTGGTTGTACATTTACATGCTCTGCACCAAAAAGCTTTTTAGCCCTATCTATTGCAAGTTGTTCAATCTCATCATAGTATTCACAACCGCCGTAATATCTTTTCTTTGGAAATCCTTCAACATACTTATTAGTAAGAACAGTGCCTTGTGCTTCCATAACAGCAAGGCTAGTAAAATTTTCACTTGCAATAAGTTCAATATTAGACTGTTGCCTCTCAAGCTCTTTATTCATAAGGCTTACAACTTCAGGATCTACTTTTGCAACATAATCTAAATGCATATTAGCACCTATTCTAAATTATTTAACCTCAACAAAAATCTCTTCACCTTCAACAGTAACCGTATATGTTCCAGTAAAAACATCCTGCCTGGGATGGGTTACACACTTTCCGGTAGCTAGATCAAAAGCCCAACCATGCCATGAACATGTAACCTGACAATTTTTAGGATCAATAGCACCTTCATGCAAAGGACCACCTGCATGAATACATATATTATCAATTGCATAAAATTTTCCATCTATATTAAAAACACCAATTTCTTTGCTACCCACAGTTGCACTCTTTGCCTGGCCTGGCAGAAGTTCACTTACCTTACAAACTTTAGTTTTTGTACCTTCCATAACAGTTTAAGTTTAACATAATTTCAAGACAATATTGCA
>JACOTS010000054.1 GCA_016178265.1 Candidatus Melainabacteria bacterium
CGGCAACAGTAAAGCTCCAGGAAGTAGTATCGGAGATTCCAGCATAGCTATTGCTGGAAGCATCATCAAAAGCATCAGCACCAATTTGAACATAGTATTCAGTAGAACTAGATAAAGTAGCAGCTGGGTTAATTGTAATTGTAGTTGTACCGCCACCAGTTACATTAGCAGCTTGAGCGTCAATGGTTTCAACGGTAGAATTATCGCTAGTCTTTTTGATGATAATATCGTTACTAACACCAGCTTCAGGATCAACAGCTTCAGAGAAAGTGATGACAAGATTAGCGGTAGCAGAAACACCGGTAGCATTGTCAGTTGGAGACAGAGTACTTACGGTAGGAGCAGTAGAATCGGCCGTAGTAAAGCTCCAAGAAGTAGTATCGGAAATCCCAGCATAGCTGTTTCCTGCAGTATCATCAAATGCGGTTGAATCAATTTGTACATAGTATCCTGTATCTGCGCTAAGTGTAGTATCAGGGTTTATTGTAATTGTTGAAGTTCCTGAACCTGTTACATTTAGTCCGGTAACATCAATGGCTTCGATGGTAGAGTTATCACTGGACTTTTTAATAGTTATGTTGCCAGTTTGAGAATTAACACTTTCGCTAAATGTGATAACTAAATTGGCAGTGGTAGAAACACCGGTGGCATTATCAGTAGGAGACAAAGAACTTACAGTAGGGTTGGTTGTATCAGCGATAGTAAAGTTCCATGTAGTAGTATCAGAAATCCCAGCATAACTATTGCCTGCTGCATCATCAAAAGCATCAGCGCCAATTTGCACGTAATAAGAAGTTGAGCTAGAAAGTGTAGTAGCCGGATTAATTGTAATAGTGCTTGTACCGCTGCCAGAAACTTTAGCATCTTGAGCATCAATGGTTTCCACAGTGGAATTGTCACTAGATTTTTTAATTACAATGTCATTGTTAACTCCAGCTTCAGTGTCAACGTTTTCGTCAAAAGTAATAACAAGATTAGCAGTACCAGAAACACCGGTAGCTTCATCTTCTGGAGACAGAGTGCTTATTGTAGGTGCCATTGTATCGCAAGAAAGATCATCATCACAGATCATCGAGTTTGTGCTACAGCAACTACCGGTACAGCAAGTAGTGTCGCATACTGTACCAATGCAACCTGTTGTAGATGAAGTAGAAGAAGTAGAAGTAGAAGTAGAAGAAGTAGATGATTGAGCTAATATGATTTGTTTTTTGTTAAATTCATAGGAAGTGTAAGGATCTTTAAATATTGCACCGTCAAGGTAATAATTTTTAATGTTATTTATGGTAACGAAGTTTACAGGTTGAATAGCAGCTATTAAGTTATCCTCCAGCCTGTTTATTGAAGAAGGTGAAAATGCATATTTATAATTTTCATTAGTTGGATTATATGAACTTGCTTTCTTTATTTTTAATTCAAATTTAATTAATCTAGAGTAACTGTCAAAATGTCCATCGCCAACGTATGCGCCAATTTTATAAGTAACTTCATCTCTCCCGCAGTATTTGGCTAATCCTGATACTGTTCCGGAAATAGTTCCAGTCATTGAATCAAATTTTAATCCATATTGCTCGCTAGGTAATCCTTTTAAGTAATAGGTTAGTTTGTCGCTAGAATTTGGATCTGATGCGTTAATAACCATAAAGTTAACAGCAAGGCCCTCTGTTATTTCTACATCAGGGATATCTTCAATAGTTGGAGGTAGGTTGTTTAGGTCAACAATATTTATGTTGAAGCTAGCTATGTCTGATTTATTGCTATATGGTTTATTATCTTTTGCATTAGCTGTTACTAAAATTGTATATTGTGATTGATTAACTTTGCTAAGCACACCCATTGGAGAACCTGTAATTGTGCAAGTGGTTTTGTCATAGGTTATACCAAATGGATCTTCAAAACAATCCATTGATGGAAGTCCCATAATTTCACAAGTAACTGGATCTTTGTCTGGATCTGATGCTTGAATTTTTATTGAAAATGGTTCATTGTCATTTACAAATTTGTCTCCAGGATTAACAATTATTGGAGGTTGATTTCCACCTACTAGCTTGATATTAAATAGTTTTGACTCACTATCCCCGTTATACTTTCCATCTGTAGCAACTACCGTGATAGGAATTACATATTGTGATTTTTTAAATAAAGTTAATGCTTCTAGTGTACCAGTGAATTTACCTAGTGTTGAATCAAATGTAATTCCTAATGCTTTAAGAGTATTTTCAGGAGATGAAAAGTCTTCATAGTCATAGAAATCTTCGCAATATTCATACCCCCCATCATCGTAATAGCACTGAGTTTTTAGAACTTTTTGAGGAGTGGGAGGGATAGTTTCTATCTTAGGGGATGGCTTACGAATAGCAATTTGTTTAATTTTCTTCTTTTTATTTTTTTCTTGGTTATTTAAATTATCTTTTCTGTAGTATCCTCCAAAAGGATCATAATAACCAGAACCGTCATCATAACCATAACCGTCACCACCTCCGCCACCAGCACCACCAAAGCTATCCATGCTCATTCCATCTTTTCCGCATTGTTCAAAGAAAAAATTATCCTGAATACTAAAATCAGTACTAAACAATCCTCCTGGATCCGGTATTCCTCCAAAATTATCAAATCCATAATCAAAGCCAAAACCCGCCATGTCTAAACAACCACTGCCAAATCCAAATGGGTCGAAACCACCTGTTGTAGAACCAAAAGGATCAAAGAAACCAGCACCACCGAAACCCATTGCAAATTCAATTTGTGATTTATCTTGAGCAGGAATTCCTATGTTGGTAATTTTGTAAGTAGTAGCATCTCCATCAGGATCTGTTGCAGCGGGTAATGTGAATGTAAAGTCTTTCTCTTTAAATTCTTGATCGACTAAGGTTGGTACAGTTGGGGCTTTGTTATTATTTACTACAGTGAAGTTAAATTTAACTTGCTCAGATTTACCACCCATATTATCAGCAACAGATGCGGTAATTGGGAATATGTTTACTGTCATGTTTTTAGCTTTTGCAATGTTTTTAATTCCTTGGCTTGATATGACACCTGTACTTTTGTTTACA
This sequence comes from Candidatus Melainabacteria bacterium, assembly GCA_016178265.1. Classification (GTDB taxonomy): domain Bacteria; phylum Cyanobacteriota; class Vampirovibrionia; order 2-02-FULL-35-15; family 2-02-FULL-35-15; genus JACOTS01. The sequence continues at coordinate 3,051 of JACOTS010000054.1, forward strand.
ATAATTCCAAAACCATTTGGCTCATTGTCGCTAGATTGGTAATAAGCCATATCTCCCTCACCTGGTATGCCACCAATAGTCCAACGCATAGGATCTCCGTTAGGATCTGTTGCAGGTATATTGAAAGAAAATGGTTGACCTTCTGTAACGGTTTTATCACCTGGACTAGTAATAGAAGGTGCTATATTGGGACCGCCTTTTACAACTTCATTTACTACAATATTTATTGTTTTATTTTCTGCCTTGTTTCCTTTACTGTCTTCTGCAGATATTGTTATAAAAAATGTTCCTGCTTCTTTTGGTGTACCAAATAATGTGCCTGTTTTAGCATCAGGATTAACATCTAACGTTGCCCATGTAGGTAGGTTTGCTCCTTTAATTGTTACTGGATTTGCTACTGTATTAGTAGCACTTAATGCAATTACAATTGCTTGTCCTACGAAGTATCTCTCTGCTACAGTCGGGTCATTAATTTTAACTGTTGGTGTTACTGTCTCTTTTTTATCTGATTTCTTTGTAGTATCTTTTTGGCTTGAAGCCGTTGATAATGTTCCTGCTGTGTTTGAACAATTATTAAATTGTGCTCCATAGTAAAATGCAGTTAAATTTGAGTTTTGTACAATGTTATTTTTACTGTCTAAACTATAGCCAACAATAGGATTGTGTGATGCTTCATTAAATTTCCACCAGGCAATTAAATTTGGTTTTGCGGATGGTGAAGGTGTTGTTGAATCCAATGCTTCTTGTTTGACTTCGCTATCAGTTAATTCTTTTTTGTATAATTTTAGTTGACTAATTTCAAATGTTCCTAATGTACTGCCCCAATTATTATGTTTTCCTATAAGAAAGGGGGCCCCGCTGTTGAAATTAACAACGGATGTTTCAAAATCACTCTTATCACCAAAATTACTAGTGCCTTCTAATACACCATCGACATATATTTTGTATGTAGTCCCTGTTCTTATACCAACAATATGATGGAATTTCCCATCAACTATGTTACTGGTTCCAACAGCACCTATTACTGTTGAGTTACTTTCATGGACTATTGCAGCAGCTCCGTCAATTGTAAGTAACGTTAGTGAATCTGTGGATTCTTCTCCGCTATCAGTTAAAATAACAGCACCTTTTCCAAGATCAGTTGTGCCTTCTAAGATAATTTGTGCAAATGTGCTTATGCTGAAGTTAGAGGTACCTGGTTTTAAAGAAATAGGAGTAATGGTTGTAGTACTTCCAGAAGAGGAGGCCATACTACCGGAAGAAGAAGATGATGAGGTGGAGGTGCTTACCATTGTAGGTGGTGGTGGTGGTGGAGATTCTTCATTATAATCGCCACCAGTAGTTGAAGTTGTACTGCCTCCGCCTCCCGTAGTTGAAGTTGTGCTACCTCCGCCTCCCGTTGTGCTGCTTTGTGCTAGTTTTATTTGTTCTTTGCTAAATAAATAATTATCAAAAGATTTGCAAAACAAATTAACACCATCAATATATTCTTTGCACTCCAAATTTTCTAAAGAGTGGTACTCTAAATGCTTTGTTACCACTTTGAGAAAGCGATATAAATTCTCCTTGACTTGTAGTAACTTTAATACCGCAATTTACTAAAATTGTTTGTTTATCCCCTTGACTTTCTTGTTTTGAAAATCTTGGTTGTTCGGTTGTATAGTTATTACTGATACTGATTTCATTAAGAGCGGTGTCATAAATTCTAACCAGTGCGATTTTTCCTCTAAATAGATCTGAGTTACTGGTTTCCCCAGCACCTAGTAAGGCTGATTGTGGCTTATCGCTTACATCAGATTTTTTATCAGTCCATATTGCTTTCCCGTCAAGATAGACTTTTATGATATTAGTAGAGGTTTTAGTAAGTGCAATATGGTACCAGCTGCCGGGTGTTATTTTTGTGTTTGTATTGGATATATCATTTTTAGATGTCTGAACTACTATGTTATAGTCTGAATCAATATATATTCTTTGCTCGGTACCTCTGGAGAAAATACTATATTTTCTTTCTGCTGCATCAACAGATAATGTTTTTGCTAAAAGATTTCCTTTAAGACGGCCTTTTGAAGATTTTTTATCAGGGATTAAAGATTCTGGTTCCAGGTTGAAAATTGACTCGATTGTATAACTGTTTGTGGTTCTAATTGAATCTAAAGCTGTTGCGTTAATTGATACATTGTCATCTATACCATCAAATTGCAGAGCATAAGGATCTTTAGTTTGTCCTATGCCTACCCATGCCTTTTCTACACTAAAATTTATGAGTGCTCCATTAAATCCAGACATTGTAAGATCTGTCCAGGTGTTTGGTTTTACCGAAGCAGCGCTTTTACCAAGTCCATCTACATTTTTTGCGTCAAAGCTTACAATTAATCCTTCTGAAGCTACTCCTTTTTGGCTTGTGCTATCTTTTTTCTTTTCTTCCGGATCTTCTTGTGTGAACACTTGTCCTGCCACGTCTGTTTCAAATGATGATACTGCAAGATATACATTCATTGATAGTGGATCTTCAAAAAAAGTAGCTCCTGTTATAAATCTGTTTGTTCCGGGTTTTGACGGATCATTTTTTAATTGTGCAGGGAGATTATCACCATAAAAATTGGTGAAGGCTCTTTTGTTTGTAGTTGCAGTACCGCTTTTTACAGACGTTTCATTTGGTGTAGTAAAAAGCGAAAATCCTTGATGACTTTTTAGAAGATTATTTAAATTGCTTTCAGATGATTCAAGAAAATCAGGAATTTGTGACAAGATATAATTTACATTGCTGCTAATAGCTTTGGATTTTAAATTGTGTCTGTAAAATGATAAGCTTAAGTACTCATCTGGATTTTTAGAGCTTGGAATATTTGAAATGGTAAAATTGTTGTTCTTGTATTTTAAATTGTAAGGAACTCCGAATACCCCCGGAATACTTATACTGTAATCATTCATCCCTGTATTTCTGTCATCTGGGGTCCCATGGATTTCATTAATGGTTGTTGGTTGCACTGACATATCTGTAAAGTAATAGATTAGACTATCAGGCGAAGCTTGTAATCCGTCAGGTGGTGTGTTAAGTACAGCAAAGGCTAAGTCAGAATTGGGAACTGAACTAGCTAAGGTTGGATTCCAGTTCTCTCCTTCAAAAGTATGGCTAAGTATACTTACATCCTTAAAATCACCGGAATATACTTTTTTGTCTCTTGTTACTGCTGCAAGGCTTTTGCCTTTTGATATTGCAACTGCTGATTTTCCTCTAGCATTTAATCCTTCCCTGCTTATGAAATTTGCTGAATCAGAAAAGAAAACCATTTCTTTTTTAAGGAGCGGAAAGAATAAATCTCCAGGATCTGAAGGATTTATTTCTACTACTGAGGTATAGTTTGTGCCTCTGGAACCTACAACTACTCTAATATCTTCTTTGCTTGCATCTTTTGGCACGTTTAAGTCAACTACTTGGAAACCCCTGTTATATTCTGGAGGATTAAATTGGGTTGGATCCACTTTGATTTTTAATGATAGGGTTGGGGTTACCGGACCGTCCAGGATAGATAAAAATCTTGTCTCTCTTTCTATGCCTGTGCTGTCTTGTGCTTCTGATGCATCTTTGTCTTCTTGACTTTTGTCATCACTATCATCTCCGGTTGTAATACCGTCACAGGATTCAGTGCTTATTAGTTCATTGCAGTTTTCACTTACTCCGTTTAAATAAATGGATGCAAGAAAACCGTTTATATGAATATCATTAACATTGCTTCCTGTACTTTCCAGATAAGGTATTGATGCAAACAGTACACTTTGGTTCGGTGCAACTGCTATATCAGAAATTGCAGATGTGAGTGCAAATGAGTTGCCCAGTGGTTTAGAATCTGATTCTCCTATTACTCTTTCAATGCGTGGATTAGCAAGGTTTATTACAAATGGTTTGCTTGCTGTGGTTATACCTAAAGCACTATTTGGGTTAAAAGAAAACACTCTAATTGTGTTTGACCAAACCTTGTCGGCTACAAATATGTTATTTCCTACTACTTCTATCGGTCCGCTTATTCCATAGGAATTTCCGCTGCAAGTAGGACTGTCAAATACTGTTGATATATCAGCAATATTTTGAAGATGAATATTGTTGTCGATTAAGTCTATTTTATATATTGCAAGTCTGCTGTCAAACAGCCCGTCTTCATAGTTGAAAGCGCTAGGAGGTAATCCTGATACAGGATCTACCCAACCGCTTCCTTGTTGTAAGTATTTTGGGTAATTTTCCAGGAAAAATTTCTTGAAATCAACTCCATTGTTTATAAAATATGAAATATAAAGATTGTTATTTTTGATTTTGTAACCTGTTACTGTTATGTTTTTTAATCCGATGAAGTCTTCCAGCTCATCACCCCAGATGTCAAGTTTTGATAGGAGTTCAAAGTTGTTTTTGTCAGCCCCGTCTTGATTAACTGCAACAAGGGTAAAGCCATAATTTTTATTAGATAAATTTGTTCCGGATAGCGTGTTTATAATATCTGTTTGTTTGTAGGTGTCAGATAGAACGTGGCCAGCAAGTCCAATTGCTATTTGATTGTTTTCTTTGCTTGTACTTGAATCTACTTCAAAATAATTTGTGTAATCTTTTGTTATTAATGGAATTTGTGAGATGGATTTTATGGATATAGGTGGAGCGGCCTGAGTTTTCCAGGCACCGGTTAAATTACCACTTTCAATACCAAGCAAGAGAAGTCCATTTGGCGTAATGTCTAAACCGTTGGAAAATCCATAGTAATGATTGCTAAAGGTTTCACCCGATCTGCTAAATGTACCTTGATCAGTTAAAATATCAAAACCATATAAATATGGTCTATCATCCTGTTCTTTTGGATTGCCGCCAACCGTATAATATTCATTGCTTCCAATATTAAAGTTTACATATGGTAGATACCCTCCTAAAACCACATCACCATCAGAAGCAATGGCATCTGATGCAACACCTATTACATTTTGAATTGCTGATTTGGAAGTAGTGATATTAATAAATCTTCCATCGTTGTTGTATGTCAAACCAAAAGATACAGGGTAGCCAAGTAAATTCCATGCAAGCTTGTTGTTTAAATTGCTGTGATCTAAATCTGAGAATAATGATTGGTTGCTGCTTAAATTTGATAGTGCAACGGTTTGAAAAGGATTATCTCTCTTGATTTTTATTTGTGGTGAAGCCATGTAAAAATCAACCAGATTTAAATTAACTGCACTGCAACTGTTTTCTTCTAGTGATGGTTCTATGTACCCATCGGTAGAAGCAACTAAAGTATCATGGGGAATGAAATATTTTAGTTTAGAGTCATTTTCTTTTAAAGATTCAGCAATAGTTTGATATGAATTGTTGTTTGCAAGCAGTGAGCTTGATAGCGTAAGAGCAGATCCTAAAGGTAAGTTGCTATTGTAAACTTCTTTGTATGCCTTTTGAATTACTTTTGCTTTGGTGTGAAGATCATTTTTCAGATTTTGTTCTAAGACTGCTTTTGAGTACTCGGGTGTAATATGTTTGTAGTTCTTCTGTACTTCATTTGCAAGGCTGGTTAGGTCATTATGTGTTGGAGTTTCATTCTTTACAATGCTATCGTATGCATATGCTAAATACGATTTTTCTAAATTGCTTAAACTATTTGAGTTTACGTTAAATGTATTCTTACTTATTGTAAATGCGGGCAAAACTGAATTAGTAATAAATGCAATTATTAGACATAATGCACCTACTTGGCGTAACAAATGTCGCCAAATCAACTTTTTATAGTTCTGATATTGCATCAACTATTTAACCTAGCCGGCCCATGATAATTACCCTAAGACAAAAATATATTAATATTTTTCTCTGTAAGGTAAATATAAAAACCAAAAAGAAACCTAATATTTATTAGGTTTCTACTAAATTCTTACCCTTTTGTATATTACAAATTCTATGTCTAAAAGTACTTAATAGAGTTATTCATTAGTATATAACTCTATGAAAATTTAGAAGTATCTTAGAATTAGAGATGGTACTAGTGGATATCCCTGAAAATTGAGTGTTATCTTTATATGGTACAAATGTCATGATGGAGTAATTATAGAAATGGCTAT
>JACOTS010000067.1 GCA_016178265.1 Candidatus Melainabacteria bacterium
TGGTGAAGGTATGTCTGTTGGAATGAAGTTTAAAGCTTTTGCTGATTTTCTCGGAGCAAATTATGCACAAGCAAGAGAAAATGAAGTTATTGAAGCTGCTAAAGAGACTTTTGACAAATTAGATCTTTGGCTTTCTAACTAACAGCTTCTATTTTTGTAAGTTGTTTAAGTCCGTTTTCTATAGCTTCGTATACTGTTTCTGCATATGTAGGATGTGCATGGATTACATCATATAGCTTTTCTGCTGTTATGCCACACTGCATTGCAACAACAAACTCGTGAATTAAATTAGATGCTTCAGGTCCTATTATATGAGCACCAAGAATTTCTTTTGTATCTTTTTCAATTAGTACCTTAACAAGCCCTTCTGTAAGCCCTGATGCTTTTGCTTTGCCGCTTGCAAGAAAAAGAGAGGTTCCTTTTACATAATTTATTTTTCCATCTTTAAGCTCTTCTTCTGTTTTGCCCACAAAGGCTATTTCAGGATAACCATATATGCAAGCTGGAATAAATCTGGAATCGAATTGTTTTTGTTTTTTACCAGAGACTATGTTTTCAGCCACAACTTTTGCTTGAAAACTTGCTGTATGGGCAAGTTGTGGAAAGTTTGTAACATCACCTATTGCCCAAATGTTTTCTATATTTGTTTGAAGATAGCTATCTACTTTTATAAATCCTTGTTCATCCAGCTCAATTCCTGCTTTGTCTAAGCTTAAGCTTTTAATATTTGGTTCTCTTCCTGTTGCAATAAGTACTTGCTCCAAATCTTCTTCAGTATTATGTTTTGAATCTTCAGCACTTAGAAAACCAACTCGAACTAAATTGTTTTTTGTTTCCATTTGTTTTGATGCAATATTTGCGCTTGCCTTAATGCCTCTTTTTTTAAGGCTTCTTTGGAGGTTTTCTGAAATCTCTCCATCTAAGATTGGGCATATTTTTTCTTTTATTTCAGCCATTTTTACTTCAGAACCCAATGTTTTATATACCCTTGCAAACTCAATACCAATAGGTCCGGTACCAACAATTAAAAGTGTCTTTGGTATTTTTGGAATGTTCCATACATCATCGCTTGTAACTACTTTTTCCCCATCTATCTCAAATGATGAGACTGGTTTAGGTTTGGAGCCTGTTGCTATTATGATTTCATCAGCTTCTATTTGTTTGTTTTCACCTTGTTTTATTTTGACTAGCACTTTTTTGCCAGAAACAAATGAGGCTTCTCCTTCAATTAAAGTGATTTTGTGTTTTTTTAGTGTGTTTTCTATTCCTTGTCTAAGCTGTTTTTTAATTTCTTCTTGGTGTTTTCTAAATCCTTCTAGGTTTATGTTGTGTTCATTTGGCGTAAAAAGATTTTTTTTGCTTATTGAGTTATTAAAGTGCTCAAAAAGACTTAGGTTGTCTAAAAGAGCTTTAGTTGGTATACAGCCTACATTTAAACAAGTACCCCCTATGTCTTTTTTCTCAACTATAGTTATTTCATAATTTTTACCAAGTGTTGCTATGTGGGTAGCTAAATAAAAACCCCCGGGTCCTGCTCCAATAATCAATACCTTTTTCATTTCCTTAACTATTATGACAGAAAAATAATTAATTTATAGCTTGTCAATAACCTGTTCATAGGTGGGTTGTTTTTCTTGTTTATTCTTTCTTGTATGAAATACATTTGGTTTGCTATCAACTTACTTACACCTATTCTCCATGTTTTATATTAAAAATGGCCTTACAAATCAAGGTTTTTACAACTTTTTTCTTTACCTACTACAGCTAGTTAATAAATTCTATTAAAGAAAAAACTATATAATTAGTTTAATATAGTTAATGTAAACAACAAAAAATCGGGGTAAAAGAAATGGATATAGATGTTAAAACAAATGATCTTAAAAAAGTAGTTTCTTGTACATCTAGGGTAACTTCAAATAAAGCAATTCAGCCTATTTTAAATAATATATTACTTTCTTGTGAGAATGGATCTCTTCATATTTCTGCAACAGATTTAGACATTGCTGTTGAATGTAAACTTCCGGCAGATATTTCCAAACCAGGAAAGATTACACTTCCAGCAAAAAAACTAGATGAAATAGTAAGTAAGGTAGCAGGAGATAGTATAAAATTTTCAACTGACAAAAATATGTTAACTAATATAATTAGCAGTAATTCTAAATTTAAAATAAACGGGGTTGATTCAAAAGATTACCCTGACATAACGACAGTAGAAGAAAAAGAAAAACATATAAGTATAAATCAAAAAGATTTTCTAAATGCTGTAAATTTAGTGTCGTTCTCTGCTTCAAAATTTGACACAACAAGTGTTCTTTCAGGAATAAATTTTGTGATTTCTGGAAACAAATTTGAACTTGGTGCAACAGATGGAAGTAGGTTGGCAAGATATATAGGGAAACTTTCTTCTGGTTCAAAAGGAGAAAAAAATTCAGCAGTGATTCCAGGAAGAGCAATGAGCGAATTAGAGAGGCTTATGTCCGTGTTTAAAGATGGTAATGAAGATATTTCCGTTTACTTAAAAACAGGACAAATAATATTTAGAAACAATGACTTTTTATTAAGCACAAGACTTATAGACAGCAAATTTCCTGCATATGACAAGTTAATTCCAGAAGAACAAAAATCTAAAGCCATATTTTTAAGAAGTGATCTTTTAGCTGCACTTGATAGGGTGTCGATTCTGGCTAACGAGAGAACAAGTGTTATTAAACTTGAATTTAAAAAAGGAGAAAATACAATAAAAATTACTGCTGATTCTCCTGATTATGGAAATGCTACAGATGAAGTAGAAGTAGATTATAA
>JACOTS010000068.1 GCA_016178265.1 Candidatus Melainabacteria bacterium
AAATCTACTTGAAGAAAACAAAGCAGATTTAATTGTTGCTCCAGAAGGAGCATTACCTGTTGAAGTGACTAATGATGCTGATACAAAGTATTGGCTTAAAATTAAATCTATTCAAAATAAGGCAGATATTATTTTTGGATCATACTGCAATAAAAATAAAAGTAAATTTACTAATTGCGCAGTTTCGTATTCAGGCAATGAATTTTTGTTTTATGATAAGCAAAGATTAGTACCATTCGGTGAATTTGTCCCATTATATTGGTTATTACCAAAAACTTTAAAAAGATTTGCTGATTTTGCTCTTGGAGATGGATTTATACAAGGAAAAAATAAACTACCTGTAGACTTAAGTATTGGCAAAATTGGTATAAATATTTGCTTTGAATTAATTTTCCCGGAACAAATTAGAGAACTTACAATGGAAGGAGCAAATTTGCTTCTTAATTTGTCTGATCTTAGCTGGTTTAGAAGCAATCTTGTAAAGAAACAATTCTTAGCTTTTGCAGTATTCAGAGCAATTGAAAACAGAAAACCTTTTATTATAGCGACAAACAATGGACTCTCTGCTTTTGTCGAACCTACGGGGAAAATAAGAAGAATATCTAATGCGGATTTGCAGATGACTTTACTGGATTGGGTTACTCTAAATGATACAAAAACGTTTTATGCTAAATTTGGATGGTAAAAAATATTTCTAAAGGTGGTATAAAGTACATATGAAGCATTTAAAAATATTTGTAGTACTATCTTTTTTCTTGATATTTTCAGTTGTGCCATCTTTATCATTGGAAGGGGCAATTAAATTTCCCGGTAATATTGCAGTTTTTTTGGAGGTGGCTGATACACCTGAAGAAAGAACCATGGGGCTGATGAATAGAGATAGTTTAGATGGAGATAGAGGAATGGTTTTTGTATTTAGACCTGCACAAAAAGTAACGTTTTGGATGAAGGATACATTTATTTCTTTGGATATGATTTTTATTAAGGAAGGTGAAATTGTAAATATTGCTGAAAATACAATTCCCAACCAAACTGATGTAGTTTATCCATCAGGAGAAGAAGTTACAGAAGTTGTTGAAGTTAATGGCGGATTTTCTAATAAACAAAATATCATGATAGGAGATAGAGTGATATTCGAGAACATTGCTGAAATAGATTATTCCCAGAAACCTGTGCTTAAAATAATAAAAGATTAGATAAATGCAAATATTAGTTACTCCCGATGAAATTCGAAATCTTGAATCTACATGGATTAAAAGCCATGATTCAAATCTCTCATTAGTTCTTATGGATCGCGCGGGTTCTGCACTGGCAAATGTTGCTAAAGATTTTTCGGACCCATATTTAATCCTTTGCGGGAAAGGAAATAATGCTGGTGATGGAATGGTAGCTGCCAGACTTCTTCATGAAGAGGGGAAAAAGGTAATCTTATTACTAACGTCAAATGATACTGTACTCTCCAGTGATACTAAAATAAATTATGACCTAATTAAAGATAAGGTATCGATTATTAGAATACAAACAGGCCAGGAAAAAGATTTTCTTAGTACTCTAAACAACTCAAATACAATTATTGACTGTCTGTTAGGAACTGGTTCTGTTAAAAAACTATCTCCTTTATATGAAGAAATAATAAACCGGGTTAATTCTGTTAATAAATCTACTATTGCTTGTGATGTACCAACAGGAGTTAACTCAGCAAATGGTTCTGTTGAAACAGTAGCGTTTAAAGCAAATATCACAGTGACTTTTGGCTATGCAAAAATTGGTTTGGTAGTTTATCCGGCAAAAAAGTATGTAGGCAAAATTAAAACTATAGATATTGGTTTGCCGGAAGCGGAAACTAATCACTTTTTATTAGATGATAGCTTTTTGAAAAGTAATTTCCCTAAAAGAAATATAGATGCAAATAAAGGAAATTTTGGCAGAACATTACTTGTCTGCGGTAGTGCTAAGTATCCTGGTGCAGCACTTCTTGCAAGCAAAGCTGCTGCATCAATAGGATCAGGAATTACTTCTCTATCAAGCCCAAAAGAAGCGTTTGATCAAATTACATCTGATATTCCTGAAATTACTCATGTTGAATTTAATGTAAGCAGGATCTTGGAAGAAAGCTTGAAATCTTCTGCACTAGTCATTGGCCCGGGTTTGACAAATGAAGAACATATTAAATATATGGTTGAACTTTTAATAACTAAATCTAATATTCCAATAATTCTTGATGCTGATGGGATTAATGTTTTATCTGGTAATAAAGAAATTCTTGCAAAAGCAAAAAATGAAGTAATTATTACTCCACATCCTAAAGAGCTGGCTAGGTTATTAGATATCAGGGTTGAAGAAGTTTTAAAAGACACAATTGAATTGGTTACTAGTATAGCTAAAGAGTTAAAAGTAATAGTAGTCTTAAAAGGCCCGGCAACTTTAACGGCATCTCCTGATGGTAAGTTATTTGTGTCTCCATTTGCTAATTCGGCTCTAGCTAAGGGTGGTACAGGAGATGTTTTAGCAGGATTTATTGGTGGATTAGTTGCTCAAGGGTTGCAACCTCATCTTGCTGCCTGTACAGGCGTTTATATTCACGGTAAATCAGCTGAGTGTGTGACTAAAGATAAAACAGTCTTTTCACTTCTTCCTCAAGATTTAATTACGTACTTACCACAAGCAATAAAGAGCTTTGGTTTATAGAGTGGGAGATCATAACTTGTCTATAACTTTAGAAATGCTCAAATTTTGACATTAATGTTGTAAAAACACTTGATAATGAAATCCTAAAGTTTATCTTATATACTCAAAATGTTTGGAGTGTTATATTAAAACCTATGGTTATCAAAGATTTTAGAGAAGAGCAAATTAATTCCAATATTATTCATAAAGGAAAGATTTTAAATCTTTTGGTTGATACTGTTCGTTTGCCTTCTGGCAAAGAAGCTGTCAGGGAAATGGTTCAACATAATGGCGGGGTAACTATTATTGCACAACCAACTCCTGATAAAGTTGTGCTGGTAAAACAATTTAGATATTCCATTAGACGTGCCATTTTAGAACTGCCAGCAGGAAGATTGAATGTAAATGAGGATCCTGTTTTTGGTGCAAAAAGAGAACTTAAAGAAGAGTGTGGTTTTATTGCAAATAGCTTAGAGTCACTTGGTGTAGTTTATCCTGCCCCAGGGTATTCCAGTGAAGTCTTATACTTTTTCAAAGCTACTGATTTGATTGAAGATGAAGCATCGCCTGATGATGATGAACATTTAGAGGTTAAAATAATTGATTTGAAGCAAGCATGGCAAATGGTAAAAGATGGTGAAATAAGAGATGCAAAAACAATTGCAGGATTAAGTTTAGTTAGGTTTTAAATTACCTTAGCTTCTTCTCGTAGGGCTTTTACTAGTGCTGCTACTTTTTCAGGGATTTCTCCTTCAAATATTTTTGCTTCTTTTCTTGCCGGTGGAAGTTCCATGTTGGTAATAGCTGTTCTTGCCCCTTTTTCTAAATCCTCTTTAGATAAACCCAATGAATTTAAATCAATTGAGTCTAATGATATTTCTTTTATTTCTTTTTTCTTTGCTTTCATGATTCCTGTTATTGAAGCATATCTTGGATGATCATCTCCCCTGTCGCATGTTATGAGGGCAGGGAGCTTTGCTTCTACTATTTCATGTTTACCTTCAGATTCTCTATCCACTGTTATTTTTTTATTCCCAAAGTCTACTTCATTGATTTTCATGACAAAAGTTACAAAAGGCAACTTCAATGTTTCTGCTACAAATATTGGTATTTGGCTGGATTCTATATCAATGACTTTTTTGCCGGAAAGTATTAAATCATGTTCTATGTTTTGCAACTCATTTGCTAAAAACTTGGATGTAACAAAAGGATCTATATGTTCTAATTTGTCATCTTTAATGAATACTGCACGGTCAGCGCCCATTGCAAGTCCTTGCCTAATGGCTTCTTCACTTCTTGTAGGTCCGCAGGCAAGTAAAACTACTTCCCCACTTCCAACTTGTTCTTTTATTTTTAAAGCCTTTTCTATTGCAAATTCATCGTATGGATTTATAATCCAGGTAATTCCATTTGGATCAATTGTTTTCCCATCAGAATTAACTTTTACTTTTGCTTCTGTGTCTGGTGTTTGTCTAACGAGTACAACTATCTTCATGATGCTTTTCCTTTTTTAGCGTTTATTATCTTTTTTATTAACAATGGTAAAGAGAAGAAAATAGCAAAATTTATTGCTATTACAGCAAGTGTCACAATTATTCCAAGTAATAAGCTTGACATAATATTACAAATAAAATTCCAATACCATGATTATATAATAATGAAATAAGACTTATAAAGCAATAAGTATTGAATAAGAAGGTATTAATTTATGGGCGATGTTTTGGTCTATGCTGAGCTGAATAAAGACAAAAAATTAACCAAATCAATTATCCCAGTGCTAAAAACAGCAAGGCTTGCAGCAAATAAATTTAACTCTAAATTAATTGCATTTGTCATTGGAGCTGATATTCAGGAAGATTTACTAAAGAGTGACTTGGAATTATGCGGAGTAGATAAAGCTTTTGTAGCAAATGCTTCCAAGCTAAATGAGTATAATTCTGAAGTCTATGCACAAGTACTAGCAAAATTTGTAAAAGAACAAAAACCAGATTTTATTTTTGGAATTAATTCTCTTATTGGTCAAGATTTATTTCCTGTTCTTTCTTTTCATACATCCGGTGGCCTAGTGATGGATTGCGTTGATCTGGATCTATCTGATAATGAAATAAAAGTTACAAAGTCTATGTATTCTAATAAGATTATTGCTCAGCTTAAATTTTATGATAAAAATCCTATTCTTATTACATTCAGACCCAATAATTTAATGCCTGAAGAAGTTACATCAAAAAGCACAGAAATAATAAGTGTTCCTTTTGAAGTTGATCTAAGTTCGATTAGGC
>JACOTS010000046.1 GCA_016178265.1 Candidatus Melainabacteria bacterium
CCAAATTGCCAGTTAACATTAAAAAGGATGGTACAACCTCAATTGCCAGTCTCATGTAGCTGTAAGCAACCTGACCAAAAATCATAAGTAAAGCAATAAGTGCACTGCCTAAAATTAATCCTCTAACTGCAGGCAAATTAGTAAATAGAGCACCGAATATCATGCTGCTTAAAATAAATAAAAAAAGTGATTTGCTTAAGCTTACTTTAAATAAATAAGAATCATCTAAGAGATTGGATACTGCAACTGCCTGTACCTTACTATCTGAAACATTATTTCCAAAAGGATCAAAGAGATTATCAGTTAAAATCTTACTTTTTAAAGCAAGTCCAATAAAAACAACCTTGTCTTTTAGTGCTTCATTAGGAATTTTTCCCTGAATTAAATCAATAAAAGAATATTGCTCTATCCTTTGTTTCGGATATTGCAAGTAAATATTATTTGTAAGTCTTATAGCTTTTTCTTTTTTATTTTGGGCTACTTTAAAAACCTCATAAGCAAAGGATGTTTTATCTTCAAGATTTCTTTCAACCAGCTTGATATTGTGCACCACATTATCATAATCAGCATACAGTTCACCATATCCTACATTTTTAGCACTCTGTAAAATTAGCCCTTGTTTCATTGAAGAAGTTGAATAAATAGAATCTGCTAAAACAATATTTTCATGTGAAGAAATAACTTCTGAGAGTAATTTATCCCCATCTCCAGGATTGCTTAAATTAAGATTTACACCTATAGCTTTAACTTTTGCAGCTTCAAGTTTTTTAATGGCTTTTGTTATTAATTCTCTGCCTGTCTTTTCAAAATCTTTTATTGGAAGTCCATTTCGTCTAAGTAAAAATTTGGTTCTATCATCAAAAAGAATCAGGACTATGTTGCTTGTATCTGGCTTGGTGATTTTTGTGAAAACAGAATTGTTTCTGCCTTTTATCGTCTCAAGTTCTAAAGGAAGCCATAGTTTTCTGTCTATATTTAGTACAATTAATGCAAGCACAAGTCCAAGTGCAAGACCAAGGATTGTTTTTCTTCCAAATAAATATGAGGAAATATTTTTCATCATGAGTTTCATTGATTCACATGCACATCTGGTACTTGAGCCATTTCAAAACGATAGGGATAAAGTTATTAATGAGGCTTTCTCTTCTGAAATAACTCACATCATACAATCCTGTGACAATCTGGATGAAATAAAACAAAACCTCGTTCTCACAGAGAAATACAACAACTTATATTCTAGCGTAGGTATACATCCTCATGAAGCTAGCCTTTGGGATGATGTGAGCAAAATCACTATTTTAGAACATTCTAAAAAAGAAAAAGTCATAGCAATTGGTGAAACAGGTTTAGATTTCTTTTATAATTACAGCCCAAAAGAAATACAGCTTAAGGTTTTCAGAGAACAAATCAAAATTTCAAAGGAATGTTCTTTACCTCTTATAATCCACTGCAGAGATGCTTTTAATGAAGCCCTTCAAATATTAAAGGAAGAAAAGACAGAAATTCCAGGAGTGTTTCATTGTTTTACAGGATCATTAGACAATGCAAAGGAAGCACTAAAGCTTGGTTTTTATATTTCATGGTCAGGTATTTTAACATTTAAAAATGCAAAGGATTTAAAAGAAGTTGCACAGGAAATCCCATTAGAGAAAACTCTAATTGAGACTGATTCCCCATTTCTTACACCTATCCCATTTCGAGGAAAAAGAAATGAACCAAAATTTGTAAAATATGTTGCTGAAGAATTAGCTAAAATTAAAAACTTAAATGTCGAAGAAGTGGGACAGATAACTTCTGAAAATACAAAAAAGGTGTTCAATATAAACTAAATGAAAACAGAAATAAATTACAAAGAATTAGAGTCATGTAATGTTTTAGTTGTCGGGGGTGGAGTTGCCGGAGTTGCAGCTGCAGTAAGTGCAAGTAGAGCTGGTGCAAAAACAATCCTTGTAGAAAAAAATACTTTCCTGGGCGGCATGGCAACAGGCGGACTTGTTACACCAATGATGAAAAATGCACTTGATGCAAAGAACATTCTTACAAAAGGCATTTTTATAGAAATTTGTGATCGCATAGTCAAAGCAGACGGTGGAGCAACATTTGAAGATGGCAATCCCGGTTGGTTTAATCCCGAAATATACAAAATAATACTTGATGAAATATGTACCGAATCGGGGGTAAAACTTTTATTTGATACTCAAATTACCTATGTAAAAAAAGAAAATAACATATTAAACGAAATAATCATCTTTAATAAAGAAGGGTTTTCATCTATAAAAGCAAAAGAGTTTATTGATGCTACGGGTGATGGTGATTTAATGAGGCTTTCAGGAGTAAGTTTTGAATCAAATGAACACCAAGCCATGTCACTTCGTTTTATGATGAGCGGGGTTGATATAAATGATTTTGCTAAATGGCTTGAAGAAAATGATCACTCTGATGATTCACCTGTTTATAGATTAAATAACGGGGATATTTTATTAACCAGTGCATTTACATATGAAAAGGATTGGACACTAAGACCTTTTTTTGAAGATGCTATAAAAAATGGTGACTTAACAAAAGAAGATGCAAACTACTTTCAGATTTTTTCTGTACCTGGAGCTTATGATCTAATAGCATTTAATTGTCCAAGGATTCATAGTGTCATTGCGAGCGAACACAGTGAGCGAAGCAATCCCGAGCGTAACACACTGGATCCTTTAAAAGCAGAAGATATTTCTTACGTACTTATTCAAGGCAGGCAAATGATAAAAAGAATAAGTAAGTTTTGTAAAAAATATCTGCCTGGATTTAGAAAATCTTACATCTGTCAAATTGCACCTTTAGTTGGCATAAGAGAAAGTAGAAGACTAATCGGACAGTATGTGCTTACAAAAGAAGATGTAGTATCCGGGGGAAAATTTGAAGATGCAATTGCTGATTCTAACTGGCCTATTGACATCCATTCACTGAAACTCAAAGCTCAAACCTCAAACCTCAAAGCTCCTAAAGTAGGTGATTATTATCAAATCCCTTTAAGATCGCTTCTTCCAAAAGAAAATGAAGTTAAAAACTTAATTGTAGTGGGACGTTGTCTTTCAGCTACATTTGAAGCTCAGGGCTCCGCAAGAATTCAAGCAAATTGTATAGCTATGGGAGAAGCTGCTGGCAATTTTGCTGCAAAAAGAATAAAACAAGGGATAGAGCTTAGAACTTAACCTTTCTTACAAACCTTTTACATTCTTAACAAAGCAAACAAATTTTAAGAATAATACAAATCCCATTGAATTTACTCGTGTATTTCGTAAAATGTAAATCAATTACTAAGAAGTTATAAAAAATGCAAGTATCTACTGCTACTACACATCCATACAACAACGGAATGAGCCTGCTTTGGAAACCAATGGGCTATCCGATTGATAGAACATGGAATAAAGTAGAAGTAAATAAATGGGCAGAAGAAACTCATCCAGGAATAATAAAAAAATCCACCCCGCTTACAGTAGGTGGAATTATTTCTTCAGTGGTTGGTTTATTAACTAGTTTTGTTTCTGTTGGTGATGGAAAGCCTGCTTACCCAGGCTTGCTTTTATTTTTAGCAGGTATTGGTTCTACTATCTTAGGAATCTTTGGTAATCCAATTGGTAAAAAACAAAATTTAGAAGCAGTAAAATATGAGCCTCATAGCCTAGAGCTGGAATCAAATTTTATGAATGAGCATGTAGTAAACACACAAGCTAGCTAAATTCTAATTAGCTATAATCCAGGCGCTGAATTGGAATAATCAACAGAATCAGTAGTAGTAGTAGTACAACCAGAACAATCATCATTACAACTTTCATTATCTCCACAACCACTAGGTTCTGCAGATGAATCACAGGTTTCTCCACTATCTTGTTGACTATTGCCACACTTTGGTACACACTCAGCAGTGGTTTCACTAGTTTGAACACAGGTTTTATCTGCTCCACATTCCTCAATAGTTGGTTCCTCGCAAAGATCATCATTGTTATCGTTTTTACACTTTTTTACTACATTACCAAAGCTACAAAATGTCGATTCTAAAGGGCGTCCAGAACACTCTGTACATTTATCCTTACATAGTGCATCCTCACAAAATTGGTTATAGTTACATAGATCTATGTCTTGATAACTACATTGTTCATGATAAAACTCATGTCTTTTACATTGTTTTACAGAAGAACCATCATCAGAACATTTTTTAAAACCTACAGGTTTTTCATCATCACATTTGTCACAGGGTGGAGGAGCACACCTACAACCATCAGGACCATCAGTACGAGGATAACACTGCTCACCAGCAGGACATGAATTTGGTGAATCACTACAGCTGCTAGCCCCTCTTGATTCAC
>JACOTS010000047.1 GCA_016178265.1 Candidatus Melainabacteria bacterium
ACAGGAGCAAATTAATGGATGAGGCTTTAAGTGCTCAAGAAAGTATTTTTTTAAATATTAAAGATCCTTTACATAGGTTTATACATGGCATTCCTAAGGCAGAGTTGCATGTTCACATTGAAGGAACGTTAGAACCAAAACTAATGTTTGATTTAGCAAAACGTAATAATGTTGCACTAAAATATAAAACAATTGATGAAGTGAAAGAAGCATATCAGTTTCATAATCTTCAATCCTTTCTTGATATTTACTATGAAGGAGCTAATGTTTTAATTACTGAGCAAGATTTTTTTGATATGACCTTGTCATATCTTCAAAAATTAAATGAACAGAACGTATTACACGCTGAAATATTTTTTGATCCTCAAACTCACACTGAACGAGGTGTATCTTTTGACACAGTAATTTCTGGAATAAATAAAGCTCTTGATATTGGCAGAGAAAAATATAAAGTATCAACAAAACTTATAATGTGTTTTTTAAGACATTTAAGTGAAGAGTCAGCATTTGAAATTTTAGAAGAGGCAAAACCTTTTAAAAATTTAATACATGCTGTAGGACTTGATTCCTCTGAGTTAGGCAACCCTCCGTCTAAGTTTTTAAATGTTTTTAAAGCTGCTTCTGATTTAGGATATGTATCTGTTGCTCATGCAGGAGAAGAGGGTCCACCAGAATATATTTGGGAAGCAATTGAGAAGTTAAGAATTAAAAGAATTGATCATGGGGTTAGGTGCCTTGAAGATTTAAATTTAATTTGTGAGTTAATAACTAGACAAATTCCTCTTACAGTATGTCCGCTTTCTAATATAAAACTTGCAGTTTTTAATGATATGAAAAGTCATAATATAAAGGAATTAATGAAAGCTGGTCTTATCGTTACTGTTAATTCTGATGATCCGGCTTATTTTGGTGGTTATGTGGCTGAAAACTATCTTGCAGTATGTGAAGCACTGCAACTTTCAAAGGATGATATTTATACGTTAGCTAAGAATTCCTTCCTGGCATCATTTCTTTCAGAGGATGAAAAGAACAATTACATTAACAGACTGGATAATTTTGTCAATTCATTCTAGAATGTATACGAATATTTGTTATTGCCTAGCTAACGTTAGAAGACCAGACAAAATGACTTGCGAGGAAAGATTTTATCCAATTTATTTGGTAAAATCTAAATATCTTTGTAGCAAGGTAGCTAATTAAGATATAGTGGAAAGCCTGCGAAGCGAGTTATGAGCGAGCAGGTGGCTAGGTAGTAACAAATGTTTAAAAGTTTTGCAAGTGATAATGCATCTGGTGCTCATCCAAAAGTAGTTGAATCTGTTATAGCTGCTAATAAAAATCATGCTAAAGCTTACGGCTATGATGAATTTACTAAAAAAGCAGAATTAAAATTTAAAGAACATTTTGGTGGCAATATAGATGTTTACTTTGTGTTTAATGGTACGGCAGCTAACGTTATAGGACTTGCTGGGATTACTAGTTCTTACAGTTCTATTATTTGTGCAGATGTGGCTCATATTAATACTGATGAGTGTGCAGCCCCTCAAAAATTT
Organism: Candidatus Melainabacteria bacterium; assembly: GCA_016178265.1. Classification (GTDB taxonomy): domain Bacteria; phylum Cyanobacteriota; class Vampirovibrionia; order 2-02-FULL-35-15; family 2-02-FULL-35-15; genus JACOTS01. The sequence goes on from JACOTS010000047.1 coordinate 1,554, forward strand.
ATAGGTTGCAGATTGTTAACAGTGCCTACAAGTGATGGGAAGATTAATATAGAAGGTATTAAAAAGCATGTGATTCGCGTTGGTGATCATCACTATGCTCAGCCCAAAGTAATTTCTATTACACAGTCTACTGAATATGGTACTGTGTATACTTCTCTTGAAATAAGAAGAATTGCTGATTACGCACATAAAAATGGAATGTTTCTCCATATGGATGGTGCTAGGCTTGCAAATGCAGCAGCCAGCTTAAATGTCACAATGAAAGAATTAACATTAGATGCAGGAGTAGATGTACTTTCTTTTGGCGGCACAAAAAATGGAATTATGTTTGGGGATGCAATTGTGTTTTTTCATCCTGAGTATGCTAAAGATTTTAAATATATAAGAAAACAAGGAATGCAACTTGCATCAAAAATGAGGTTTATTTCTTGTCAATTTGAGGCATTATTAAGTAATAATTTGTGGTTAGATAATGCAAAACATGCAAATAAAATGGCAACCCTTTTAGCTAGAGAACTAGGCGGTATACCAGAGATTAAAATTACACAAAATGTTGAAGCAAATGCAGTATTTGTAATTATGCCTAAAAAATTAATTCCTGTGTTACAGGAAAAGTATTACTTTTATATATGGAATGAAGAAAATTCTGAAGTTCGCTTGATGACAGCATTTGATACTACAGAAGATGATATAAAAGACTTTGTTAGTACAATTCAAGATTGTTTACAAAAAACAACTGTAAAAAGTTAGCTTGTAGCAACTTATCTACACTTTATCAAAAGAATGATGAGCTATAAAGATATATCTGATACAATCAATATTTAATGAGATTTGTTACTTTTACAACTGATGTAAGGCAAGACAGTTCTATAGGGGTTGTCTTAGATAATAGAATCATGAATTTAAATAAAGCTTCTGATGGTGCTATTCCAAATGATATGTTGAGTTTTATAAGTGGTGGTGAAAAAATGCTTGAGCTTGCACATACTGTAGTTAAAAATCCTAAACATGATTCACTTTTATCATTGGATGAAGTGAAATTATTGACACCGCTCTTAAATCCTCCATCTCTAAAAGACTTTTTTGCATTTGAAGATCATGCAAAAGCTGGTGCTGAAAGAAGGAATGAGAAACTTCCCAGTGAATGGTATGAAGTACCTGCATATTATACGGGTAATCATAGGGAGATATTAGGACCAGAAGATGAGATTCCATGGCCTTTGTATACAAAAAAACTAGATTTTGAATGTGAAATTGCATGTGTTGTTGGAAAACATGGAAAAAATCTATCGATTGAAGAGGCTTCTAATTATATATTTGGTTATATGATTTTTAATGATGTTTCTGCAAGGGATGTGCAGAAAAAAGAAATGGCACTGCGTATGGGTCCTACAAAAGGAAAAGATTTTGCAAATGTCTTTGGACCGTATTTAGTAACAAAGGATGAGGTTGATCCTAAGAAAGACTTTGCACTTACTGTAAAAGTAAATAATGAAATTTGGTCTAGTGGACATTTTAAAGATCAATACTGGGGATTTCCTCTTATGATTTCGCATGTTTCACAAGAAGAAAATATTTATCCGGGAGATATATTAGGATCTGGCACCTTTTATAAAGGATGTGGGCTTGATTTGAACAAATGGATTCAGCCTGGAGATTTAATTGAGCTTGAAGTACCAAAGCTTGGGGTTTTACGTAATAGGGTTGGTGTACCAAGTAAGTATAAAGAGTTAGACTATAAGAGAGCATCAGCGACTAAATGATTAGAGTGAGGAGCGTTATAAATAGCAATGGCAATGATCACAAAAAGAGGTACATTACCAAGAACACCACATACAGAGTTTTATGCTAAGGCTGGTGTATTTTCTCTTGAAGAAATTCACGGAAGTTATGGTTTTAATGGGGCTTATTCCAGAAAAATTCATCTCAGGTCTTATCCTACAGAACAAAGCAAGCCACCTAAAAAAAGCAATCTTTCATTAATACCTTTGCCTACAGGAGAAAATATTTTACAACCTTATCATATCCTCACAAAGGATATGCCATATGAAGGTGATGTTATAAGTGGACGCAGACCGCTTTTGTTTGGTTTAAATACTATAATTTCTGTTTCAAAACCTTCTGAGAGCATGCAAGAAAAAATATTTTTTAGAAATGGTGAGAAGCATGAATTGTATTTTGTGCATGAAGGAGAAGGAATTTTAAAGACTGAATATGGAAATTTAAAAGTAAAGAAAAATCACTATTTAATAATTCCCAAAGGAACCACTTATAGCATTGAACTTAGTTCTAAGGATGCATTTTTTCTTATCATTGAATCAAGATTTCCAATTATTTTTCCGCCGCATTATATGAATAAAGAAGGACAAGCAACTTTAATGGCCCCTATTGTAGAAACTGAGATTGAAGTGCCAGAGTTAGCTGAACCTATTGATCAAAAAGGTGATTTTGAAATTAATGTTAAACATAACGATGGAAATCTATCTACTCTTACGTTAAGTCATCATCCATTTGATGTTGTTGGATGGGAAGGATCACTTTATCCATTTGCATTTGATATAAATAATCATCACTGCTTAGTTAGGGAAATTCATACTGCTCCTCCTACTAGACAAACTTTTCAATCCGGAGATGGTAATACTTATGGGTTTTCTATATGTTCATTTATTACTCAAATAGAAGGGTGGCATCCAAAAGATATTGCAGCTCCTTATGCTCACTATAATGTGGATTCCGATGAAGTAATGTTTTTTGCCAGTGAAAAATATGGTGCAAGAGAAGGAGTGATTACAGAAGCTTCTATTACATTTCATCCAGGTTCATTGCCTCATAGTCCTCATGGTGATTCAGCAAAGAGATCTACTAAAATGCGTGGAAAGTTAAATGAGCAGTTAGCTGTCATGTTAGATACATTTTTTGAAAGTTTGACAATGACAGAAATCGGATATAAATATAGGGATAAGGAATATGCTTTAAGCTGGCACAAAGCAGCAAGTGCTGTGAAGAGTTGATTTGGTAAGAAGGAGAGAAAAGTTATGCCAAGTAAACAACATCCATTTTTAAATTTTCAGGTAGATCATATGGCAATGCATGCAGAACCTGATATGTATGCTGCTGCATATTTGTTTTTTAGAATTATTTTTGGTGTTTCTAAAGAAGATGTGATTTATGAAAAAAGAGTTGAGTGGGATAAAAATGTAGGGGAAGAATCGATGACATATGCTGTTCGTATTGGTCAACACGAAGGCAATAAGGGAGTTTTACATAATACTATGATTGCAATGATTCAACCGTCTGAACCACTTGATAAACCATCTCATGTAAGAAAAAATTTAAAAGACCATAGTGCAGCTGCATTGTGGATGCATATTGCGCTTCGAACAAATGATTTAATTTCATTTCATGATTATGCTCTTAATAGAGGTGTTAATTTTATAACTCCTATAATGAAAGATGAAGATGATGATTTGATTCAGGTGTTTAGTGGTGAGTGGTATCTGCCTGGTGGTCAACCTAGTGGAACTTTCTTTGAGTTTGTTCAAAGAGATATTACACCTTCTTTGTTAAAAAAACTTGAAGAGCATAATAGAGAATCTTGGTTTAGAGATAAAACCTTTTTGGGACTGTATGAAGAAAAGGAGAGAGAGTATCAAAGCGGCAATATAAAACCATTTATTGACCATGAATTATTTACTAAAGTTCATTCTCTGGTAAAAAATAAAAAATTCTGGGATATTTCTGAAGAAGATATTCAAAAAGCTGAAAAAATTATGTTGGAATATGCAGCAAATAAAAGAGCATTAGCAAAAAAATAATTACTTATGAGTGAAGAGTCTAAGAATTCATTCTTACTTTCACATTGGTTGTTTGTAAGATTACTAGCAATAATTTTTTTAATTGCTTTTGTATCTCTATGGGTTCAAATTATTGGTCTTGTAGGAAGTAATGGTATTTTGCCTGCAGCTGAATACTTGAGTTTTGCAGAAGAAGAGTTCCCTGATGATTTTTATATAAAGTTTCCAACACTAATGTGGTTTCATATCTCTGATTTAACTCTTCATTTGTTGTGTGGGTTTGGGGTTTTGTTTTCAATTCTATTTTTTATTGGAATATTTAATTTGTTTTCAATTATGGCACTGGTTATTTTGTATGTTTCGCTTGCTACGGTATGTCAAGTGTTTTTAGGGTTTCAGTGGGATAATTTATTAATTGAAACAGGATTTCTAACTATATTTTCACTTCCTTTTGTATTCAATTTAGGATTTAATCAACTTTTTCAATCAAATAAGTATGTTTTGTTTTTATTTAAGCTCCTTTTATTTAAGCTTGTATTTTTTTCTGGTTTGGTGAAGATACTAAGTGGTGATTATGTCTGGGGGAATTTAACAGCACTGACTTATCATTATGAAACACAACCTATTTCAAACATTATTGCTTACTACGTACACCATTTTCCATTTTGGTTTCATAAAATATCATGTATAACAATGTTTCTTATTGAACTTGTTGTTCCTTTTTTTATTTTTGCTTTTCCATTACTTAGACGTATAGGATGTCTATCGTTAATATTATTTCAAATTTTAATACTAATAACTGGCAATTATTGTTTCTTTAATTTATTAACCATTGCTTTGAGCTTGTTGCTTTTAGATGATTATTTTTGGTGTTTAATTCTTCCTCATTTAAAATCTGGAATGAATGCTTTAGTGCGGGTAAAATCTTTCTGGAATAAGAAATTAATTTTGGCATTTGTGTCGTTTGTAGTTGTAATTAATTCTTTTCTTTTGTTTCGAATTCTAGGACTTAATGATCCAATAATTAAACCTCTTGGAAATTTATATTATTCAATTTATCAATTTAGAATAATAAATAGTTATGGATTATTTGCAGTTATGACAAGGACAAGACCTGAGGTGATTGTAGAGGGTAGTAACGATGGTATTCATTGGGATGAATATGAATTTAAATTTAAAGCAGGAGATTTATCTAAGCCACCACCTTTTGTAGCACCGCATCAACCTAGACTAGACTGGCAAATGTGGTTTGCAGCATTAGGAAATATTCAAAGAAACCTTTGGTTTGTAAATTTTTGTGTTAAATTGCTCGAAGATTCCCAAGATGTTCTTAAGCTAGTGGAGAAAAATCCTTTTCCTGAAAAAGCGCCACGATACATAAGAGCTTTGTTATATAACTATAAATTTTCTAGTTTAGAAGAAAGAAAAAATACTGGAAATTGGTGGAAAAGAGAGCTTGTGGGTGTTTATTTGCCTGTTGTTTCTTTAGAGCAATTTGGTAAGTAAGAAGTTCTTATCATTGTATACTATTAATTAATGGGAGTTGTCTATGTATTTAGTCGGTGATATTGGTGGGACAAAAACTAATATAGTTGCACTGGAAAAAGTCGACAAAAAATTTAAACCTGTATTTGAAAATAGCTATCCTAGTAAAAACTATGATAGTTTACGAAGTATTGTTAAAGAAGTTGTAGAAGAAACAAAACACGAGGCTGTTAGTGCTTGCTTCGGTGTGGCAGGTCCTGTTAAAAATGGAAGATGTGAAGCAACTAACTTACCTTGGCTTATAGATTCTAAAAAGATAGCAGAAGTTTTAAAGATTAAACCTGAAAAAGTTTTTCTTTTAAATGATTTGGAAGCAGCTGCTTATGGAATTGAAAGTATGGAAGAAAAAGATTTGTATGTGTTTAACAAAGGAAACCCTCAAAAATATGGCACTAAGTGCCTTCTTAGTGCAGGAACAGGACTTGGTGAATCAATAATTGTCTGGGATGGTACAAGCTATAAGCCAATTCCTTCTGAAGGAGGACATACTGATTTTGCACCGCGAACTAAAATAGAGATTGATCTTTTAAATTATTTAATTAATAAATATGGAAGAGTAAGCTATGAAAGAATTTTATGTGGTCCAGGACTTATCAATGTATATGATTTTTTTGCGGAGACAGAGTTTAAGGATACTCCTCACTGGCTTTTGGAAAGATTTAAAAATGAAGATCCAAGTGCAGTCATATCTGAACTTGCCATGGAGAAAAAAGATGAGTGTTGCGAAAAAACGCTAGAATTATTTGTCTCGGTTTATGGAGCTGAAACAGGAAACTTGGCATTAAAAGCCCTTGCTACAGGTGGAGTATACATAGGTGGCGGTATTGCTCCAAAGATATTAACTAAAATGAAAGAAGGGGCTTTTATGCAGTCTTTTACTAATAAAGGTAGGCTTTCTGTTATGGTGGCTCAGATGCCTGTTAAAGTAATTTTGAATGACAAATTACCATTATATGGTTGTGCAAATTATTTAAGAATGCAGACTATACATATTGCAGCTCCTGTATAACTAACAATAGTTTGTTTTCAGGCATCGTTATGTTTTAATTGTTTGAGCAATAATGATTTGAGTTTAATTGGAGAATTTTCATGGGCATAGTAATTGAATCACCTTCAAAAAGGGCTGTTCGAAACCAGCTCTATCTTGGTGTAGATGTTGGTGGAACGAATGTAAGAGCTGCTGCATATCCTTTAAGACATGAGAATGTAGAAGGGGCACAAGCCTTTACTACATCTTTGAAGGCAAATGATTATCCAAGTCTTAAAGATGCTTTAGTTGAAGTCATGGAGATTGCAGAAAGCATTGGTGTAAGAAATAGAATTACTGGCATGGGATTTGGAATTGCAGGACCATTAGATGGAAGTAAAGTAAAACTTACCAATCATGCTGGATGGAAAGAAATTGACTTAAATGAATTGGCTCAAGAATTTGGGGTGAAGGTAGGTGGGCTAAATGACCTGGAAGCAACTTCATGGGGAATAGTTAGTGGACTGAAAGCAAGTGATGTTGAGGTTTTGCAAAAAGGAAAACCAGATTTTTTAGGTGATGAGGCAATAATTGCACCGGGAACTGGCCTGGGAGAAGGACGGATTATAGAAAGAAAATACCCAAGACCATCTGAAGGTGGTCATTCAGATTTTGCACCCAAAGGGGAAGAACAAAAAGCTCTTTTAAGTTATCTGGAAGAACTTTATGGTGAAGGTAAAGTAACTTATGAAGATGTTTTATCAGGTCAAGGATTGGTTGATATTGCTTATTTTTTAGCCAAGTTAAATGGTGAAGAGTATGACGAAGGGCTAGGGTTTGATCAAGGAATGAGTACTGAAGTGTTAGCAACAAAAATTGCAAAGCAAGCAAGAACCGGAACACACCAGCTTAGTATGAATGCTATGAACATCTATACAGATGTTTTGGCACAAGAGGCATCTAACTTAGCGGTTAAAGAAAAAGCAACAGGTGGTATTTATTTAGGAGGAACAACAAAGCATGATTTACCTTTTATTCTTGGCAAGAGATCTCGCTTTTTACATATTTTTCAAGCTAAAAGAAAACCACAAGGTTTTTTACCAAATGTCCCTCTTGCAGTAATTACAAAAGATGATATTAATCAGCTTGGAGCAGCATATTTTATTGGTCACAAGCCAGTCAAGATAAGTGTATAGATAAGGTTCTTAGTGTGGTAAGATAATTTGCATATGGCAAGACAATTAACAATTAAAGCTAAACCCCGTGAGGATAAAAAACCAAATGCAATTAGAAGAGAAGGTTTTATACCAGCTACTTTATACGGACATGGTTTTGAATCAAAATCTATTCAAATTAATGCTAGAGCGTTTGCTAAGATTCCGCATAAAGCTTATTCTGCTTTGAATCAATTAGAGATAGAAGGCGATGATAACTGTACTGTACTTATTAAAGATGTTCAAATGGATCCTGTAAAAGATAAGTTTTTAAATATAGAGTTTCTTAAGATCAGAAGTGATGAAAAAGTTAAAGTAAAAGTATCATTAAACTTTATTGGGCATTCTGAAGCAGTAGTAGCTGGAGGAGTATTAGTTGTTTCTCATAATGAAGTTGAAATTCAATGTTTACCTCAAGATATTCCAGATTCTATAGAAGTTAATCTTGAAGAAATAAAAGAAATTGGACAATCAATTCATATTAAAGATTTAAAAGTAAGCAGTGCAGTTAATTTATTGCAACATCCTGATGAAATATTGGTGAAAGTAGAAATACCTAAAGAACATAAAGTTGAAGAAGAAGTTCCTGTTGAAGAAGCTCTTGCTGTTGAAGGCGCAGCAGTACCAGCCGAAGGTGAAGCAGCAGCACCTGCTGAAGGAAAACCAGAAGCTGGCAAAAAAGAAGAATCTGCTAAAGATAAGGGCAAATAAAGTTATAAGGGTAATTTTAAGTTACAATTTATAAAGCATACGCTTATAGCGTAGAGCAAGCAGTGTAATTATGGATTTCCCTTTTCCATGCCCAACTTGTGGCAAAGCTATATGCAGAAGAGCTTATACTATGAGCCTTGCGCTGGGTTATGCAGAAGAGCAGTATTGTCTTTCGTGCCTAGCCAAGATGCATGGTTATGATTTGGAGAGTATGTATGATTTTATTTATGGCTATGTGCAAGGACGTGATTGTTTTAAAAAAGAGTGGGTAAAAATGAAAGATAAAAGTGAATGTCCGCTTCCGGACTTATGTGTTATTAATAAATGTTTTTCTAAAACTGAGTCATAAAACATGAAGCAAGATATGTCAAATGTTTTATTAGATCTTCGTGGCATTGAATGTCCAATAAATTTTGTAAAAACAAAAATCAAACTCGATGAAATGAATAGTGGACAAATGCTTGAAGTTTGGCTTGATCCTGGAGAGGCAATTGAAAGTGTTTCACAAAGTGTTCTTGAGGAAGGACATAAAATAATTGAGCAAATTGAGCAAGATGGATACTTTAAGCTATTTGTCCGAAAGAAATAAGATTTTATTGTATATATGAGTGTAATAATATTTTTGTGCTAATCAAGGTATAATAATCAAGTGTTATGAATCAGGGCGATTAGCTCAGTTGGTTAGAGCACACGCTTGATAAGCGTGGGGTCCCGTGTTCGAGTCACGGATCGCCCATTTTTTATGGCAATATTGAAGCAGCTACTCTTTTTAATAATCTTGGGGTTTGTCTTATAGAAACTAATGCTTTTTTTAGAATAGTAATTCCTATTCCTCTGATTTGTTCAAATTGAAATTCCAAATCCCCTATTTTAATATGATCGCCATCATGTAGTTTATATTTTGTGCGTGGGGTTAATTGGTTACCATTAATTTCAGTAGTATACCCTTGTCCTAGAATTGACTTTGCATCAAAATCTAAATACTCTATCTCGTTTGGATTTGAATTATCTCCAAAAAAAAGTCCACCATGTATAGAAGCTATATGATGTTGTTCTTTAGGGGTAGAAAAGAAAGTTAATTTGCCAATGCTTACATCGCATTCTTTGTGAGATCCAATTAACAAAAATTTTCTTATTGGAACAAGTGGGAATTTTGCTTTTTTATATGGAGTACTCAATCCACGTAGCCTGTAGATAAGAGGTGCTGTAACTGTAGTAGGACTACTTGCAGGTGCAATCATTGTTCTAGATTTATTCCTTAAGTATAATTTGAACTTAGCCGAAGATTATATCATGTATAAAATTGTTGAATTTGTATTTTCTTTTTGATCTTGCTTGTTTTAATTAATTTTATTTAATGTACTTGGTTAAGATGGTAAATTTTGTAGTAGAAGGGTTATTTGAGGGATGAAATTAAATGAATAATTTATATTTAAAACAAATGGAAATTGGTCCAATGGAGAATTTTATATATTTAATCGGGGACAGTCAGACCAAAGAAGTTGCAGTGATTGATCCGGCTTGGGATGTGCCGTTAATATTAAAAGAAGCAAAAAAAGAAAATGTAATTATTAGAGCAGCTCTTGTTACTCATGGACATTTTGATCATACTAATGGAGTTGAAGAACTACTAAAAACTTTGGATATTCCAGTTTACATTAATAAACATGAAGCTGATTTTTTTAAATTTAAATGGGGGAAAGAAAATGTTCGAACAGTTAATTCTGGTGATGTGGTAAAGCTTGGTGATGTGGAGGTTCAATTGATCCATACTCCAGGACATACACCTGGTTCTCAATGTTTTTTACTAAAAAACAATTTGGTAGCTGGAGATACTTTGTTTATTAATGGCTGTGGCAGATGTGATTTGCCTGGTGGTAATGTTGAACAAATGTTTGACACAATTACTAATAAATTGATGAAAATGGATAATAAAACAATTGTATTTCCAGGGCACAACTATGCTGATAAAAAACATGATACACTTGAGAATCAAAAGAAAACAAATCCATATATGCAATATGATAATTTAATGGCATTTGTTGGAAAGAGATTACCAGGATATAGAACATGATTGCGTTGAAAGAAATTGAGAGAAAGATAAAAGATGGCATGAAGGTTGACCTTATTGAAGTCAACGATCTAAGAGGCGGTGATCATATTCAAATCATATTGGTTTCACCTGATTTTGAAGGAAAAACGCTGGTTGAGAAACATAAAATGATTTATTCTATTTTAGATCAAGAAATGAAATCCAATGAAATACATGCGCTAACTTTAAAAACATACGCCCCATCTGAATGGAAGAATATAAAAAATAATTTTTCAAAAGATTTGGGACACTCTATCTAGTCTTCTATTTTTCTTCCAAAAATCTCAATTAGTAAAAGTCTTTCTGGATCATTAGATACCTCAATCTTGCCGCTTTTTATATCTTCAGGAATAAGCAATGCTCCTATATCTGCACACTTTGGAGTGATTATATTAAACAATTTGATTCCAGGTTTAATATCACTTTCGACTTCTGATATAACCTTAAGCCCTTTCTTTAGTGTAAATCTTTTAATATTTAGTCCTTCATCTGGCACGAATGAGAATGAAGTAAATGGATCACTTTTTGCACGTAAATTTGTAGGTTCATCATTTATTATTGCAAAATTTCTTAATATATTTTTAGCTTTTAACAGCAAATTTAATTTTATGTTTTTATTATTCTTCTTTATAATAAATGCTTTGACTTTAGTTATTTGGGGCTTTTCAACTATGTGGGTTTTTGTTGATACCTCTAATTCTTTAGTAACAAATAAACTGGCTGTGACTAAAGGAAATTCATTATTTAAAACCGTGATTTTACCTTCACCTTCTGCAGCTTCAATAGGTACCACAACGGTGGTTACTAAACTAAGAGTGGTACCATTTTTATCTATAAATGATGGTTGTTTATCTTCTAGTAATGAAGCTTTATCTGTTGAAAAGAATGCAAACCCTGCGAAGAATGCTCTTCCGGTAGAATCTGAAAATATTGTTGCAAATTTTCTGCCTACGTCTTTATCATCAACCTCAATGGTTTCATCAGTGGTGACAACTGTTGCAAATGAACAACCTTGTGGAATTGGTATTAAGTTATTGGCAAGACGTTCAAATGCTAATCCTTCAATATCCGGTATTAGTGCAATATCAGCTTTAGCACCTTCTTTAATAAATGGTGGATTTGCTACTTCTATAGTATCTGGAAATTCTTCATCTTCAGAAATTGCTTCTCCTAAACCTTCAATAATGGCTTCATTTGGGTTAGTTATAATAGGAGGAAGAGTAATAACACTGCCGCCACCAGCAGCTCCGCCACCACCACCGCCTCCGCCAGCACCACCGCCTTTTTTAGGAGGAGGTGGTATATATGTTGCTCGAAGTATCTCGGTTGACTTATTGTCATTGATGTCAGTAGCTTCAATTGCAATTTGATTTTCTCCTGCAAATAAGAAGATGCTTTCTGAGTATTGACTGCCTACTAGGTATTTTATAGTGATTTTCTGGTTATTGTCTTGTGTTTGCTGTTTCCACGGAAGATTTATTTTTCTAAATATTTTCTCTCTAGTAAATAAAGAACTTGGTATGGAATTTGATGGCCTACCATTAAAAGTAACTAGTTTTATACCAGCATCGTCTTCAACTGTATAAGTAACTGTTATTGTTGGATTTGGTCCTTGAATTACAACACCGTTTTGTGGAGAAGTAATAGTAATTATTGGAGGGGTTGTATCTAGTTTCTTTGCACTTATTTCTTTTTTAATTTCATTGCCTGCATCATCAGTAATTGAAATCTGAATAGGTAAGGTACTTACATTGGTTTTTTCAAATGTAATACTTTGAGCTGGTGTAAACTCCAGAGCTTCTTCATTAATTTTAATTATGGCTACATTGGAACCAGTACCATCTGCAATACCTTTTACAGTATACCTACCATCAGATTCCTGAGTTGTTTCAAGCTCAAGGATGGGATTAACTGTATCAATTGAGATTGATACTTGTTTTTCAGTTGTATTATTTGTTGTATCTAAAGCTGTAATTTTTATATCAAATTTCCCATCTGTTTCAAAGATTTTATCTTTTATAAAATCAAATTTCTTGAAATCTTCTATCTCATTATTTATTTCTATTTCTTCATTATCTACAAATATCTTTTTTATTCCTATATCGTCTTCTATTGTGGCAATGACCATAATTTTTCTATTGTTGTAGTAGAAAGAATCTTTTGGTGCTTTTAGAGTAATTGTTGGTGGTATGTTATCTAATAAGTTAAATTCCTGTGTTATTTCATTGCCTGCTTTGTCTTTTGCGCTAATTTTAATTGGAGTTGAATCTGTAATAGTAGTAACTTCAACAATAGCGGCTGGAGTAAATTCAGTAACAGCATCATTAATTGAGATATTTTCAATATTTGTGCCAGTTCCATTGATGATTGCTGAAACGCTAATTTTTTGATCTGTTGTAAGTGTAAGATTTGCATTGATTTCTGGTGGTAAAGTATCGACAGTAACAGTTCTGGTTACAGTAGAAGAGCGTAATAGTTTATCTTTAGCGAAGAAGTTTATGGAATGAGAGCCGTCCATGAGGGTAAGAGTTTTGTTGAAGGAAAAGGAAGTAGGGTCAGTAGTGGATTGAGAAAGCATGGTATCGAGGTCATTAATTTTGAAAGCTTTAACGCCGGCAGAGAAGGTAACAGTCCCTTGAGTAACGATGTCACTTATATTAAAGAAAGCATTTTCATCTGGAGTAGAGATAGAAATAACAGGAGCGCCGCCTGTTGGGGATAAGGAGCGGATGAGTTTATTA
>JACOTS010000048.1 GCA_016178265.1 Candidatus Melainabacteria bacterium
CTAATTTGAATTGTGGCAAAGCTTGGAAGATTAAATTTATGATCCAAATCATTATAACTAGGTACAAGGTATTCAATCAAAGCATTTGCTTTACTTGAAATGTATTTAATAGGGGTAAAATTACAAATAGAATTTTGCATCTTATCAACTGATATTTTTATTGCTTCAGTGCTTTCTTTTTTTACTTCCCTTCCATAGTAATATCTTGCAAAATATATACTTTGGAATATTGTTTGTGGAAGCCTGGAAATAAAAGCATAAGGGATAGTAAATAAATAAAGCCCTAGTTTTCCATAAGTTCCTATGGCCCGATCCAGTAAAAATGGAATACTACCTTGCACATCTTTGTTATAAGCAGGTTGATGTAATATTGGTGCAATAAATGCAGCATTTGATACTGGACTTAATGTATGAAATATAATCTCTGCTAAATTTCTGCTTGCTTTTAAAAAATTGTTTGATTTGCTTGATGCATACTTATCAAAGATTTTTCCATAAATATCAAGCGGTCTGCAAAGTATTCTAGGAAGAGCTGCCTTTAAGTGATCTCTTTCCTGTGCAATTCTTGCAAAGCTGTCATAGCCTTTTGCAAATGCTTCTGGAATTCCAATAACTAAACTTATTGTTCTGCTTATTGCAAGAAATGGTTGGCTAAAAAATTCTTTTAATGACATCCTTCCTCTTATTAAATAATCCCATCCTTCTGCAAACCGTTTTATGCCATGCATGGTTGGTAGTGCTATACCTCCAAGCACTGCAAGTCTTTTTGTACTTCCATAGAGTCTGTTATAGCACTCAAGCTTTTTATAAGAATGCTCTAGGTCAATTATTCTTTTATCATTATTATTTTGAGACCTATTAAGCTCTTCTTCTTTTTTGCTTATTAAATATTGTTCTTTTGTTCTATAGGACCATGCAATAATTGCACTTATATTTCCCAGAAACATAGTTGAGAAAGTAAATATTAAATATGGAATATTGAATAGTGTTGCAAGCTTAGTTGTACTTGATCTTGTAATTTCCTTTGGATCAATAAGTGATTCAAAAATATAAGGTGAAAAGCCTAAGCTTACGCATCTGTAAAAAAGCTCATTAATGCTATCTGCACTTGTACTGGTTGGTGTTTTTTTGCCGTGTTTAAATAACTTATAGTCATTGGTTTCATTTTTGGTAATCATAAAAGGAGTGATAATTGCAACTATCGATGCAAATGCATCACCAACTACCCTAAGTGTCTTTGCAGGGAAATCAGTACCATACCTAAGAGAGCCTAAAAGAAGCCCAAAAGCTGAAGCACCAAATACAGTTCCTGAGTATCTTAAATATTTAGCTTGTATGTCCTGAAACTCTTTTTGAATTTCAGATGGACTAAACTCTTTTTTGATCTGCGTGGTTTCCAAATTTTGCTTTAAGGCAATAGGATACTCAATGCGCACAGCGCCTGACATTTTAAAATCCTTTCTTATAACCTAAAAAATAAAAAAACCTGCTTGTTTAATTGAAGCAGGTAGAAATAGACTAATTTATAGAAATATTACCAGCTTCGCCAATAAAGTGAATACCACCAATAAAGTGCTTGGCTAGTGAATTTTAAAGTTTTAGAGCTTTTGTTCATAATACTTGCTTATATAGTACAGCTGAAAAACCTCTTTGTCAATAGAAGTAATTATTAAAGAATCATGTAGATTTTATTTTTTTGGAATTAGTTGAAGTTCTTTAAGGTCTGTAAGTTGTAATCCGTAGTGGCTGTAAATTCTTCTTGTCCATATAGCACTAGCATCCTCATATGTGAATCTATAAAGTTTTTTTTCTTTGTCAGTGGCTTTTGTATCACCATCCAGCCATGGAATATCTTTATTTTCCTCAAATCCTTTTAACATAGATGGTGCAATAGTACTAAAACTTGTTGAAGTTGCAAAACCCTCTGAAATCTTTTCTACTTTCTCTTTTGTTAGCTCTCCTTTTTCGATCTTTTCTTCCAGGTAAGCCATATATTTTTTATAGCCAGGTTGCCTAGAAATAGGCAAATCAAACATATAATCTTGAGTTATCGCACCGTAGTTTATCCTTTTTACATTTGGATCTTTAAAAATATGCTTTGTGTGCGCATTTGATGTAGAAACTTCATGACAAAAGTAACAACTGTTAGGAGTGCTTATAATCTCTTCTGTTTGTACAATATCGCTTGATTTCTTTTCGTTATTGTAATCTCCGAAGAAGTGCTGTCTTCCAAGCAAAGGTTTGTCTTTTCCCCATGCTATTAAGAATCTATCTGATACAAATAAAAACTCAGCATGAATATCTGGCTTATATAAATCTTCTATTCCACCTCCAAATGCCTGCACCTTTACCCGTATTCCATCTGGTGGCTGAACAGCACCTGTTTCTTCGTTTACTGTTAAGCTAGCATTTATATAAGTTCTGTATGTTTTCCCATTAGGTAATTTATCATCGAAGGATGTTTCTAAGTGTAATTTTGGGCCTACACCCATATCATCTCCTTCTTCTCCGGCACGCACAAAATCAGTTAAGCAGGTTTTTACTCTTCTTTCTTTTTCAGTGATTCTTCCTTCTTTTAATCCTTTTAAATCTTCTGCTTCAGCTTTATATAAATTCATTAATCTTTCACGCACGGTTGGATAAACAAGCTCAGCCCACCTGGTTTCCTGAAGCCTTAGGTCTTCTGGATCCTCCATATTTAAAACTGATTGTATGAGATCAAAATCTTTTTCTTCAAGTTTTCTTGACTGAGCTTGTGGGGTATTTGGTTTCTCCGGCGTTGAATCTTCCTTACCTGCAAGAAACGGAATCATCGCTACCGATGCAAGAAAACCCGTTATTATTCCAACTCTTGAACTCATTTTTTGTTTCTACCTACCACCAGCTCGCTCACGAATGAGCTTCGCCGGTTTTCCATAGTGCATTTTAACTATTATACTAGTTTTCTTCTTCTTTAAAATCCTTAGTCCAAGTAGATTCATTTGCTGAATCTATAGAACCAGAATGTTTAGTACGGTCTTCCTTAATCTTAACCCTTGCTTTTGCTTCAATTTCTTTTGCAACTTTGGGGTTTTCAATGAGAAACTCAGCAGCTTTTTCCCTTCCCTGTCCAATTTTTTCAGAGCCATAGCTAAACCATGTTCCGGATTTTTGTATGATGTTGTAATTACAAGCAACATCTAAAAGCGAACTTTCAAAGCTTATGCCTTTTAAGAGATGCATAGTACTTAAGTGCATTCCCGCCTGTTGTTGTCTCAGTTGGACCATACATCACGCCAATTTTTTGTCTCATTTGGTTAATAAAAATAACCACGCTTTTGGTCTTGCTTATAATGCCTGTAAGTTTTCTCAGTGCTTGTGACATCAGTCTTGCTTGAAGACCCATATGTGAATCTCCCATTTCACCTTCAATTTCTGCTTTTGGTACAAGAGCAGCAACTGAATCTATAACAATAACATCAACTGCACCTGAGCGAACTAGTTGCTCAGTTATTTCTAGTGCTTGTTCACCCGTGTCTGGTTGACTTACAAGTAGATCATCCGTGTTCACACCAAGTGCTTTAGCGTATTCCGGATCAAGAGCATGTTCTGCATCTACAATTGCAGCAATGCCACCCAATTTTTGTGCTTCAGCGCAAATGTGCATTGCAACGGTAGTTTTACCACTGGACTCCGGACCAAATATTTCAATAACTCTTCCTCTTGGTACACCGCCTACACCAAGTGCTACATCTAATGATAGTGCTCCGGTTGGAATAGCATCTATGGTTGTATAACGTGCTTCACCAAGACGCATGACTGAGCCTTTGCCAAAATCTTTTTCAATTTTCTCAAGAGTTAAGTTGAGAGCCCTCAGTCTTTCTGCTTTCTCATCAACTTTTCCAGCTGGTTTTTCTGTCTTGGTTTCTTTTGTCGGTGTTTTTGTTGCCATAACGTTTCTCCTTCTTTTATTACCTAATGATAGCTTATTGCTTATAACCCCAGTCTAGTGGAGTATTTGCAGTTGCTGCTAGTTCAACTGTTAGCTGATTTTCTAATGCTTGTATAGCATCTAACCCAGCAAGCTCAATTAATGAGTTTCTATAATACCTAACCTCAGCATCTAATTTTCTAATATCTCTTTCTACAGCTCTTCTTTGTATGTCAGCTAAAATACCAGCAGATGTTGAATTTGATTCTTGTGCTAACAAATTATCTTTTTTTGTTTCTTCAAGCTCTGCAGTGGCAAGTGCTTTTTCAACCATTGTGTGTTTATAACTATGGTATCTTTGGCGGAGTCTTTCTGCAATTTCATCAATCATCATAAACAAGGTTATTGATTCTGTTTGCGATAGTTGTAGTATTGCTTTGTCTTTTTTCATTTTCCCTTCTAATACACCACCTAATACCCTTGAGCCAACCTGGCTTCCATAATATGCACCTGCATTATTAGTAACCGCTTGCAAAGCATAAAATGGAAGAAAAATAGCTGCTCCTATTGTTTTTGACAAAATAGAGTGCCCTTCTCTTGGAGAACTTTCTGGATTTAATTTTTGAATAATGAATTGAATAGTTTTATTTCTCTCTATCGTTGCACGCCAAAGGTTTAACAATTGCTCTTGTTCATTTCTTGTAAAAAACTCATCTATTGCTTTTTGTTCTTCTACTGTAAGTTCAAGGGAGGGTTGAATAAAATTAAGTCCTTCAATTTCTGCTTGTTGCAAGATATTTCTTTCTTGTTTTAAGCTTTCAATGCCTTTTCCTGAGGTAGATGGAGTAAGAGCAATGGTTTCGTTGTTTATTTTGATATCGTTTTCAGGTTCATAAACTGTTTCAGGAATATATTCATTTATTGAAACTTCAGCCATTAAAGGAGCATTTATTTTTCCAAGAATAGGTACATTGGGTTTACTTATTTCAAGTAATTTGTCTACTCTCTCTTGTTTCTTTTTTGAAAGTCTGGCATGTGACTTTTGTGGAAGAAAAGTAAATGAAAATAAAATAATTAGTGCAATTGTAATATTTAAAGTTGGTTTCATATTTTTTTAAAAATAATTTTTCTAAGTGCTAAAAGATATACTACCAAAACATAATTAGTATCTATGTAACCTGTGGTTACAAACTAAATTTGCATTGGTTAACTTAATATTGTATTTTTACTTTAAAGACTAGGAAAACAGTAAGAAACAGTTAAAAGAATTTATGGTATGTTTTAATAGTCTTTAGTTATTCTAGCTAATGGTTTAAGGAAGGTAAAACTAAATGTTAGTTATTTTGCGATTTCTAGTAGTATCAGTGGTTTTTTACAGTATTATTTCAAACCCATCTTTTGCAAAACTGTGGGGGATAAGTGAAAAAGAGATAATTCCTCCTAGACCTTCTTGTACATCTACAGGAATGATTCAATGTGATAAAGGTTATGAACCTACATGTCCTAGTGGGCACACTCCGTCCTGCATATTCGTCGGGACCAAGCATCTTCCTGCGTGTTTGGAAAATAGCAAAGATCAAGTAGCATTTAATTATTATTTAGATAAGATTTCTTGCCAAAAGACAAGTCAAAAAAAATAAAAATATGAAAACAATAATTTCTCTTATATTTCTTGTAAGTTATATGATTTTTCCTATAAATTCTTTAGCTGAAATATTTGATCTTTGCCCGGTTTGTACGGTAAAAGGAGAGTTACTTTGTCCAAGCGGTTATGAAGCAGCATGTGAACAAGATGATACAGAAATTCATGAGCCTAAGTGTATATTTTATGGGAATAGGTATGTTTCGGGTTGTTTGAAGTTTGTAGGGGTAAATAAATTAGATTTAAATTTCGATACTTTGCTCCCAGGTTCAAAGGTGGAACTTATAGGTGGTGGGGAAACTTATACTTTAAATAGAGAGACGGTTGGTTGCAGGAGACTGTAACAATTTGACTAAGGCTTGTTAAATTTGGGTATTATAATTAGTGCTAAGCGTTGAGGTGTGAGTGCTGAGAGTTTTATTTATATAATTAATTATTTCTCAGGGCTCAGCACTTTTAGCTTAAAACTGAAGTGGCGGCTTAGCCAAGTGGTAAGGCAGAGGTCTGCAAAACCTCTATGCGGCGGTTCAAATCCGCCAGCCGCCTAGGTGTTCAATAATTTGTTTATTTTATCAGAAAAATCTTCTATATCGCGTGTAGGTTGAGTGAGCAACCTGTCAAATTTCTCTTGTAGATTTTCTTCAAGATTCAGTGATTTGTTGTTGGAAAAACCAACTACCTGAATGCCTGGTTTTATATTATCTTTAAGCTGTCTAATTAAATCTAAGAGCTCTTTGTTTGTATCTGTAACGTCTATTATGATTAGGTTAGAATCTGCACTTTTTATCTTTGAGCTAATATCAGATAATGAATGTGTAGAAAGAACTTGATGTCCTGACATCTCAATGGCAAGTGTTAATGCATCCATGTAAGGGCGATTCTGCCCAAGAACAAAGATTCTTTTTTGACTAGCATGATTATTGGCTTCTTGATCTTTTACATGATCTAATATGTCTGAATATAAAACTCCTGATTCTAATAAAACATAAGATGGATATAATTCAGTTTCTTCTCTTTTAATTCTAACTTTTAAGAGCCCTTTAAATATGGAGTAACCACTAATAAAATCTTCAACAAATATTTTGAGCCCATCTTTGTTTACACAGTATCTTTTAAAGAAATCAAGTGCTATGCAGGATAATCTTTCCATGTCATATAAATATTTTTTTGCAAGACTAGCTGTTTGCTTATTAGCAAGTAATGTCGGGTAAAGTTGTTTATCCTCTTTTTCCAGGTGGCTGAATAATATTTCTGTGATTTTGTTTAATTTTTCAATAGAACCAGTAAAATTTTCAGCTCCGCCACTTTGATGATCAATGTCATGAACAGTAGAAATAATTGCCTTATGTTCTGACTTTAATGCTTTTATAAAGTCTATTGGGTTATCGTTTAGCATGATTAATAAAATTATAGCTGTGTCTAAGTAAGTAGTCTTAATATTTAATATGATATCCCTATTAAGTTTGTTATTTCAATGGTTATTTGCTTTGTTTTTAACTATTAAAGTTAAATATTGTTAAAAATCTTTTATTTTTTAAATACTCTAAATGCAATAGCACTTTGTAAGATTCCTACAAATCCCCATCTCCATGGATCATATTCCCAAAGCTCAAAAAAATCATTTTTTCCTCCGTGTTCCTTTCTGAGAGACTTAAGTCTTTTCCAATGCTTTGCTGGATCTATTTCGTATAAGGATGGCTTTCTTCTTAATGAAATAGGATCATGAATATATAATTGATTGTTTGGTTCAAAAAAACCTACAGCTGTTACACAATGTGCCTCAGGTTTCTTTGAAACAGGTGACTTAGCTTTAGTAATGTCTATGTCTAAAATTAAATTTGAATCATGCATTAAACTTTCCATAAGCCATCTAGGATCTGTAAGCCTTGTGCAATGATACTCATCTCTATGATCTAAACCTTTCCATTTTGTTGTTACTTTGTATCCTCTGTCTCGAACATATTTTCTAAGGCCGCTGATTAAATCATTTATGTATGTTCCTTTATTAGAAATAGTATCCATAAGTTTTGCAAGTTCTTCTACTAGTTTTAATTTAGTTGTTTGCTCGCTGTCTTTTCCTTGAGGCTTGACTAAAAATGGGCAATAATTTTTAGTTTGCCAAATAAGTGCATTTGCTACAGAAGCCGGTGCACAAAAAACTTTTCCTTGTTCTCGTAAATGTTGACGACGTGGATTTCTCTGACAAATATTTGGCATCCCTAGCTTATAGTGATAAAAAGGTAAGTTATCTACACGCATGATTTTGTAAATTATTTTTAATTTACATCATGCGTTGAGTTTGCAGTTGTTTTAGATTCTATTTTGTAATAGTATGGAATCGATTAAGCTAGACATGTTGATATGTTCTTAATAAAGTTTTCATGGCAAGGCTTTTATATAAGTCTCTTATAGTATTTGTAACATTTTCGCCTCTTCTATCCCATACCTGCAAGGTATCACTATGCTCTTCAATGATCCTGCCAAGCGAGATTATATTCTCTTTTGCGTATATGACAAGTTGATCTGGTTCTAGTCCTATTTGATTTTTTGCCAACTCTATCTGATGGCGTATATTACCAATCATTAAAACAGGTGTAGCATTTTGTCTTTTTGAAAATTCAAGCAAACACTTTAATTGTCTTACATTGCTAATAGCTGCATGGGCAGATGTTTTTACCTCTATAAATAAATCTTTATTGCCCTCTCTGGCAAGGATATCAATATCTCCTGCATACCAAGGAACCCTATAAGTAGTGCCATTTTGCTCAATTTCTTCTGCTGCAACCTCAAGCACCTTTAGACCGTGTGGTTTTGATTGAGCCAGATTTAAGGCTGCTTTTGCATGTTTGTAAAATCCGTGTGCATTGTTAGTGTTGTCACTGTGACTAATTTCATGTTTAAGAGCAGCTTTAATTAATTCTCCTATTCCCTTGACATGATATATACCGCTGAGTGTAGCGAGATCCTCTATAAAATTTAGTGCACTATTTATATCATCTTGATTGCTTCTATGTTCAAGATATTCAGCTATATTCCCTCTGACAGTAAAGTTATCTATTGATTTGTCCTTCGCGGTTTTTATAAACTTTTCTATGACTTCTCTAAAAGGAGACAGTGTAAACTTTTTATATCCTTCATATTCCTCTAATGTATTATTTGGAATATGGGTGCTAGAAAAAGATTTCATTAAAGCTTCAATGAGTCTTAATCTAGCTTCTAGTTCAAGAGGATCAAGTCTGGAAAAATATTCTTCATTGACTTTATGAAGCTCAAAAAATCTTCCTAGATCTTCTTTAAGTTCTTCTTCAGTGATATGCTTATTATTTCTAATTGCTATAATTCGTGCTGAGTTATTTATAGTGGTTGTTTGTGGTAAATCTAGCTTTGTGTAACCAGGAATGTGATCTTGATGAATTGGTTGTCTTAAAATAACTGTATCAAGGGTTAAATTAACAGCTGTATCACTTAAGCTTGTAGAGCTATTGCTGTCATCATATATAGAATCGGAAAATACCGAATCATCTAATGGCTCATCTGTATTAGGATTTCTTGAATGAAATCCTGTTAATATGCTTGCAATCAGTCCTATAACTTTCATAAAAATTTTTTGATTCTTAATATACTTTAATTGCCTTCAATAATAGCAAATACAAGCTTAACTGGTAAGGTTAATTCTTAAATTTCAAGAGTTTTCACAACTTAAAACTCTTAACCTTAAAACAATTTCATTTCTCTTCTGGAAAATAAAAGGGCTAAAAACTTATTAATCTTGTGATTTTACAGTCATCTGGCAGCTTTTCACGCCCTTTAAGGAACTCTAACTCTACTACAAAAGCTATTCCAACTATTACACCGCCTATTTTTTTAACAAGCTTGATTGCAGCTTCTGCAGTTCCTCCGGTTGCAAGGAGATCATCTACTATAAGAACATTCTTACCTGGCTCAACTGCATCAGTATGAATTTCTAAACTGTCATTGCCATACTCTAGTTCATATGACACTCTTTCGGTTTTTGCTGGAAGCTTGCCAGGTTTTCTTATTGGAATAAAGCCCTTTCCCATTTTATATGCAAGTGCACTGCCGAATATAAATCCTCTTGCTTCAATTCCTGCAATGTAGTCAATTTTATGTTTTTTAAAATGATCTGCAAGCATATCTACTGCATGTGAAAATGCTTTAGGATCTCTAAGTACAGTGGTGATGTCTTTAAATATAATTCCTTCACGCGGAAAATCTGGAACATCTCTTATTTTTGATTTAATTACTTCTGTTGCCATGTCTTTTGTGTTCTCCTTGTTCATTGTTTATATTCTCATGTAGCTTGTACCAGAATTTTTTGCTATTAAAGACCTATATATCTTACCTTGTATTTCACTTATAGAAGCTGTTTGTAACCAAGCAGTAAACTGACTTGTTTGTTTTAACTCTGAAACAAACAAATTATATTCTACAAGCTCTAAATAGTTCTGCCTAGAAGATGTCACAATATTTATACTTAGCTCTTCTAAATCTCGTTTTACCTCTAAAAACCCTATTCTTACAAGTGTTTCAATAGCATATGCGGTTGCACTTTTACTTAAACCTAAAGCAGATTCTAGATCTTCTTTTTTAACCTTTGCTTTTTTGTATTTTTGAGCATACTTAAGCATACCTATTAATCTTTTTAATATTTCTTGAGGTTTAAAAGTAAGTTCCTTAGCATTAGAAAAAGCAAGGTATATTTCTTGTGCATTTGCTCTTTTTGTGATCTCTATAAATGTATTTTCATCGGGAGGGCTTTCTAAGAAAACAAGCTTCTTACCCTCATTAATTTTCGTTCTTGAAGAAGTTTTAAGTGGCAAAAAATCTTTTTGTTTTGTCTCGGCAAAAAAAACAACATGTTTCGATGTTAATAAGGAAATACATTCCTCTACTTTTCCTCTATAGTCTAAGATCTCGACTTCATTTGTAAATTGTCTCTTGTCAGTTGTCAGTTGCTTGCGGTCAACAAGCATTACATCTTTGACTTGTAATTGAATACACGACTCCCCATTAAAATTATTAATTTTTGGAGAATATGCAACTTTAACTTTATCTCCAATTTCTAATAAGCCTTCTTCTTCATAATTCCAAACAAGTGCTTCTAGGATCTCTTGTCCTGTGTCCCTTGTCCCTTTTAAATAAAGCTTCAAGTGTTGATTGTTTTTTCCTATGGTTCTTGTACTAACAACTTCTAGCTTATTGCTGACAAATACTGGTGTTCTATTGCCAAATCCAAAGGGGCTTAGCTTGTTTATTAAATTCATTAATTCAAATGAAAGTAAAGCTGTTGAAAGCTCAAAATCAATTTTTAAAGTAGGACCTATGTCACTGTCTTCAATTGATTCTTCAACAGCTCCTTTAAAGGCTTGAATAAAATCATTGATATTTTCTGGCTTAATTGAAAGTCCACATGCAGCTTTATGCCCCCCATGCTTTTCAAGATGTTTTGAAGAATTATTTAATGCTTCTATAATATTGAAATTGCCAGAGCTTCTTCCCGAGCCGCGTGCAATATTTTGCTCTTTATCAAT
This sequence comes from Candidatus Melainabacteria bacterium, assembly GCA_016178265.1. Taxonomy (GTDB): domain Bacteria; phylum Cyanobacteriota; class Vampirovibrionia; order 2-02-FULL-35-15; family 2-02-FULL-35-15; genus JACOTS01. Next base: position 11,105 of record JACOTS010000048.1, read on the forward strand.
TGCAATTAATATTGTTGGAAGTCCAAATTTATCAACAATCCTTGAAGCTACGATTCCAATTACTCCATGATGCCAGTTCTCATTTGCTAAAACTATGCATTTATCACTTGTAAGATCTACTTCTTCGCTAATTAATAATAGTGCTTCTTCTAGTGTCTGCTCGCACAGTAGCTGTCTTTGTTTATTTTGAATGTCTAATTCAGTTGCAATATGCATTGCTTCTATAAGATTTTTTGTGGTGAGCAATTTTACTGCCAGATTTGCATCTGTCAATCTACCGACTGCATTTATTCGTGGGGCAATGCCGAAACCAACACTCTCAGTATTGAGTGCCAAGTGCTGAGCGTTGAGCTTTGAATGCTGAGTGTCAAGTGCTGAGGTTGGAGTATATCCGCAGATTCTAAGCAATTCTTGTAAACCAATCTTTTTTGTGGTGGCTAACTTAGGTAAGCCTATTTGAACCAAGTACCTGTTTTCATCTATAAGAGGTGCAAGATCTGCAATCATGCCTAACGTTACAAGGTCGAGTAAATCTTCTTTTTGTAGAATTGAGCCTTGCTTCTTGTCATTGCGAGCCGAAGGCGAAGCAATCCCGATCGAGATTGCTTCGTCGCTAACGCTCCTCGCAATGACAGATTGTTCTCTGTTGTCTGCTGTCTGCTGTCTATTGTCTATTGTCCCAGGTCTATTGTCCATTGGCACTTGTCCCTTGTCCTGTAAAATTGCTTCAGCCAATTTGTAAGCAACCCCAACTCCTGGCAGATTATGTAGTTTGTGATCTTCTGGAAGCAATTTTGGGTTTAATACTGCATATGCATTTGGCAGGGGGTCTGGTAGTGCATGGTGATCTGTAACTATTACATCCATGCCTAAAGAATTTGCATGTTCTATTTCTTTGTGGTTTGTTACACCACAATCACAAGTGATAAGTAATTTTGCTTTGTGCTTTTTTCGTATCTTTTCTACTGCTTCTTTGTTTAATCCATAGCCTTCTTTGAGTCTGCTTGGTATGTAAAAATCAACTTTTTCAGTAAATTCTTTCAGGGTATAAAGTAAACATGCTGTTGAAGTAACACCGTCAACATCGTAATCACCAAAAATTGTAATTTTTTCTTTGTTTTTTATAGCGCTGATAATTCGCTCTTTAGCACGATTTAGATCCGGAATTTCATAAGGTGATGATTCAATATATTTATCAGGGTTTAAATATGAAATAGCTTTTTCTTTAGTTTGTATTCCTCTATTTAGAAGTAATCTTGCAATTATTTCTAAGCCAAGTGCAGCATCGAGGAATTCCTTATCAATTTCTGTCTGTTCTTTTATTAACCATTTGTACTTCATTAAAAAGATGATAACACTTGCTGTTAGAGATTGGAGGATTAGAGAATTAGAGAATTAGGGAGGAAATATAATGTAACTAATGATTACAGTAAAGACAGCTAGTAACCTTTTGCAACCTTTTTATAAAAATTCCTTCTTTTAAAGTGTAATTTGGGATTAGGGTATAAAGTAATTAAAGAATAATTTTTAAACTTTTTACTTGAAACTTAAAACTTGTCATTTGAAACTGGACTTATGCCGACATTTACATATAAAGCACGAGACAACAAAGGAGAATTAAAAGAATCTTCAATTCTTGCAGATAGTGTTGACAATGCAAAGTCTTTGCTGAAACAAGAGGGGCTTTGGGTTGTAGATTTAAAGCAAATAGATGAACCTAAAAGTGAACCTATAATTCCGCGGGCACAAGCAAGTAGCGATGCTCCTCTCCCGTTTGCTACTCAAGAGCAAACTGAATGGCAAGAGGCAACTAAGAAAAAACCTACCTCTGCGCAAGGTTTTTTTGAACAATTTCAGGGAGTTGGCTTAAAAGACATGGTTGTTTTTTCTAGGCAGTTTGCATCTATGATGGAATCTGGTGTTGCAATGCTTAGAGCACTCAATGTACTAACTGAGCAAACAAGTAATAAAAAACTTAGAATGGCTTTAGAACAAATTAGATATGAAATTGAACAAGGTGGAGTCTTGTCTGACTCCATGTTGAAATATCCTAAGATATTTGACACGCTTTATGTATCTATGGTGCGGGCAGGTGAAGCGGGAGGTATTCTTGATCAGGTTCTCAGCAGGCTTGCATTCTTCATGGAAGAACGCAGCAGGTTAAATCAACAAGTTAAGTCTGCAATGACTTATCCGGTTGTAGTTATGTTTATTGCCGTTGGTGTATTTTATGCAATGCTTACACTTGTGCTTCCAACTTTTTCCGGTATGTTTGCATCTTTAGGTAGTGATTTGCCAGCTTATACACAAATGCTAATTAATCTAAGTAAATTTCTTAGATCCTGGTATATGTTGCTTGTTATTGGAATTATAGTAGGAGTTGTGTGGGCTTTAAAAAATTATTACCAGACAAAAGATGGAAAGTTTGTCATTGATCTTACGATTTTAAAGATGCCGATTTTTGGGGATATGACAAGAAAAGTTGCAGTGGCACGGTTTACTAGGACATTTGGAACGCTCATTAAAAGTGGTGTACCTATTATCACTTCTCTTGAAGTTGTAAAAGACTCGGCAGGTAACGAAGTGCTTAGAAGAGCTATTGAAGCAGTTATTTTAAAAGTACAAGAAGGAGGTACAATTAGTGCTCCTTTGAGTCAGAGCAACATATTTCCTCCTATGGTTACTCAAATGGTTGCTATTGGTGAGGAGACAGGGCAGCTTGAAACTATGCTTGAGAAGGTTGCAGATTTTTATGATGTAGAAGTAGAAACAGCAGTTGAAGGGCTTACTAGTCTTATGGAACCTCTTATGATCGTTATATTAGGTGGGATGGTAGGTGCAATAGTAATAGGAATGTACTTACCTATGTTTAGTATTATTTCGAAAATACAATAATTAGGAGTTAGGAGATAGGAGTTAGGTATTAGGAATTAGGAACTAGTTTTTGCTTTTGCGTTTTTTACTATATTTCTTACTTAGGTCTTCAAGTATACTTCTTGGATCTGTCATCACAAATGGATTAGTTAACATGCTTGGAAGGTGTTGCAGCTTCTTTAAGTCTCCTGCAATATCAGATACCTTAGAAGATAATGTTGCCATTGCTCCGAATGCACCAATTTTAGAAGAATTATTTAACTCTTTAATTAGCTCCTCTAGTTCTTTTGTAAGTTCTTTGTAGAGTTTATCAATTAACTCTTGATCAAGAGCTTTAATTTGTGGAGCAGGATTTTGTTGTTTTGAGTTAGGGGTCATGTGACTTGTCTCTTTGAATCTTTAAGTCAATCATATCTTCTTTGTTTTAATTTTTGAAGTGTTTTTGAAGCTGGTAAGATTAAATCTAACTAATCTTTGCCCAGTTCTGCTTTGCATAAGGGGTTTATAAGTAGTTAGCAGTCTGTTCCTTAAAAAAAATTTACTTTTAAGAATTATTTTTACTAGTTTACAAACACTTGCAATACAAGCCTGTTGCACGTATCATCTTATGTACTTAACGTAGTCTTTACCAATGATTTAACCTATCATTTAGTCAAGGGCTGAGGTGGATAAATAAATGGATGTAAAACAATTAAGCTTAAAGATCGTGGGATTTATATGGATGCTTGTTGGTCTTGGTCTGTCACTTGCTGGAATAAACTGGATGTTACAACTTGGTTTCGGAGTTAACTTAATAATTTTTCTTACTACTGCACTAGTAATAGGCCTGCTTAAAGGAAAATTTGTTTTACAAAAGGTTGCTAAAAAATATTACAAAAGATCAGATGACATTCAATATAATAGAAATGACATATTTACCGGCTGGGCAAAAATAATGGGTATTAGAGGAGGAGTATTAATTGCTGTTATGATGACGATTGGTATGATTTTAAGGCATAGTAATATTGATAGACCAATTTTAGGGATAATATATCTGGCAGTAGGAATTGCATTATTGTATGCTAGTAAAGTGTTTTTTAAGAGTCAAATAGCTAATAGTTGAAAGGTTTTTATAAATGACAGCGCTTACTTATGATGAATTAAAAAATAAGTGCCAAAACAAACCAGAAAAAGACAGTCAAGTTTCATGTAAAGTACTTGCAAAGTTTAAAGATGGTTATCTTATAGATATTAATGACGAATGGGAAGGTTTTATCCCAAAGAATCACATGCTTTTGACAAATGATACGGAACAAGATCCGTATATGCCATTTAGTGCGCTTATTATTTCCGGTCCTGACAAGAGTGGTCGTTACATGGTTTCACCAAAAGCATTAAAAGAAAAAGCAGTTTGGCAAGAATTACTGAAGCTTTATGAAGACAATACCTTGATAAAAGTAAAAATTGCAAAGGCAATTAAAGGTGGAGCAGAAGTCTATATTGATAGTGTTCGAGCTTTTATCCCAGGTAGATATTTAAGGCTTCCCGGACTTAGTCCAGAGAGCTGGACAAATAGAGAAGTAGATGTACTTATAGAAGAAATTAATTATGATGAAAAGAAAATTATTTTAAATCAAAGAAAAGCATGGGATTTGCAAAGACAAAGAGAAGCTTCTATTACTATTCAAAAAGTTCAAGAAGGAGATATTCTGGATGTACCGGTACTAAGGGTTGCAGATTTCGGAGTTTTTGTTGATCTTGGCGGACTGGATGGTTTAATACCAGCCTCTGAATTGTCATGGGGCAGATTTAATCATCCAAGAGATATTGTTAAAGTAGGCCAAACCCTTAAAGCAAGAGTTTTTAGAATAGAAAAAGAAAATCAACGAGTTGCACTTAGTGTAAAGCAGCTTTTAGGAGACCCTTGGGAAGATATTGATAGGGAGTGGAATATCGGATCTATGCTTAATGGAAAAGTCATTGGAGAAGCAAACTTCGGATTATTTATAGAACTAAAACCAGGGGTTGAAGCACTGCTTCATAATACAGAAATTCCTGAAGGAATGCAAAAACCAAAAATCGGATCAGAAGTTAAAGTTAAAATTTTAAAGATTGATATTGATCAAAGAAAAATTGGAGTCACGCTTAATAAAGAAGAATCTGTAGCAGTTAAAGAAGAGAGTACTTGTAATATTGGTTCTGATACACAAAGTGAAAATGTTACAAATGAGGAAACACCCAACTTGGTTGCAGAAACTGATGAGGTTATTAAGAATGGGAATATGGATAGTGTGTCACACGGTGAATTAAATTAATTTAGGAGAAAATGTTGTCTACACAAAATATACAATTAATTACAAAAGAAACTCAAAAAACTGTACTGAGAGCTGTTTGTGAATCCCCTACACTTTCCATCGAGGAATTAACTTTGTATTTAAAAAGTACTGGTAAATCAATTTCTCAGGATGAAGTAGTTCAGGTATTGAATACAATCTACCTAAATAAAAACTGGAATAAAATTTCAAGAGAAGAATACCAAAAGTTGCTTTTAGAATATCTTTGGACAATAGAAGCACAGATTCTATATCTTTTGCCAGTTAAGCAAAAAGAAACAACGGTTGCAGAGTTTAATCAATTTAGACTTAGAAATAAGCAGCCTAAGGTATCGAAGGACTTAATAAGACATATTCAATCGTTGTTGCACGTGGATGGCAAAAATTTGTCTAAATTTAGAAAGTTTGAAAAGGAATTGTCTTTAATGGATGATGTTGATCCAAATGTCTTAACTCAGTGGGCATTTAGAGTGATTTTAGCTTCATTGGACATATCTTCTATTTCTGATGTTCAATCTTTGCCAGGTCTTTTGATTGATACTTTCAGAGAAAAATTTTCTGTTCTTGCTGAAAAAGTAGGGAAAACAATTCAACGAATTACTGAAAAGTTTGTGGAATGCTATTTTCCAAAAGGAATTGCAGAAGGCAAATTAAAAGAACTTATACAAACTTATCAGTCTATTTATTTAAATTATAAACAAGGTGCAGAAGGTGAACTTATTGTTCACAAAGAATATCAGGATCAAAATAAAGTAATTGAAACCTTAATTCAGGATCTCGAAGCTGTTCGGGAAATAGTAAATGAGTCACATGAAGGAGGCTTTGTCAGCAAGCTTGTTTCAGGAAAAGTCAAAAATAGAGAAGGCATTGTTGAAAGATTAGAAAAGGTAACTAATTCGTTAAAAGAACTCATGGATTTAAATAATGCAGTTAATAAAGCAAATATGGAAAAGACACTACTGGTGCAAAAACTGCAATCAGATTATGAAAATGTTTTGTTGACTAAAACCCAATTTGAAAATGAATCATATGACCTTAAAGAAAAAACCAACTCTTTGGAAGAAAGAAAAAAGGAACTGGAAAACGAACTGCACGATAAAACAGAATCATTAGAAAGAGCTCATGAAAAAATTGCTGAACTTCAACAAAAAATTGATAAGATCCCGGAGATAGAATCAAAAGAAGCTAATCTCAGAGAAGAATTAAATTTTGCAAAGGATATATCCTTGCAGCTACATAGGCGTTTAACTAAAATTAAATCTGATATTCAGAAGTTAAACAGTGAAAAAACAAAAATTGAAAAGCAAACAAATGGCAAAGAACTCTTAACTATTGTGCAAATTGAAGCTAATAATTAAGACTTAACTGCCTGCAATTTTATTATATTTTCTACAATGTTTATATCATCAGGAATATCTACTGCAGGAAAAGCTTTTGGAACAACTTCAAGCTTAATTTTTATTCCATTTTCCATAGCACGCAGTTGTTCTAAACATTCAGATTGTTCAAGAGAAGATTGTGGAAGCAAGTTGAATTGCAGTATTGCTTCTCTTGTATAACCGTATATTCCTATATGTTTAAAATATTTTATGTCTTTCTTTCCTGTTCTGTTGTAGGGAATGGCTGATCTTGAGAAATATAAAGCGAAGCCATTACTATCCATCACAACTTTTACTATATTGGGATTATTTAAGTCATCATTGTTTGTAATTTGTGTAATTAAGCTTGTCATTGAGATAGTTCCAGGAGTCAAAAGAGGTTCTAGAACTTTGTCTATATAACTTGATGGAATTAATGGTTCATCTCCTTGTAAATTAACAATAAGTTTTATAGAAGGATCTTTTTTAACTACTTCTGAAATTCTGTCAGTTCCTGAGTTATGTTTTTTAGAAGTTAGAACAGCTTTACTAGACAGCTTATTTGTTACAAAATCGCATATTCTTTCATCATCTGTTGCAACAATTACTTGATTTGCAAGTTTTGATTTTTGTGCAGCACTTACAACGTGCTCAATCATTGGTTTTCCGGAAATTAAGGCAAGGGGTTTTCCGGGAAACCTTACGCTGTCATATCTTGCTGGGATAATTACTACAATAGACATATTTAAATTATAACTTATTCACCAGTGTATGTTATGTAAAACTGGGTACGTCATTGGAACTCATCTCAAAAATCATTCGATGGAAAAATTAGACATTTTTCTTGCAAAAGATAGT
>JACOTS010000049.1 GCA_016178265.1 Candidatus Melainabacteria bacterium
CTTTCATCATTTAAGACTCTATCTCTAAAATTTTCCCATGCTTTTTCTTCAGATACTCCTTGTGCCCTGTTATCAACACATTCTTCTTTAAATTGAACAATCCTTAGGAAGTTCGGATAGTATACATCCCCACGCAAGTATTTATATTTAGAACCAGTAACATTACAAGTATCTAATGTATAGTTTGTCATCCCTTTTGACTCAGCTGCAGAAAACTCATGATTACGTGCAGGATTAGTAAAAAACTCAGCAATAAGCTCAGGAAATTCTCTAAAAATTATATCTGCTCTTAGCATTTTATTTGAGATTCTAGTAGATCTGCCTGGTGCATGGAATACGCTTCCGTTCATAGCCGCAATCATTATTTTTTCTGCAAGATCAATTTGATCTTTAAGATCAAATCCTGCAAGTTCTTCAAGAGGACTGTTATGCATACCATAAGTAAATGATCCTTCCAGCCCTTCATTGCGAGCAAGCAGTTTGGTACCAAATCCTCTTGCTGTATTAAGCATGTATTCAACACCTATGTCTTCTGTTGCTCCTTGTACTGCTTGATTGTTCCAGTGAATCTGATTTAGTGCTTGAACGGTTCTTGTTGCAAAAGTAATGGTAGTTTTATCCGTATTGGTACCATCTAAATCTTCGCTACCCAAAATAGTCAGTCCATCAATTAATGCCCTTGAAACATTGTAAAAAAAGGCATTGTGGTAATATCTTTGCTCTGGAGTATTTCCTGATTGAAGTTCTTGCTCACTAGACATTGGCACACCGATATTTTCAGGTAAGCCTTCCCAAGGATTTCGCCCCCTTGTAATTTGCTTCTTCCCATGCTCAATTACTCTTTCTGATTGTCTAAATATCCACTTGGCATTATCTAAAAGTGTTCTTTTTTTAACTTCAGGATCATCAAACCCTATTTTTACTGTTTGTCCTAAAAACCTTTGATAAGGTGCATTGTCAGGTCCAATAGCTCCAATTAATTTCCCTAAAAAATTAATCAATTGCTCTAATACACTTTGACTTCTTTTTTGTGTTACTTGTGCTTTTTTTGTAGATGGGGGGGTTGATGCTCTCTTTTGTGGTGCAACATGAAGCCCTCTTTGAACTGGCTTCGTCCTTATTTCATTTATTGGTGATGTTTTCCCCGTGCTCAAATCTATTCTCCTTTGAATAGTTTTGAAGTCAGGCTTTACTAAAACAAAACAACCAATAACCTTTTATTGGTTACATGGTTTCTTATTTCAGAGCTGATCTTCATTGATCTCTCGTATAATTGCCTTTCATATATGTTTCTAAAATTAATTTGCTTGATAAATGTATGAAAAATGCATTCTTTAATATACATTCTAGCAATATAAGATTTTCAAAATACCTATGTCTTTATATTTTTTTTATATTTGTATTGCAAATTCAAGCTGGCTTAAATTATAGTCCTAAAAACAATCAGAATTTTCACCCAAAATACTCCTAAAGCAACTTTAAAATTAAACCCTTAACCCTATCTTCTTTGCATAAAGTCTTGCGGTTAACACATCAAATAGTGCAATTCCAAGATTAAATACAAGAATCCTTTTGGGCCTGTTGCCCCTTTTATATCTTTTGCATATGATTTCACCCATTTCTTTTTTAATTTTAGGTCTTGTAGAAGGGAAATATTGTTTTAGTTTTGACTTCAGCTCATATTGTGAAATGTCATCGGTGTAAACTTCATCCAAATGCTTATATAGCTTTGGATCAACTCTCGTTCCATAGTCTACAGGCAAAATTAGGACATCTTTTTTCAAATCTTTAGCAAAGATATAAGGACTAATTTTAGAAGGAAAAGAAGTAACGCTTAAAACAATATCTGAGTTTTTTACAACTTCATGGAAATTTTTTGATACCTGGAATTTTTCTTTTGAGAATCTTTTCTTAAAATCCTTTATAAATTTATCCCTGTGGTTATATAAAACAAAGTTCACATTTTTAAAATATGATTTAAATGCAAGTACATGAATATATGCCTGAAGTCCAAGACCAAATATTCCAACAGTAAGATTTTTCTTTTTAGGAGCCAGATATTTTGCAGCAA
>JACOTS010000041.1 GCA_016178265.1 Candidatus Melainabacteria bacterium
CCTGATAGATTAATTTAACTTTTTTATTTGGACTGGTTGCAGTAATTTTGCCAAGCTCATTATCTATAAATAAGTCTTCAGCAGTTACAAATACTGGATCTTGTTCTATTGTATTTTTTGTATCATCTGGCCAACTCACATTATTAACATCTCCTGAAGCCTTTACCCCATGAGTGTCCAGGTTAAATGTAATTGAGTTAGCACTTGTATGGTGATTTGGTTGCTTTATGGTAGCTTTTGAATTTATGCCGTAAAATATTGCTTCATTTGGTTTCTTGTTTTTGTAAATAATTAATACTTCGTCTGCTGTAACAAGAGTATCTTTGTAAGTGGTTTTTAAATTTCCTTTTGCTGATGCATTTTCTCCACTCCAGTGTAGCTCTTGGTAATTGGAAGAAATAGTAATTTTATTTTTGTCTTTGTCATCTAATTCTGAAATTGAATTACCTTCTGCAAATAGTGTTTGTTCTTTAATGTTGACTGTAATTTGATCTGCCACTAAAAACCTATCTGTCATTTTAATTTTTGCTCTTTTTTCAAAAACAGCTTTTATTGGTTTGCCTGTATCATCAGTAATAATTTTTCCTTCAGGAGCTTCTATTATTGCATCTTTGTAATTAATTAAAATGTTGCCATTGACTATAACTTCATTTTTAGAAGCCTCTAGTGTATCAGCGTGCTTTAATATAAATTCTTCAGCTTGTGCAGTATGAACAGGCACTAATAATGCTAAGCAAATAAAAATAGCAGCTCTGTATATTGTATTTTTGTAGTTATTAGACATTTTCATTGCTGGTTATTATTGTTTGTACATTTCCGCTTGCTTCAACTTTTTCTGTATTTAGATTATAAAGTATTTTGTCAGCAGTAATTTGTTTGCCGTCCTGAATTGCTTTTGGATTACCCTGAATTACAATAAATGAGTTATTTTCATAAGTTAACTGATTTGGATTTATAAATCACATTGTCTTTTGCTTCTACAGAACCATCTTTTATCCATTCAATAATATTAGCTGTTAAAGAGTCATTTTTATGTTTTTTTAATATGACTTTTCCACCATTTTTTATAAGTGCTTTTATAATTTCACCTTCTTGGTTTCTTTTTATGTAAACATTATTTCCTTCTAGTGCAATATCTTGTAATTTTGCTTCATTTAAATTAATTACATTAATTTCACTTTGATTATCGTTGACTACTGCTGAGTCACCGCTGAGTTTGCCCTTGTTTTTTATTACTAAATTAAATCCTTTTCTTGCATGGATTGAAGCTCCCATTCCTAGTTCCAACTCATTGCTGTGTAATAAGAAAGTTTTATCTTTATTTTGTGTGGTTACACCGCCATATAAAAACACTTCTTTCTTAGATGAGTTTGCTTTTCCGTAGGGTGCTTTTAGTTCAAACACAACCTCAGTATCTTTATATACTTTTGCGCTAATAGTTTTAATAACAGCACTGTCAAGGCTGTTTTTTGTGGTTCCTTCTTTTGCAGTTAACTCCCATCTTAATTGTCCTGTCTGTGCATCGATTTCTTGTAATGAATACTTACTGGCTTCGGCTTCGCCTTTTTGCTCTGAAGCACTGAATTCTTTTTCTGATCGTTTTACAATAATATTACCTATGATGTATGATGCAATGAAAAATAATGCAACCAGTGCAATTCCTATTGGAGCAATATATTTTGTTTTTGAAATCATTTTCATTGAATTATTTATTTGCGGTTTCATTTTAGCACTTGCTGAAGCACCAAATTAGCTATGAACTAATATCCTTGCGATCTAAGAAGCAGTGCTTGTGCTAGTTCTATAAATCCTTCTTTAAGATCGCCTTCTTTAATATGTAACTCGCCAATGAAAAAGTGTGGAGCTGGATTTTTAGGATCTTGCTTTAAGGCTTCATGCCAAAGTCTTTTTGCTTGTTCAATGTCATTGAACTGTTCTGCAAGTATAAATGCCAAGTATACTTTTGCCCAAATATCACGAGGATTTGTTTCTAAAAGTTCTTTAAAGTTTTGGATACTAAGCTCAAGATTTTTTTTAATTGCTGGATCTTTTGTTTCAATATAAAGTTTGTCTGAATCAAATACACTAGCCTGGTTATCTTTATCTTTCTTTTCTGCTTTTTTTTGTTCTTTAACTAAAAAATATGATTTTAAATAATATGCAAATGCTAGTCTGTATCTTACATTGGTTGCACTTGGATCATTTTTTAAGAAATCTTGAAATTCTGTTATTTTTTTATCAATTAGATCCTTATTTTCAGGTTTTCTTATTAATTTTTTTGTTCTGCTTAGCTCTTTAATTGCTTCTTCAACTAAACTTGTTCTACTTAAGGCTATAGCTAAATTAAAATGAGCTTCTGGATTATCGGGATATCTTTCAACTTGTGCTTTAGCAATTGCAATGTTGTCGGTTAAAGAAATGTCTTCTTGTTTTGCATCTAGTTGTATGGGTTCTTCGTTTGTTTGTGCATTTGCATAAAGTAAGAAATGGGAAATAAGAAGTAAGTAAGAAATAATTATAATTTTTTTCATCATACTCTTTACCCCTTATCCCTTACCTCTGTTTTTCCTAGTTCTACAGATCTTTTCTTTGCAGCTAACACACCATTGTACACAATATCTGTAAATCCTCTTTTTTTATAAATCTTTAATGCAGCTTCAGTAATACCTTTGGGTGAAGTTACTGCTTTTCTAAGATCTTCTGGATGCATATTTCTTTTTTGTAGAAGTAAGTTTGTACCTATGGATGTTTGGAGTGCAAGTTTGGATGCAGTAGCTTTGCTAAGTCCAAGTTTAATGCCACCTTGTATGAGAGACTCAATAAGATAACAAAAATATGCTGGTCCTGAACCATTAACTGCTCCAGCAGCATCAAAAAATTTTTCACTTAACTCTGTAGTAGAGCCAATAGAGCTAAATATTTTATTGGTTATTTCTTTGTGTTTCTTGGTTGTATATTTATTAAAAGCAATTGCACTCATTCCGTAACCTACTTGACAAGGGGTATTTGGCATAACCCTGGCTATTGGTTGTTTGGTTGGTAATAGGTTACTTATGGATTTTAATGTTACACCGGCTGCAATTGAGATAACAATTGTGTTGTTAGGAATTAATTTATTTAATGGCAGAAGAGTTTCTTTTATATCTTGTGGTTTTACTGCAATGATTATTGCAGTTAGTCTTTTAGAGTATTTCTTAAGTTGTGTACATGCATTATCCGAAACAGTAAATTTTAGTTTTTTTAGATAATTACGTCTTTTGATATTTTTTTCAATTAGTAATATATTATTTTTTTTAACTCCTTTTTTTGTGATTCCCAGTTCAATGGCTAAACGCATATTCCCGCCACCGATAATAAGGAGATTTTTCATAACAAGGTAAATTGTACACCATGTATGCCCAATTATCGTTTCTATCTACCACCGGCTCGCTCACGAATGAGCTTCGCCGGTTTTGCAAAGTGCACATATTATGTACTTTGTAATATTGCTATCAAGATTTTACCGAATAAATCAGATAAAATCTTACCTCTTGAGTAGCTTGCTTTGAAATATTACACTAGCTAGGTAGTAACCAATTATCTTACCCGTGCAACAGTGGCTGATTATGCTTTAGGACGTGATAAAATTATGTTTCACAAGTTTCAAAGGATCTACTTATGACCACCACTTCTAAACACGGTAAAAAATTTTTAAAATTAGCTTCCAGGTTAGGGTATGTTCCATCATATATATTTGCTAAATTAGATGCTGAAAAATTAAAACTTAGTGAAAAAGGAATTGATGTTATTGATCTTAGTCTTGGAAGTCCTGATCTGCCTTCCCCTGAAATTGTGATAAAAGCCTGTGAAAAAGCGCTACAAGATCCAACTAATTATAGGTATCCTCCTTTTTGGGGACAAAATAAATTTAAGCATGCAGCAGCAAATTGGATGAAAAAAAGATTTTCAGTAGAACTTGATCCAGAATCAGAAATATTTCCACTTGCTGGTTCAAAAGAAGGAATTGCTCATCTTGCTCTTGCTCTTATTGATCCGGGCGATGTTTCAATAGTACCTACTCCGTGTTACCCTGCGCACTCAAGAGGAACATTGCTTGCAGGTGGCAGTGTATATGAATTGCCTTTGCTTGAAAAGAATAATTATTTGCCTGATTTGGATTCAATTCCACAAGATATATTGGATAAAGCAAAAATGTTTTTTATAAGTTATCCAAATAATCCAACAGGTGCAACATGTGGGATAGAACTTTTTGAAAAACTTGTACACATTTGCACTAAAAATGAAATATTGCTTATTAGTGATCTTGCTTATTCTGAGTTAACTTTTGATGGTCATGTGGCACCTAGTATATTTCAGGTTAAAGGTGCTAAGGATATTGCAATAGAGTTTCATAGCTTTTCTAAAACATATAGCATGGCTGGATGGCGAATAGCATTTGTAGCAGGTAACCCAGACATAATAAAAGCTATGTATGAAATGAAAACACATATCGATTATGGTGTTTGTAATATTACTCAGGCTGCAAGCATTAATGCATTTGATATTCCTTTAAGCGAGCATGAAAAAACAAGAACTATTTATAAAGAAAGAAGAGATGTTGTAGTTGATGGGCTTAAAGAACTTGGATGGAATATTAAGAAACCTCTTGGTGCTATGTATATTTGGTTTCCAGTTCCGAAGCAATATAAAACCAGTTTTGAATTTTGTTCCACTTTGTTGGAAAAAGCTCATGTTGCAACTATTCCGGGAGGTTCTTTTGGGACCTATGGAGAAGGCTATATAAGAATAGCTTTGGTTGATAATAAGGATAGATTAAAGACTGCTATTCAAAGAATGAAACAGATAGGAATTTATTACAAATAGCCTTATTTACAAGTGATAAAATATTGCTTGTATGACGATCATATTAAGACTCCTGTTAGTTTGTATAACTTTATATTTGATTCATCATCAACCGGTTTTTGCTTTTGGCAGTAAACAGGAAATTGATCCTGCTTATCTGAATTATCAAAAAGGGGTCAGTTTGCATAAAGAAAGTGAACTGGATAGTGCAGTTGCATATTTTAGTAATGCATTAAGTGTAGATCAAAATGATTACCCTTCATTATTAAAATTAGCATCTGTGTTTATTGAGTTAAAAAAACCTGATTTGGCAATTCCGCTTCTTGAACGGGCAACTAAAATTTCTACTGGTGATTCACTTGCATATTTTTTACTGGGAACTGCATATAGAGAGAATAATCAATATCAAAATGCCATTCTAAATTTTAAGCAAGCACTAAAATTAGAACCTTCTAACATATTAATAAGTACAAATGTAGGATTTGCATGTTTTTTGATGGAGGATTTTAGCTGTTCCATAAAGCATCTTGGAAAAGCTATATTAGCTTATCCTTCAAATTTAAGAATTAGAGCAGCTCTTGGTGTTTCGTATCATGCTCTTAAGGATTATCAGTCTGCTATTAATCAATATAAGATGATTTTAAGTGAATTACCTGACAGCAAGGAAATATGGCATAGCCTTTCAAAGATTCAAGCTTCTAATGGAGAATATGAAGAAGCAAAAAAAAGTCTTGAAACTGCAATTGCTATTGATAAATCATTTGTTGATTTTTACCTGGATAAAGCAAAGATTGAGTATAAGTTAAATAAGTTAGAAGAATCTGAAGATGCTTATTTACAAGCATTGCTGTTAGATCCTGTTAATCCTGAAATTCCTGCCGAGTATGCAAAATTTTTGTGGGATACAGGGGCTTATGTGAAAGCTGCTGACATGTATGATTTAGCACTTGATTTACAACCACGTGATGAAGAGTATCTAGAAAAAAGGTCATATTTACTGCAACTGGCTGGTAAATATAAAGATGCTGAAAGCTCATGGCTAGAGGTGCTGGAGTTTAATGAGAGTAATACGCTTGCAATTTTTAATTTAGCAAAACTCTATGAACAAAATAAAAAATATGACGATGCAATTAAATATTACAATACATTGATTAGTTTAAAAGAAGATGCTGATGCTAAATTAGGACTAGCTTATTGTTTGCATAAAAAAGGTGATCTTGCTGATGCAAAGGCTATGTATAAAGAAGTCTTGAGTGAAAAATCAGGTGATGCAAATGCTTATTATAATCTCGGAGTGCTATTGCATGAAGAAAGCAATTATAAAGAAGCAGTTGTGAATTTGGAAAAGTCTATTAATTATGGTTTTGTTCCGGTCTCTGATGTTTATAAAGCACTTATTGATTCTTATACAAAGATAGGTGATTCTAAGAATTTAGATATAGTTTATAAGAAGCTCGTTGATATTGAAAAAAATGATGTTGGTACTAGAATTAGTTATGCTAATTTTTTAAGAAACCAAGGAGAAAAGCAAGCTGCTTTAAACCAGTATTTGGTTGCAGTTGCTTTTGATAAAACAGGTAAATCAAGGTTGCACCTGGCAAAGTTTTTACTCTCGGATAAAGACTTCTTTGGTGCGGTAGGGCAACTGCAGGAATATTTAAAAGTTAATCCTCACAATCTGGAAGCGCTTATTTTACTTGCAAAGGCATATACTGAACTTAAAATACCTGAGCAAGCAATTATTACATATAAAAAAATAATTTCATTGCAATCTGATAATCATCTGGCTTATTACAATCTAGGGCTTTTGTTTGAAGAAAACAAAAAGTATGATGAAGCACAAAATTATTTACTAAAAACTGTTGAACTTGATGAAAGTTTTGCTCCTGCCTATTATGCTCTTGGTGTTGCTTATTCATCGGATGGTGAAATTGAAAAATCAATAGACTCTTTTGAGAAGTATCTTGATATTGAGCCAAACGGTGCATATAGTGAAACAGCTAAGAATTTAATTGCTGAATTGAAGACAAAACCAATTGTAGAAACAGCTGTTGAAATAAACACTATGGATAGTATAGATGGATCTTTGGATGATGTATCAATGGCAGTATCTGATCAAGAGTTAAAAATAATAGAGCAAGAATTAAAGGATGATTATTAATGGAAAAGGTACCTCAAAAATATCTTGAGAAGGTAAGTCAGCTTTTTATGCCACTAGGCAAAGGAGAA
>JACOTS010000042.1 GCA_016178265.1 Candidatus Melainabacteria bacterium
TAAGATTTTATGAAGTACAAAGAAATGTAACAAGGAACCTCGGGCTAAATGTAACACTTGGTGGGCATACTCTTCAAGGCGGTAGTTTTGTCGGTGGGAATGGAATAAGCATGATAATTGGTGGGATTGCATCCATTGCAAAATTAAATTCGTTTATGGCAGGAGATGCACCTGAGTTTACTTTTGGTCCTTTTGGATCTGCTGGTGGCTCATTTTTAGGGCAATCTCCTTCTGATGGGGTAACGGGTGCTTTGTTTTATCCTAAAAATGGAGTTGGTGCATTAATTCAAGCACTTCTTGAAAGAGGAGAAATTAAATCTCTTGCTGAACCTACACTTGTAATTACTAACGGAGAACCTGCATCGTTTTTAGCAGGCGGAGAAGTACCGATTGTTAGATCAGTTTTTACAGCAGGTGGTGCAAGCCAAGATATTACTTATGAACCTTTTGGAATCAGATTTACTTTATTGCCGACAGTTACAAAGGGTGATAACATTCACCTTCAGCTTGTGCCAGAAATTAGGGATATTGATACAGAACTATCTAATTTTGTAGTTCCACCTGGCTCAACACAAGTTAGGCCTCCTGCATTTAGAACAAGAAGAACACAAACGCAGGTTGAACTAAAGCCAGGACAAGCCTTTGCTATTAGTGGGTTGCTTCGAGAAGATAATACAAGAAATCTAAGAAAAGTGCCTGGTTTAGGAGATGTTCCAGTTTTAGGAGGTTTATTTAGGAGCAAATCATTTAGAAATGGAGAGACTGAATTGCTTGTTGTTGTATCACCTCAAATTGTTAGAGCAACTGACCCAGAAAAAGTTGCTGAACTTTCTACCACTGATATTCCATATGATGAGTTTAATCAATTTGCGCCACTTAGGCCATATATAGAAATGATGGATGAAGTAGGCCCTGATATTAAACAGCCTTTAGATCCTGGAAAATATAATGAAGTAGTTGGATATAAAGGAATGGAACCTAATACAGCTCATTTAGCTCCAAAGGATAGTCCTCATAAAATCCAAACCTCATGGTTAGATTTTAATACTGCTGACAATATTACTTTGCGCAGTTCTGTAGCATTAAGATAAGATTGTTAGTTTACTAACTTTAATCCAAGCTCATCTGCAATTTGGGTAAATGCACTTTCTAAGTTTGCAGGATCGTTTATAAATATTACTGGCTCAGCTTTCCCGGTATTTTCCATGGCATTTTGAAAATTATCTATGGTTCTTTGATTAATGGATAACGTAAGAACTACAGAATAAACTTTTATACCGCTGTCTGTTAACTGCTTTACTTTACTGCCTAAAGAACTAAAGCTATGACTAGGAGCACCATCTGTAAACAAAATTATTATTTTTTCTGCTTTTGCTCTGTCACTTCTATCTAATGTTCTTTTTGCATTATCCAGACCCGCATTAATATTAGTTCCTCCGGCAGGAAAACTATTAACAGCAAGAGGACTTGCAATTGAACCGTTTCCTCCCGATGCCATAATTGTAAGTGAGTCTACTATAGTGTTAAAGCCATTAGAACTTACCAAATTAACATAAGGGAATGTGTCTCTAAGTCTAATAATAAGACCATTGGATCTAAGTGAATAATCATTTGTTGTTATTGTGTGGTCATTGGTATATGAATTACTACTGAAAGTTACCAAACCTACTTTTAATGCAGCAGCCCCATAAATTTTTATTGTGTCAATGAATGTTCTTATTCCATATACAGCACCTGCATGTGGTTCAACAAATGCTGCTGCTCGATTAAAATAATTTCTAATTGTATTTGAATTTTGATTATCTGCATAGGTTTGAGCAAGTTGCTTGTCTTCATCGCTAATCATTAAGGCTTGTAGTTCACTTATTCTATGACCTGATAATTCAGTTCTGGATAAACTAATTGTCATATTTGTGTTAGTGATAACACCTCGTTTAGCATCATTATTATAAATTCTTACACCGTTGCTGTAGGTTGTATCAGAAGAAATATCTACATTTGGGGTGTTGATTACTACATCTGTAACCACAAAGCTTCTTAATTCATACCCATTAGTGAATCTGCTTGGATATCTTAAGTTTTGCCCTTGTGAAAAAATAATATCGTTATATATCATGAAAGTTCTTTCGCCTACTCTTCGCCTGCTTGCAGTTCCTATATATGTTTCAACTGTTGAAAATCTCATGGAACCGGATAAATCAACTACAAATACAACATCATAGGGAGGCAGTTCTGCAGTTTTAGTCAAAGATATTTTTGTATTTCTTATAAAAGGATTTGGGAAAAATGGTTTTGGATTTATTTCAGTAGTTACTGTTATTTTTCCTCTATTAGCATCAGTAACTACTGAAATTTTTATTGGACTTCCTCTGTATAAATTATTTATTTTGTCTTTATCAGTAAATGTTGTTGAATATGTGTAGGATGATTGTCTTCCTGGACCAGTAGGTTGGTGATAGTTACGGGCTTTTGTGTCCTGAGATATGTTCATTTTAAATACCTGAAGAGTAGAATTAATTGCTTTTCCTGCATCTGCTTTTGATCTAAAATATTCCTGTGCTCCGGCAACTGCGCCTGCTTCACTTGCTTTTTCCAGGTTACTCCTTAGTATTCCATAATAACTAACATCTACGGCCAGCCCAGTTAAAGGAATAATTGCTGCAACTAATAATATTGTTATAGGAATAATTGATCCAATATGATTTCTTGCAAATTTTAAGGATATGTTTTTCATTTTAATTTAGTATGGGTCTGCGTGACCTTTCTAAAAATTTTGTTGCTGAACCTGAGAGTTGTATTCCATTTTCACCAAATATTGGTGTTCCAATAAGCTTTCCTAGATCAAAAATTGGAACTCTCATGGAATTATTGTTGGGAGGAGGAAAGCTAACTGTTACAGTGACTTTTGTACTTTGAATTCCATCAGCTTCTCCATTATTTACGGTTGAATTATTAGAACTATCAGCCACATCAAACCTAAACTGTGAAGAGCTAATTACTGCACCTGGCATCCGAACCCGATCTGCAAATCCAGAAAAAGAGGCTACATTATATGTACTTGTTCTTTGGGCACCTACTCCTATGGAGCTTGCTGCTTGTTGTGCTGCAATACTTAAAGCACTTTGAATGTAAGCTAATCTTCCAAATTCAACCAGCGCAAAAATTAAAAATAAAAATAGTGGCATAGCAAGTGCAACTTCAACAATAACTGAACCTAAATTGTTTCTTTTTATCCTCATCTTTCAAATCTGCCTTCAATTTGAAATACTGCTCTTGCCATAAGAGCTACTTTACTTTCAAAAATATTTCCTGGGTTAAATACTACTGGTATAGGAGTATTTACATTGGCTCCTTCTCCTGGATATGTTATTTCTACTTCTAAGAAATTAATAGCTCCTGGATTGTTTTGTCTGTCAAAAGGCAAATCCATTACTCCCTGCACCTCGTTTCCTCCATTATTCAAGTACCGGATCATAAATTGTTCTGGCTCTTCAATTACACGCGGAATTCTTACGCTATTTACTATTAAATTTTCTAATTCGCTCTTTGATATAGTACCCTTACTCATAAAATTTTCATCTACACTTTCTTTGATTGATGCACCTATTCTTGCTGCTTCTTTTGCTCCATATTCCAGAGTACTTTGTAAATAGTACATGCGTCCAAGTTCAAATACTCCACCAATTACCAAAAGTAAAAGAGGTACAACTAATACTAGTTCTACTAAGGCAGCTCCTGATTTAGATCTATGAAAATACATTGTTTTAAAAGTTATTCTACTTAAAACCTACCCAAAAATCCTATCTGATATAGTGATTATTTCACTTTTTATATAGTTTTCCTCTTAGGGGTATACTTTTGTACTAAACCGGCAAATTAAATTCGAATTTAATTTGCCTTTGCACCAGCTGCGAGGCTTTGCCAAATCAATTGGACAAAGCCTCGCTTTATATAGTCTTTAAGAGGTTTCACGATAGCTTATTCTTTAACCGTAAGTTAAAACTATATGTGGGGTCGCAAAACAGTTAATTTATTAGTCCAAAAGAATTTGCCAGTAATGCTTGATCTTCATTAGGGATATTACCAGGCCCGGCACCAATAATTAAGCCGCTCCAATTATTATCAATGTAACCTGGAATAACTGTCCCTTTTATATGATAAATATTTTGTTCTTTTGTTATTTCATTTATCTTATAACCAACAAAACCTTCCACTGTAACTGTATTTGAAAATTCACCATTTAATGAAACAACTGGTGAAACAAAAGTCATCCCAATAAATGCTGGATCATCTAGTTCTTGATACACAGAAGTAATTGAGCCATTATTGATTTGGAATATCTCATTTATGGTTAAGCTAGGAGGACTAATACCAGAAGAAGGATCCTTAAAATGTCTAATTATTTCTTTAATACTATTTGCACTGGCGTTGTCATCATCAAATGCAGTAAAGTATGAGTTTTCAGTTGCTCCATTTTGTGTTAGGTCAATATTGTTGTTGTTTACTGAGGCGTTATCAAGTTCTGTAATATTTATGGCTAGTGGAAAACCTCCTCCTGGAGCAATACCTCCTGCAATTTGTTTCATTGCAATAGAACTATCTGAAACATCAAGGCTTGTAATCATAAATATATTGCTTAAGAAAGTGTTATTTATATGCTTGTAAAAAATTCTCATTGCATTAGAATCAATACTTGCTTCATCTGGTGTGAATTGCTTTGCAGTGGTGTCATATTTTCCTATCTGGATTGACAGTCTGCTATTTTGTAAAGTAAGAGGAGTAAAGTTTTTAATATTTGAAGACAAATTGTCATTTAGATAACTAAGAGAAATGTTTTTAGCAGTTGTGTAGTCAGAGCTATTGACTAATTGTGATATTCCTGCAAGAGAAGCAAAATCAACTGCATTTTTAATTTTTGCTTTTAATGCATACCCTTCAGATAAATCCAGCATTAAAGCTCCAATGCTTATTATAGGGATTAATAAGATTGCTACATATGTTATTGCAATGCCTGACTGGTTACGCATTTGATACCTCAGATCTAGCAACTGTGCTACTTCGAATTTTAGGAGCCCATTCGTTTGATGAATTAAAAAATCCGAATGGATTAATTATAGGAGTGTAATCATATTCAACATTTATTGTGACAGTGGTACCAACTGAGCGTGTAGTGCCAATTGGAGGTTCAATTGTAATTGTTAATCTTTCTATATCTGGAACTAGCTCTTGTGCTTTGGTAGCATTTATTAATTCTTCTTCAGTGAAATTTGGGGTAACAACAGCATATCTTGCAGCCTCTCTGGAAATTTGATTCAAAGTGTTTGAAATATAGAGTACATTTCCAAATTCAAAAACAAAAAAAGTTACTCCAATAAGTAATGGAATAACTAAAGCAGCTTCCATAAAGATACTTCCTTTTTGTGTTCGAGGTGTTATCAAACGAAATGGTATAAGCAAAAAGATCCCCCCTTTGCTTTAATTTTACTTATTATTCTTATACTAAACCGGCAAATTAAATGCGAATTTAATTTGCCTTTGTACCAGCCGCTCGGCTTTGCTGAATAAATCAGACAAATCCTCGCTTCTAAACCTCAAAAGTTTAGCAATTCATTGATTCCAATTCATTCAGGCTACCCCTAGTAATAATAGTAAGATTTTTGATCACCTAAAATGACTTCAATTGAGTTTAAATCATCAAGCAAGTTATTATTGGCTACTTGTACCGTTTGTGAGTAACCTTCTGGAAGTGGTTTGGCAGGTAGTAAATCCCCATAAATATCTTCCAGATTAATACCGGTCGTAGCAAGAATATTTTCATCATTGAACTTTCTTAAAACTAATTTCATTTCACCGACCTGTGATGCAAGTGCTACTTTTTCACTGTCTTTAGGAGATAATGCAACTGTAACTTGTGAAACTATTTTTTGTCCTGGCTCAGCTACGTTATTAATATCAATTATTGAATCCCCTGCTGCTAAAACAAGAACATTTTGAAGAATTGTTTTTGAAAAAACTGTCTCTTCACCTCTTTCCACAATTGACAGTATATCAACTTTGTCCCCGGGGCTTATATAACCACCTGCACCGCTTATCTCAGTAACTTTTATTGTATGTGCTCTATACCCGTCTGGGATTACCATTGGTAAACCACCTTCTGCTCCTTGTGCAACAAGTCTTGGTTCAGTAATTATTTCTCCTTGCTTTAGAGAAGACTTAACAGTTCTATTTAATATAGCATCTATTGTGGAAGGGTAATCTTCAGGTATTGCTTTAGCTGGAAATTCTTTAATTGTTAAATAGTCTTGTGTAAGTTGTGTACCTGCAGGAATATCTTTGCTGGCAACTACAACAGCTTTAGTGATAGTTAATTGTTGAACTTGTTTTTGTGTTTGGGTTAAATACTGCCATATGCCAACAGCAGCAATTAAACCTAGAATTGTTGCAACAGAAATCATAAGTATTAAAGAGCTAAGTCTGCTCTTTGTTTTTGGTGTAATTGGAGGAGGACTTACTGCCATAGATGAAAACCAAACAAGTTGCCTGGATTGAATATTATATAGAAAATTGTACCCATAAAGATCGCAATACCATAGGGAATCTTTTCCTTCTTATCTACAATTGGTGACAATTGTCCGGTTGTTATCAAAAATTTTAGTTTACTAGGACTAAACATAATAGCTAAAAGTACTAAGATAACACCACTAAGCCCGCTGTAAATAAAGATAAGAAGAACCTCTTTGTAGCCTACAATTGAACCAACAGCCCCAAGTAATTTTACATCTCCAGCTCCCATTCCACCTAATAAGTAAAAGATTATTAAAAGTCCAAGCCCGGCAAAAAATCCAAGAGAACAATTTAAAATACCTTTAAAATCCATTTGAAACAAATAAAATAAAATACAAATAAAAAATGTTCCAAATGTTAGCCAATTTGGAATTTTTCTGTATTTCCAGTCAAAAATTGCTCCAATAAAAGATATTAACAAAATGATAATTAGTTGAGGTTGCATTTAAGATCTCTAAAAATATCTTATTAGATAACAAATAAAAAAGCACAACATATATATCCTTAATAAGTTATAAGGCAGATTTATATAATATTGTGCTTTATAAAAAATTTTATTGAGCAGCGTTTAAAGCGTTTGTTACTCTTGTGAAAGTATTTATAATACTTCCTCTAAATGCAGTGATAGCTGCAATAAGAGCAACAGCAATGAGTCCGACAAGTAGTGCATATTCGGCCATTGATGCGCCTTCTTCGTCTCTAATAAAGTTTGCTATGGTGTTCATATTTTATCTCCTTTTAATTTTTGGGTCCTGTCTCTTGTTTCTTACCCTGATTGTAAAAAGTAAAACTTAGGAATCCCTAATTTTTAACAAAACTTAAGGGTGGTCCATACAGTTGTTCATACATAGGGTTATACCAAACCCCAAAAGTAAACTCACACATGGTCTTAGCAAACCACGATTAAAAACTAGGCTATCAGGTTACTTAAAAGCCCTATAAAGTGAGGCTTTGTCCAATTTATTTGGCAAAGCTTCACGGTCGGTGCAAAGGCAAATTAAATGTAAGTTTAATTTGCCGGTTTAGTATTAGTATCTGACATATGAAAACAACAAAGAGCATTTATTTATTACTCTTTGTTGTTTTTGTGAGCAGAGAACCTGGCTTTATTGAGCAGCATTTAAAGCATTTGTTACTCTTGTAAAGGTATTAATGATGCTACCCCTAAATGCAGTGATAGCTGCAATAAGAGCAACAGCAATGAGCCCAACTAAAAGAGCATATTCAGCCATTGATGCGCCTTCTTCGTCTTTAATAAAATGAGCTAATGTTTTCATAATAGTTTCTCCTTTTTAAACATTCTTTTGTATTTATTCTTGTTGATTGTTTAGAGTGTTTGCTGCTTGAGTAAATGAATTTGTAAGCCCATTCCTGAAGGCAGTAATTATTGTTGCAACAGCAACCGTGATTAATCCTATGAGGAGTGCATATTCGGCCATTGTTGCTCCATCTTCATTGGATAAAAAACGAGATAGTGATTTCATAAATTTCCTCCGATTTGCAAATGGAAAGAATCTACTATGCAAGATACCCTAAATTTTCAAATTGT
The DNA here is from genome assembly GCA_016178265.1 of Candidatus Melainabacteria bacterium. GTDB lineage: Bacteria > Cyanobacteriota > Vampirovibrionia > 2-02-FULL-35-15 > 2-02-FULL-35-15 > JACOTS01. The sequence goes on from JACOTS010000042.1 coordinate 8,114, forward strand.
ATTCAGCAAAGAAACATTTGTTCACAATGGTTGGGGGTAAGAAGGTTTTTATAGGGTTGACTCGGCATTATTCAATCAACCGTTTAACCTATCATGGTTTAGCCCTATATAAGCAGTGGTAACAAACACATATAAGCACTTTTAAGACCTTATTGATGGGGAATTACATTGAATTTTTTTGAAGCAATAAGAATTCATTTTAGATTGGGCCTTATAATCCTTTTTCTTGTCCCAACTATTACATGGATTATTACGTTAAATGAAACACCAATTTATGAAAGTACTGCAAGACTTCTCATTGAGGCAAAAGATCTTGGGTTTAGACAAGGTGCTGGTGCACAGCCATTTCAAACAGTAGCTAGAATGAGTGATCCAATTCAAACTCAAATAGAGATATTAAGATCAGCCACTATATTAGACAAAGTTATAAGACAATTTAATTTGCGCTATAGAAGTGGTCCTAATAAGGGCAGGTATTTGGAATATTCTGTTTTAAGCAATAACTTTACTGTAGGGTCTGATAGGAATGTAGATATTTTAGAGCTCAAATTTAAAAGTCCTAACCCTAAAAGA
>JACOTS010000043.1 GCA_016178265.1 Candidatus Melainabacteria bacterium
AGTTAGAACACAATTTGGTAGTATCTAATTAATGGTTTCTTTAGTCACACCACAAAGTGTTGTCACTAAATACTTAGCTCTTCAGCAAGCAATAGCTAGCGGGAAAGTCAATATTGATTCTCTTCTAAAAGGAGAAACAGCTCTAGACGATGTTCTACAAGAAAGTCCCATTCTAAATGATGGCAGTGCTTCAGCAAATGTATTTAATGCACAAGGTGAAAGTGATTGTGAGATAAATAAATGTCTGGATTATATATCCACAAAGATTCCTGAAGATTTCCTTCCAGATATCATAAGATTATTTTCTGCAATCGCTGCAAAAGATTTGTTTACAGCTAAACACAGCGCAAGGGTATGCATGTATTCAACTAAAATAGGAGAGTCTTGTAACTTAAACGAAGAAGAAAAGACAGCTCTCATTATAGGTTCTTTATTACACGATATTGGGAAGTTAGGTTTCCCTGATTATTTGTTTCAAAACGTGGATGAATTAACCAATAATGAATTTCTTATAATTAAAAACCATCCGGAAATGGGTGAAGAGATACTAAAAGGTGAACCTCTTTCTACAATCCCCAAATTACTCATTCCTGTTCGATCACACCATGAAAGTATAAATGGTAATGGATATCCTGACGGTTTAAAAGGTTTGCGAATTCCACTGCTTGCAAAAATAGTTAAGCTTGCTGACTGCTTAGATGCTATGACAGTGCAAAGAACATACAATACTATCTTTCCAATAGATATAGCTCTTCAAAAAATACATGATGCAAGAAATAAAGAATTTGATTCTGATCTGATAACTATCTTAGAAATTATAACTGAAGAAATGCTTAGAGGCGAAGCCTATCAAGAAACAACTAAAATATCTCAAGAGCAGGAACAAACACATTAAGTAAGTCCAAGTGCTTTTTTAATTGACGAGATTAATTCAGCTAATAGTTCTCCACCGGAAGATACTACTTCTGAGAGCCCGCCATTATTACTTACAAAAGTAAGGACATCGGTTATTTGTGGAGTACAACCTATGTTTTCACAACCACATACTGTTTGCTCACAACTAAGCGCCCCACTTGCTGGCTTAGTAACTGTTTTGATCACTCCATTGCTCTCAGTTCCAGAAATAGCCTGTTTAATAGTAAGGGAAACATCACCTTTTGAAAAATCACCTTGTAGTTTTGCAGTAAATGAACCATTTTTTAAACTTGTTACTGTTACAGAATCCAAGCTAGTAGTAAGAGTAACTTTTGCTCCTCCGCGTGTTGCTTCTGCGTTTCCAACAGCTGTAATAACAGCACCATTTACCGATGTTGTTATTTGATCTTTGTTAACATCTGTTACATTTAAAGCAACTTTAGTGAACTCTGTAATCTGAGGAGCTCCAAGCTCAGCATTTCTTGATGCAAGTCTACTTAAATCAGTATCTATTTGGATTCTATCTGCTCCAACTTGTTCATTGACTGCTCCACCAATAACTGCATTTTGTTTAGTTGCTCTTGTTGAATTTGGTGAAAATGCAGAATAGTTTATAGGGTTTACAGCATCCATGCTGTCAAAAATTGAAAGCACACCGGGTGTATTTATAATAGCCCCAGAATTAGGTTCAAAAAGGGAAAGAGAAATAGTACTATCCATTGCTGATGTTGAAGAAAGACCTCTTAACTTTAAATCATTAACTGTAATTGTAGTTTTTACGGTCGCAGGATCTAAAGAAGAAACATTTTGCTTAAGCTTAATCACTACGCTTCCAAAAGGAGCACTAGAATGATCTGCTGTGGTCATTACAACAACCGGTTCTCCACTTACAATAAGCGAGCTATCACTTAAAGATATATTCGAAGACATAATATTTATATCATCAAACAAATTAACCTCAGAAGGAATTAAAAGTAGATGAGCTTCCTCAATCATGATTGCCGAGCTAATGCCAGGACCACTTATTGCTGCCGAGTTAATTCCTATAGGAATACTTTCATTATCTAATTCTTTAATCTCAATTGCATTTGCAGTTACTAGGCTTCCTGGTGCTAAAACCGCAGTAGTATCTAGTTTATTATTTGAGATTTCACCTTTGCTAGACATTACTGTTTCTTCTGCATAACCAATACTAAGTGCTGAAGTTGGAGTACCTAGATCCACTGTTCCAATTGTTTGAGTAGATGTTGGACTGGAAAAAGTCATTCCTTTATTTACAGTTACTGTTGCGGTTAAAGGCCCTGCTATATCTTTAGGACAAAAAATATCCTGCGAATCAAGCCTAAGCAAAATAGAATCAATCATATTAACATCTGATACACTTCCAACTGCCGACAAAACAAATCGTATCTTAGCTGGCGTTCCAGAAGATGTTTCCACTAAGCCATTACTAGCCGAAAGCTCATTGGTTGCAGCATTACATACTACTGTTACCCCACCTGTGGCAGCACAAGTAGGAAATGAAATATCATTTATAAGGCTTAAATCGGATTCACTTCCGACAATATCATTATCATCATCAATAACATCACAGCCTGCCGGCAAAGATACTTCAAAAAACAAATTTGTTAACCCGCCAAAACTAACAGCCAAATCATTAAAATCAGTGGGCTTACCTGAACTTGAGACTCCACCTGAATCACCGCTTTGTTCAGAAATTAAAATCCCTCTTCCAAGTCCTTGAACAACAGGCTGTCCTTGTACACTAATTCCAAGAGCTGTTGTTACCTTTGCACCACCAGTAAAAAGTGGAGGAACAGGGCAATAAGAGCCACTTGAGCTTGCTCTTCCATCAACACTATCCGAGTTACTAATTAAGGTACTTAAATCAAGAGATGTAGTAGTACCAGTTGAATCTTTAACACAAACTTCATGATCCTTTAATACACGTACTGTCCTTGCATTTAAAGTTGCTCTTGCATCAAGCACAAAATAGGCTTGGGAAAATAAAACCAATACGGCAAGGAGTAAATGAATATGTGGTTTGATATATGTCATCGAACAATTGAAGTTTAGCTTAACACTTATTTTTTGTAAAGGAAATCATCCTAGATAAAAATAACAAATTACTTAACAACCCAAGTATCACCGGAATTAAGAATTTGCTCAAGGGAACCTTTTGGTTTTTGTTTTGCTTGTTCTTCCTGACCGTAAAGTAATTCTTGGTAGGTTGGCCTTTGAACTTTTCTAAGCACACCAAATGCAACAGGGAGTCCGGGATTTTCAACACCCATTTGTCCAAGTACATATGCCAGTCCCCTGTCTTCTGATTTTGCATCGTGTATAAGTGGATTATTAGAACCAGCTACCTTAATTATCTCAGGGTGAAATCCATTTAGTTTGATTGCTTTTTCATGATTATTTCCAAATATAAGTGGCTTTCCATCTTCCAGATAAACAGAATTATCAGACTTTACATCTTTATCCGTATAAGAAACAAAAGCATTATCATTAAACACCCAACAGTTTTGGTATATCTCAACAAATGCTGTTCCTTTATGTTCGGCCGCTTGTTTTAAAATGTCCATCATATGTTTTACATTCTTGTCAACAGTTCTTGCAACAAATGTTGCCCCACTTGCTATAGCAAGAGATATAGGATTTATAGGAGTATCAATGGATCCCATAGGGGTTGATTTTGTCTTTTTACCAAATTCTGATGTTGGCGAATATTGCCCTTTAGTAAGACCATAAATTTTATTGTTGAAAAGCAAGATTTTAAAATCTTGGTTTCTTCTAATTGCATGTAAAAAATGATTACCGCCTATACTAAGTCCATCACCATCGCCGGTAATAACCCAGACAGAAAGCTCAGGATTGACGGACTTTACACCAGTAGCAACAGTAAGTGCTCTTCCGTGTATAGTATGAAATCCATAACAGTTCATATAATAAGGAAACCTGCTTGAGCAACCAATCCCAGAAACAAATACAAACTTTTCTTTAGGGATGCCTAATTGCGGCATTACTTGTTGAACAGCAGATAAAATTGCATAGTCTCCACAGCCTGGGCACCAACGCACATCATTGTCAGATTCAAAATCTGCTTTTGTATATTTTGGTTGTTCACTTATTACCATTATTATTCCTTGTTAATTTATTTCAAAAGTTTTTCTGCTGCTTCTACAATATCCCTAACCTTTAAAGGTTGTCCACTTACTATATTTAATCCTTGTGCATCGACCAAATAACGAGCTCTGACTAATAATCTTAATTGTCCCAGATTAACTTCAGGTATTAAAACATGTTTAAAGTTTTTTAGAACAGCACCAAGATTTTTAGGGAATGGATTTAAATGCCTAAGGTGTACATTTGCAACTTTATGTCCATTTTCCAAAAGTTTTTCAATAGCCGCATTAATTGATCCTAAAGTACTGCCCCACCCTAATATTAAAAGATCACCTTTATCAGATCCATTTAATATTTTAAGCTCAGGTATATCATTTTCAATATTTGCAATTTTTTTTGCTCTAATTTTAACCATTGCATCATGATTAACTGGGTCATAGCTGACTCTACCTGTTACTTGTTCTGCTTCTAAGCCACCAACAACATGCTCTAATCCACAAGTGCCAGGAATTGCCCATGGCCTGGCTAAGGTTTTTTCATCTCGTACAAACGGAGCAAAACCTTCTTTTTCTTTTCTATACTTAACTTCAATTTTAGGCAAACTAGAAACAGAAGGAATAAACCAAGGTTCCGAACCGTTTGCCAGATAACCATCTGACATAAAAAATACAGGGGTCATATATTTTATTGCTATCCTAAATGCTTCAAGCATTGTTTCAAAACAATCACTTGGCGTAGATGCAGCAATTACAGGAACTGGGCTTTCTCCATTTCTCCCAAATAGTGCCTGTAAGAGATCTGCTTGTTCTGTTTTTGTGGGAAGTCCTGTACTTGGTCCTCCTCTTTGAATATCACAAACAATTAAAGGAAGTTCAGTTTTCACAGCCAGATTAATAAACTCTGATTTCAAACAAACTCCCGGGCCGCTTGTTGTGGTAATTCCAAATCCACCTGCAAAAGAAGCTCCTATGGCTGAGCCTATTGCAGCAATTTCGTCTTCAGCTTGAAATGTTTTTATTCCCAAATATTTATATCTTGATAACTCATGCAAAATATCACTTGCCGGTGTTATAGGATAGCTGCCAAGAAATAATTCCAGTCCTGTAACTTCTTTTGCAGCAATGATCCCAAGTACCGTAGCTTCATTTCCCGTAATATTTCTATACTTTCCAGGTTTAATTTCTGCTTGCTTAATCTCGAAGTGCGATATAAATGTCTCTGTAGTTTCCCCAAAGTGATAGCCTGCTTTAAGCACCCTTAAATTAGCTTCCAGAATGTCTGGTTTACCTGCAAATTTTTTCTTTACCCATTCTATGGTAGGTTCCATTGGCCTTGAATACAACCAATACATAAGGCCAAGTGCAAACATATTTTTTGATCTGTCAACTAATTTGGCAGATAGCTTTAAATCCTCAAGAGCATTTTGAGTAAGTCTTGTAACCTCTACAGAAAATATTTGATATTTAGTAGTTAAAGATTCTTCTTCTAAAGGATTTTTAGCATAGCCAACCTTCTTCAAATTTGTTTCAGTAAACGCATTAGTATTAACTATGAGCATGCCTCCTGGTTTCAAATCTTGTAAATTAGCTTTAAGTGCAGCAGGATTCATTGCAACAAGAACATCCAGTGCATCTCCAGGTGTATGAATATCTTTGCTACTAAAATGAATTTGAAATCCGCTAACTCCTGCAAGAGATCCAGCTGGAGCTCTAATTTCTGCAGGATAATCTGGCAAAGTACTTAAATCATTTCCAACAATTGCAGTTGAGGTAGTGAATTGACCACCTGTGAGTTGCATCCCATCCCCAGAATCGCCTGCAAATCTAATTACTGCTTCTTCTAAAGATTCGGTTTTTTTTACTATTTTTGTCTGGGTAGTTGACATTATAAAGAACTTCCAAATATCAATCTTACATTCATATTAAATTATAAATGAATATTGACAGCCCCATATGTCATTACCAAAGCAAATGAGTATTAAATAAGAAAGTGATTAAGTTATCTTGTAATTTCAACTGGCCATGGAACAAGCTCTAATACTTTTTGACCAGACTTTTTATCCGTTGAACCATATACCACACCAAATATATTGCCTTGTTGTTTAAAGAAAGCGTAATCATCCTTATTATTTTTAACTCTCACTACACCGTCATCAACATCTATTTTGACTTCTTCATTGCTTGCTTCTTTCTTTTTATAAAAATCCATATATTCTCCAAACACCAAGTGAGCAGCTTCATTACTTTCATAACGACTTAACACTAAAGTTACAATTCTATCGTCAACAGGATTATCTGAGACTTTATAGTCTGCAGCAATAACTCCTCCTGATTGGTTAAGCCCAAGATACGCAGGATCGACTTCAAGCACACGACTTGGAAAATATTTTTGGCAGCAAATTGGTCCCAAACAATATTTCATAACACCTGGTACTCTATTTAAAGCAGGTAGCTGGATAGCAATCACCGGCTTTTGATGAGTATCTTGTATTTTGTCTGAGATTTCCTGAGAAGCTAAGACAGTAAAGCCTTTAACTTCAGGATTAATTGTTATCGGTGATCTAAGTTCTACATAATAATCACCTTTCCAGAAACTTAAAGAGTGATCAGATTCAAATACATTTTTTCCTACTTTTAATTTTGCAGGATTTCCCTCACTAAGCACCGTTGAAGCACTATATGCACCAGCGAAATTGTCAAATCTATATAAGGTAATTTGAACAACATTCTGATCTTTTTTATAAGTTTGTCTAATAACTTTTTTAGCTTTAAATTCACTTAGTAGCTCTTCAGAAAACGGCAGAAAGCTGTCTCTTTCTCTTTCACTATCCCAAATTAGCGGATTTGTACTCTCTATCCAACCCTCATACAATGGGCTACTCAAATTAGGTAATAAAACAGCAATCTCATCTTTAGGTATAGTTTGTTTGACCTCAGAAGTCATATCTTTTTCTTGTTCTAGTGATTCAATAATTTCATCGTATCTTGCGGCAGGATCAAAATTTTCATCTGTTGTTTGGGAATATACAACAGAAAAAAAAGGTAACCAAAGCAATAAAAATATAATGACGGTGCGTATCATAAATAGAAGTACAGATTTATTTTACAACAGGTTAAATAGAATGGGTTACTGTCTAGCTAGGCAGTAACAGACTTATTATCCTGTTGACCTGTTGGCCTGTTGACTTGTAGACTTATTCCATGCCTAACGTAAAAGACTTAAAAGTAAGAATTAAATCAATTAAAAGTACTCAGAAAATTACTCAGGCAATGAAAATGGTTGCTGCAAGTAAAGTTCGAAAAGTGCAACAAAGAGTTTTTAATTCCAGGCCATACACAGATAAATTAAACAGCATTGTTGAGAGAATTGTATGCGCAATACCACCAGTAGATAGAAAAGAAGTTCCTCTTATGGTTGAAAGGGGAGTTAAAGTTGTATGCCTTCTTGTAATTAGCTCTGATAGAGGCCTTTGCGGAAGCTACAATACAAACATATTAAAAAAAGCATCAAGAAGAATATTGGAACTAGAAAAAGAAGGCAAGCAAGTAAAGTTAATTTTAATTGGGAGCAAAGCAAATAATTTCTTTAAAAGAACAAACAAAGAAATACTAGATTCTTTCATACAAATACCCGCCATACCTACCGTAGAACTTGCAAATTTAATTGCCAGCTCAGCTAACAATGCTTTTGTAGAAGGAAAGGTAGATATAGTAGAAACCATTGGCACAAGTTTTATTTCAATGTTACGTTCAGATGTTTATTTAAAACATTTTCTCCCTATTGTTCCTGCAAAAGAAGTTGCCATAGAAGATCCTGGAACTACACCTATGGAACCTGCTGTTAAATGCGAAAGCGAAGTATTGTTTGAACCATCACTAAGCACCGTTCTTGATTCATTACTTCCTTTATATTTAAGCAACAACATCTACCATTCATTGCTTGAAGCTACTTGCAGTGAGCTTGCAAGCAGGATGAATGCAATGTCAAATGCAACAACCAATGCAAAAGAGCTTATGGACTTATTAACTATTGTTTACAATAAAGCAAGACAATCATCAATTACTCAAGACATACTTGAAGTAGTTAGTGGTGCAGAAGCACTGAAATAAATTTTAAATTTTTTGTGTTGTTTCTAATTTATAAAGTGTTTTCAAAAGATATTGCTCTGTAATCATGCCAACAAGAGTCTTATCTTTCCTTATTACAGGAAGAGCACCATACTTATTCTCAATCATTACATTAATTGCATTTTTAAGAGGCATATCAGGATCTACTGTCTCAACAATTTTTATCATTGAATCTTTGACTAATATTTTATCCGGATTTTTATAAATTGTTTCAATTATTTCTCTTAAAGTTAAAAGTCCAATTAGCTTATTTTCCTTATCTACCACAGGTAAGTTTCTTATTCTTTCCTCTTTCATAAATTTTGAAGCATACAAAATAGTATCTTCTTCATGTAGAAGATACGGGTTTAGGTTCATTACATCTTTTACAAGCATAATAATAAATATATCATCAATTCGGGTGGGGTGTGTCAGAAATTCGAGGATAAAGTGGGTGGCACCGGTGGGGTAGGAGTCAAAAACTGAGGAACGAAGTTTTTGAAGGGGACCCCAGAGGTGACAGGACCCGCGTCGTTTGTTATCCTCAAAAAGAGTACAAGAAATATAAGAACAACACCAGTTGCAAAAGCTTTTGAACGCGCATCATAGCTGGTTGCCTGATAATAAAGATGAACTGCAAGTGTTCTTGCTGAATCAGGAAGAAAATATGGATAATTCAAAGATACAAATTTGGGTATTGCAGTAATACTTCCACCTGCAGCAAGAATTAATATAGCGGACTCACCAATAACCCTGCCAATACTTAAAAGTATTCCTGTAAGTATTCCAGGAAGTGCTGAAGGTAAAATCACTTTGTAAATTGTTTGCCATTTATTTACACCTAATGCCAGGCTACTTTGTCTGTATCCAACAGGAACAGCTTTTAAAGCTTCTTCTGATGTCCTGATTATTACCGGCAAGATCATTACAGCAACGGCAAGACCACCAGCAAGCAAAGAATACTCAAACTTTAAAAACACTACGAAAAATGCAAGTCCAAACAAACCATAAATAATAGAAGGAATCCCTGCCAGATTTTCAATAGCAAACCTAATCATGTTAGTAACAATATTTTGCGGAGCATACTCAGAAAGGTAAATTGCTGTAGATATTCCTACAGGAGCTGCAACCATTATTGAGCCAATAATCAAATAAATAGTTGCAATAATTTGGTATAAAATGCCGCCTGTATCATACCTTCCTCCCTCTGGAGGTAAGAATAAGTAATTAAATGAAAATGCCTCCGGAATACCATAATAAAAAATATAACCAATTATAAACAGAAGAACAGCAACGACAAGCCAGCCTGAAAGCCAAAGCAAACCAAGTGCGATAGTTTCTTCTAATTTAATAGAGGAAATATTATGTCCTCTTTTTAGTGACGAGGCATTTTGCATATTATCTAATCTCGTGTATTCTCCTTCTAAACATATATGAAATTGCATTAGTAACTATGATAAAGATAAATAAAATTGCACCTGTTGCAAAAAGAGCATCCTGATGAGGCCCTGCTTCTGCATACTCTATATCCCCAATAATGTTTGTCGTAAGTGTTCTAGCAAGGCTTAAAAGTCCAAACAATGACTCAGGTGAAAAACTCGGCATAGTCTGTGTATTGCCAATAACCATTTTTACTGCCATTGCTTCTCCAAAAGCACGTCCAAGAGCAAGTACAACAGCGGTAATTATTCCTGAAGTGCTGGCAGGAAGAACAGCTCCAAAAATGGTTTGCCATTTTGTTGTGCCTAAAGCTATGCTGCTTTCTTTAACTTCTTTTGGAACTGCTCTTATAGAATCTTCTGAAATGCTAATAATAGTAGGTAAAATCATAATTGAAAGAATAATGATTGCAGCAAGGATAGAAAGCCCTGCCACATCAGCAAATTGCTGAATTAAAGGTACAACAAGTGCAAGTCCAAATAAGCCATAAACTACTGATGGAATCCCTGCAAGAAGTTGAACCGCAGGCCTGACTATACGTTGAACAGGTTGTGAAGCAATTTCTGCAAGAAATATTGCACAGCCAATGCCTAATGGAATACTAATAAGAAGCGAGCCAAAAGTTACATAAAACGAACTTACTATCATTGGCAAAATACCGAATAATTTCTGATTGACTGGCTCCCAGTCAAATCCGAACAAAAAATCCGGCATTGCAATTACGGTAAACAATTTAGCTCCATTATAAAAAACATAAGCTGTAATTAAAAACAAAGAAACTACTGCTATAAAAGCACTTAGAAAGAATATATTTGCCATTAAGTTATTTACAAAATCTGTCCAGAATCTATTTGATTTTTGTGTTAGGTATTTATTCATATTACCTAGTTAGTAGAAGGAAAGAACCCTTCTTCCAATATCAATTCCTGACCTTCTCTGCTTAAAATATAGCTTATAAATTTACTGATTTTTTTATTGCTTGTCACTCCATTTTTTACCAAGTAATAAAGATTTCTAACTAGTGGGTAATCTCCACTTAAAATATTTTCATTTGTCGGAGATACAGAATTGACCTTTAATATTTTTACTGTTTCATCTGTAAATCCAACAGAAACATACCCAATAGAACTAGGAATTAATTTTACTGATTCTTTCACTTCAGCATTTGAATTATTAACAATGGAGGTTAAAGCCATAGGAATAATTTTTTGCGTTTTATCCGCTAGTTCTGCTTTCATTACAGCATCAACAAAAAGATCTCTTGTACCCGATCCGCTTTCTCTATTTACAACCTGGATAGGTTTATCTTCTCCGTTTAACTCTTTCCAGTTTTTAATTCCCCCTGCAAATATTTTTCTTAAATCATCGATTGTAATGCTTTCTATTGGGTTTGACTTATTGACTATGACAGCCAGTGCATCTTTGCCAATAACTATTTCCTTTAAACTCTTCTTTTCACCCTCACTTAATTCTCTTGAACTGGCACCAATATCTGCAGTACCTAAACGTGTAGCTTTAATTCCACCGGTAGAACCTCCTCCATGGACATTAACTATAACTCCTGTTTTATTTTTAAACACTTTAGCCCACTTTTCAGATACCGGCAATATAGTAGTAGATCCTGCCACAGTAATTACATTGTCTTTTGCAAAAGAACATAAAGATGACAACAGTAAAATTAGAACACTAAGCTGAAAACTTTTAAAAATAGATGATTTAAATTGGTTCATTTTATGTAAACTACAATCAGTGCTCCTAACTCATATAGCTTAATAAAAAATGTGGTTCTTTGCTTTAAATATTCTTCTTAACATATTAAATTCCTTTAATTTTGTAAGATCCTTTTACTTGTAAGCAAGCCGATGGTAATATGAAACAACCAATTGCTAAAAAAATATAAATATTTCCTGGTAACCGTAAATAATTTGCTTATACCGAATCAAGCTACCTTTAAAACAATTTTGCCGCGTACTCCACCTTTTTCCAATTTTTTGTGAGCGCTGGCAACATCCCCTAGAGTCATCACAGAGTCTATAACCGGAATCAATCTTTTTCTTTCAATTAAGGTTCTGATTTGATCCAATTTAAACCTGCCACTTTGAACAAATACAGGATGAAAAGTTATATTCTTGAAGAATGCAATTTCTAAATTAGCCGGAACACGTACAATGCTGGATATTCTGCCAAAATGTTTTACTGCTTCAAAACTTCTAGTTAAAACATCTCCTCCTACAGTATCAAAAGCAATATCTACACCTTGTTTATTTGTTTCTTTCATTACTACCTCTACAAAATCCTCTGTTTTATAATCAATTATTTTATCTGCTCCTAAGCTTTTTACCAAATCAGCATTTTTACTGCTACATGTAGTAAAAACATAAAGACCACATATTTTTGCAAGTTGAATTGCAATGGAACCAACTCCTCCAGCACCTGCATGAATAAGTATACTTTCACCCATTTTTATCTTTGCTCTTTCAATCAGCGCATCCCATACCGTAGAGGCTACAAGAGGTACAGCACCAGCTTCTATATGTGAAATGTTTGAGGGTTTCTTAGAAGCAATTTCTTCTTCAACCAAATGATATTCAGCATAAGCTCCTTGCCATCCAAGAATTCTAGGCAAATAATAAACTTCATCCCCCTTTTTAAAGTCAGAAACTTTATCCCCTATTTCTTCTACTACTCCAGAAACATCAAAGCCAAGAATTTGAGGAAACCCAACACCAGTATCTATCATTCCACTGCGAATTTTACAATCTACAGGATTTACAGAGGTTGCATAAACTTTCACAAGTAGTTCTTTGCCTTTTGGATCAGGTAAAGGCATCTCATAAGTTTCAAAGATCTCTGATCCGCCTTTTTTATTTATTATCATCGCTTTCATTGTTGCAATTTTAGTTTTCATGATATTCCTCCACTTTAAAGATTTGTACTGTCTAAATAATTTTTTAAGTCCGATATTGTATTTATCCCAAGCTTATCTGCATGTTCTTTTCTCATAATCAAAGCCCACGTATTATTAAATCCTAATGGTTCCAGCCACTCTGTGTCAAAGCGTTTTTTAGACTCACTTTTAACATAATTGTAAACGGTCTCTTCATCAACAATTAACTTATCAATTATGTCTCTGGGGGTCTTTAGTAAAACAAAAAGAGCAGTACCAGTATATTCAGGATAAATATCTATTTCTCCTTTTTTAAGGGCATCAAAACAAACCTTTGTTCCTGCAAGTCCTTTTTTAAGTTCAACATCTAAATCAGTATAGTTTTCAATAAGTATTGAAAAAAGTTCGGCAAGAACATATTGTTCAGTAAAATTTTTTGAGCCTATCACAATATGAGGATTATTAGTCTTCCTCTCTATGTTAGTTTTGAGTCCTAAAGAATTTAAAAACTCCTTAGCCACATCTTTTGCCCTTGTCTGTTTATATTCAGTTAAAAAATTAAGTCGAGCCATTTTTCCATCATTTAATTTCCAAGCAACTTTTGAAAATACGTCTTTTAGTTCAGGATATTTTCTAAGTGTGCTGCCTTTTATATATGGTGCAGCATAATAAGGAGGAAAAACATGCTTATCATCATCAAGAATTTTAAAATTAAATGTAGTTATTCTTCCATCAGTAGAATATCCACTAATAACATCTACTTTTTTACTTTCAAGGGCTTGAAACATAAGTCCACTCTCAAGTTCTTTAATAGTTACATTGAATCCATATATTTTTCTAAGTCCTTTATAACCATCATCTCTTTCTACAAATTCATGAACAAATCCTGCAAGAAATGGTCTGGAAAACACTGAAGGAATTACATAAAAAGGTAAGGCTATAAAAACAATAAGTGCAAATCCAATAAGTGCAGGTTTAATTATTTTTCTGATAAATGTTTGCATAACACCAAGAACAAAATCAAAAGTAAGTGCAAGGATTGCTGCAGGAATGGCTCCAGCTAAAATCATATTTGTATTATTAAGCTGTATCCCTCGAAATATAAACTCACCTAGTCCGCCAGCTGCAATAAGTGCACAAAGAGTTGCAATCCCGACATTAATTACTGTTGCTGTTCTTATCCCTGCAAAAATAACCGGTATAGCAAGAGGAAGCTCTACCTTTGTCAAAACCTGAAGGTTAGACATTCCCATTCCTTTCGCTGCTTCTTTTACTGATTCTTCTACTTCAATAATTCCAGTAAAAGTATTTCTCACAAGAGGAAGAAGCGCATAAAGAAAAAGTGCAACTATTGCAGGCACAGGACCGATTCCAAGCAAAGGCAAAAGAAGTCCCAAAAGAGCAACACTTGGTATAGTCTGAATAACACCAATTATTCCTAAAACAGGATCAGATATTTTTTTATACCTGGTAAGTAATATTCCTATTGGAAGACCAATAGCCATAGCAATAGTAAGCGACATAATCGTAAGTTCCATATGCTCAAAAGTAAGTTCAACTAATTCTTCTCTATAATCAAATAAAAATTCAATAAAGTGATTTATTGTGTTCATTTTTGCAACCTTGACTTAAGAATATAAAAAGCAGACATTACCCCTTCTGTAGTAGCTTCCATAATAGGCTTTCCTGATTCATCTTTAACTCTTAGAATTGATTCTTTCATAGTTTCTGTAGGCGCAGCTTTTTCCATCTCTTCAAAAACATATAATAAAGAATCATTTAAACCAAACTCTTTTACTTTCTTTATAGTAATTTCCCTTTTTTGAGTTATATCCAAGATATCTTTTAGCTTAAGAACCTGAAGCTCAAGTTGAAACCTGTGAGAACTAAAAAAACTTTCTACAAAACCATTTGCAGGAGAAAAAATTAAGTCTTTTGGGGTGCCAATTTGTTGAATTTTCCCTCCATCAATAAGACAAACCCTGTCACCAAGTTCAAACGCTTCATAAATATCATGAGTTACAATGACCATTGTTTTTTTTAACAAGGATTCAAGATTTTTAAACTCAGCGCGGATTTGACCTCGTGTTATAGGATCAAGCGCACCAAAGGGTTCGTCTAAAAGCACAACAGGCGGATCCGCTACAAGTGCTCTTGCAAGACCAACTCTTTGTTTTTGTCCACCACTTAATTCATGTGGAAACCTATTTCTAAACTCTTTAGGAGAAAGGCCTACAAGATTTAATAGTTCTTCTATTTTTTCTTTAATTTTTCTTGTATCCCACTTTAACAGCTTAGGCACTATAGAAACATTTTGAGCTACTGTATAGTGAGGAAAAAGCCCAATATATTGAATAACATAACCGATTTTTCTTCTTAAATTAACAGCATCTTCATTTTGAATATTTGAGCCATTTATTGTAACAGTACCTGATGTAGGTTCAATTAGCCTGTTGATCATCTTTAAAGTTGTTGTTTTACCACATCCGCTCGTTCCAATAAGAATAAAGGTTTCACCCTTACCAACAGTAAAGGAAATATTATCTACTGCTTTAAAGTTACCGAAAGCTTTAGTTAAATTTTTGATTTCTATCATAGTATGTAGATACAAACGATTTTGTGTTCATTCTATTCTAGTTTAGAATAGAAAGCCTAAGGCAAAGAATGTTTAAAATTGAAATGTTTAGATCTAAATTTGAATATCTATTGGGTACGATACAATGACGATAGCCAAATCAATGTCACAAGAAGTAGAAATAAATAAATTTGAGAGTCGCCCATGGGGTGGATATATCATTTTATTAGACAGTAATTACTGCAAAGTTAAAAAACTTGTTTTAAACCCAAAGAAAAGATTTAGTCTTCAATACCATCACAAACGTACTGAAACTTGGACTGTAGTAAAAGGAGAGTTAAGGATTACATTAGATAATCAAGAAAAGATTTACAAGTATGGTGAAACTATTACGGTTTCTGTAGGTACAAAACACAGGGTTGAAAATATAGGCAGTGAGCCGGCAGAGCTAATTGAAGTTCAAACAGGATCTTACTTTGGGGAAGATGACATAGTCAGGCTAGAAGACGATTTTGGCAGAGTTAAACAATAATCGTTACTGCCTAGCTAGTGTAATATTGAAAAACAAGCTACTCAAGAGGTAAGATTTTATCCGATTTATTCGGTAAAATCTTAATAGCAATGTTAAGAAGTACATAATATGTGCACTTTACAAAACCGGCGAAGCTTATTCGTAAGCAAGCCGGTGGTAGGTAGAAAACAATAATCAAATGTCTGAAATCAATTATTCCGATTTATTAAGCAAATTAATAAGTGCTGGTATAGAAGCAAGTGAGGCAAAGCGAGAAATATCTATATTAAAAGCAGAAACTAAAAGCCAAGTAGAGATAGAAAAAATAATCAAAGAAAGAATTGAAACAAGAAAACCAATTCAGCATTTACTTGGCAAAGCTTATTTTATGGACTTTGAAGTAAAAGTCAATGAACAAGTACTAATTCCACGTCCTGAAACAGAAATCCTTGTAGAAGAAGCAGTAAAAAGACTTCAGACAACAGACAACAGACCAGTGACCAGTGACCAATGTCCCATGTCCTATCTTTCAGCCCTAGATATTGGCACCGGTAGTGGAATTATACCTATTGCACTTTGTAAAATGATTCCTAATATCAAAGTCACTGCAATTGATATCAATAATGAAATAATTGAGCTTGCAAAAGAAAATGCAAAGCTAAGCAATACAAATGAACATATTACTTTTCAGACTTGCGATGTCTTTTCTGATGATTTTGAAAAATTACTAAAAGAAAATAAATTTAGTCTGATCATTTCTAATCCGCCATATATTGCAGACACTAATCCACCAAAACAACCAGAGTTAAAATATGAGCCTAAGCTTGCACTGCATGGAAGTAAAGAAAATAAAAGTGGATTTATTTATTATGAACGAATAATAAAAGCTTGTAACAAAAATTACGGAACCGCTTTACCCCTTATAGCATTGGAAATTGATCCGCCACTTACTGACAAGATCAAACAATTACTAAAAATACACAACATTAAAAACTATCAAATAATAAAAGACTACAACAAACTAGACAGGTGTTTAATTATTTAGCTTATTTATTAAAGTGGTTAACTCAGGCTTACTTAATTGTTTTAAAAGTTCTATCAATTGCTCATTTTTAGACTTTTCCTGAAATACCTGATTAGATAGCTGCTCTGCAAGCCTTCGTATTTCTTTGTTTTCTTTAATTAATTCTTTATGCTTTTCGTGATCTTTTTCTAAAGTTTCTTTTCTTGCTTTAATTTTATGCATTTCACTATGTAATGTGGAAAGCTCTTGTTCTCTTTGTCCAAGCTGCCAGTTTAATTTTTGCATTTGAGATTCAAGGGAAGCTACATGTTTTTTTAATTCATTTACAAGAGTATTTTCTTCTTTTAATGCAATTCTGTCATCAACTAGCACTTTTAAAATTGCTTGAATTTGTTTTGATATAGATTCAGCTGAATCTGAACTTTCCCAAAGCTGTTCAAATCCTTCTAAGCTTGTTCTATCTTTTCGAAGTGGCTGCATGTTGATATAGACGATTTTAGCTAAAAATCGGTCCCTTTTCTAGCTTTTATAACTTCGGGATAACCCTAGCATTACTATTCTAAGTCATCTAAAGCAAATGGATTTCCACCAGTACCAGTTTCTGGCTTTTTTTCACCAGTTTGAGGTTTTTCTTGTGCTTTTTGGGCAGTTGAAGCTGGTTTTTGTACCTGAAGAGATCCAGTTTGAATTCCAAGTGCATTTGTATACCCAATAACTGTAAATGAGCAAAGCTTAAGTTGTTTAACATAAAACATGCAAAGTTCTTCCAGACATTTTACTGGTACATCTTTGCCTATGCTTAAAAGTGGACAATATGGTGTTTCAGCCATGTGTTATATCTTATCACTTATATATGTTTGGTTAACAAAAGGTCAAATAAATTGTAAAAATCAAAACTGTACTCAGCGCTCATACCTCATTACTAATTACTGTAATAATCACATTGATTCAGGAGCGTTAATTCCTAAAATCTTTAGCCCATTTGCAATTGTAATCTTTGTAGCCCAAGTCAAGCCAAGTCTTGCTTTAAGTATCTTTATATCCTTAGATAATACTCTGCAAACAGTATAAAACTGATGAAAATCTGTTGCTAGTTCTTTTAAATAGTTTCCTATTCGTCCAGGAGATCTGCTTTTAGATGATAGAGAAATTTCTTCTGGGAAATCCAAGATTTTCAAAATAAGGGTTTTTGTTGCTTCATATTCCTCTTTGTTAACAGCAAATAAATTCATAAATATTTCAGGGGTCTTTGCATATTCTTCAAACCACTTAGACAATTCCTTTTCAGTAACTGTACTTACATTTCTTTCCTCACTGCTTCCTGTTGGGTTTGTAATTTGCCTGAAAATACTACAACACCTAGCATGAGCATATTGAATGTAATAAACAGGGTTGTCTTTGTCTTGCTTCTTGGCAAGATCTAAATCAAACACCATTCTGTTATTTGGATGACTTTCAACTAAGAAGTATCTAAATGCATCAGAACCAACTTCATTCAATACTTCCTCTGTATTCACAACAGTTCCAGCACGCTTTGACATTTTAACTTCTTGTCCTTCTTTTTTAAGGCTAACAAGTTGTACAAAAACAATTTCCAAAGAGCTATCATCATAACCAAGTGCATGCAAACCACCTTTCAAGCTAATTTCTTGCCCATGATGATCTGCACCCCAGACAGTAATTAATTTTTTATTTTTCCTCTCAATCTTATTTATATGATAAGCAATGTCTGCAAGAAGATACGTTGGTCTTCCATCAGATCTAATTAAAACCCTATCCCTTGTATCTTTAAATTCTTTAGCTTTAAACCAAAGGGCTCCTTCATGCTCATAAGTAAATCCGCTTTCCTTAAGTTTTTCCAGAACATCTTTTGCCTTTCCTTCCGTGTGCAAGCTGGTTTCACTAAACCAATTATCAAACTTAACATTGCATTTGCCAAGTAATGACTTTTGATCATTTAAGATCCTTTCTTTTAACTTCTCGCCAATATTATCTGCTGTAGTGCCTGGCTCATTTACAAGGAGAGGAATATATTTATCAATAGTTATCTGGTATTCAAAATCTATTTTATCTGATTTCTTATTTTCCTTAAGCTCCCAATATTTAATCCTTGCATCGTCCTTAAGCCGTGTCATTTGTTCACCATGATCATTAATATAAAACTCTTTATAAACATCATATCCATCAGCAATAAGAACATTTGCAAGTGAATCACCTATTGCTGCCTGTCTTCCATGTCCTATATGCAAGTCTCCTGTGGGATTTGCAGACACATACTCAACCAAAACTTTTTCTTTTGATTTGGAAGGAGCATAACCAAATTTGTCTTTTTGAGAATGCACCTCTATAAGCGATTCTGCAAGCGCTAAATTATCCACAACTATATTTATAAAACCTGGTTTAGCTACTTCAACCTTAGAAATCAGTCCTTTTAGATTTTCTATCTTAGCTTTAATATCATTTGCAATCTCAAATGGATTTTTTTTAAGTTCTTTTGCAAGAACCATTGCAACATTAGTAGCCACATCTCCATGCTCTTTAAGTTTGGTTTTTTCTACTTGTACATTAGTTTTAGTTCCATTTAGGATTTTTTCAATTTCAAGCTTTATTTTGTGTTTATATGACATAGCTTTTTATAATATTATGTCATTTCTTGTCACCTTTTACCGGCTCGCTAAGGAGCTCAGTTATAATAAAAACAATTTAACACTATGTCAATAACCACTTCTGGAGTATCTTTACTTGGTACAAATGCTAGCTTGACACCACAGGCAACAACTTTAAGTGAGCCTGCAAATTATTCTTTTCCTAAACAATTTCCTATGTATCAAATTACAAGAGGTGAAGCAACAAGTCCTCAAACAATAAATATTATTGAAGAGGGGTATTATTTTGGTGATCCAGTACTTGCAAGAAAATATCTGGTTTCTCAAAAACAAAGAGGGGTACAATCTTTAGTTATCATTAAACTTGACAGCTGGGAAACAGGTGGGGTGCTAAGTTTACAACATTTTGTTTCTACCTAGCAGCCGGCTCGCTCATAATTCGCTTCACCGGCTTTCCAATATGCACATATTATGTGCTTCTTGTTTTGTTATTCAGATTTTACCGAATAAATCGGATAAAATCTTCCCCTGTAAGTCGTTTTTTGGAATTTAGGTAGGCAGTAACAACATTTTATTAAAGGTAAAGAGGAGTTT
>JACOTS010000008.1 GCA_016178265.1 Candidatus Melainabacteria bacterium
CTACTGTTAAAACTCACGTGAGAAGTATATTAAATAAACTTAGCGTTGACGACAGAACACAAGCTGCAGTAAAAGCTCTTAGAGAAGGGATTGTTTCGTTATAACGCTCGCCTCGTGCGAACACTCGGCTCGCTTGTTCCCCTCGACACATTTTGCTGAGTAAATCAGACAAAATGCTTATTCTAGTCATAAAAAGCAATACCCTCAGATCAGTTACAATAGTATAAATACTTATGGTTAAGTTAATAGATTCTTTTGGCAGAGTACATACCTATCTTCGTATTTCTGTTACAGATAGATGTAATCTTAGATGCATGTATTGCATGCCTGAAGAAGGAATTAAGTGGAAACAAAAAGAAGAAATCTTAACCTATGAAGAACTATTTCGAATTGCAAAGCTTTTGGTTTCAATGGGTGTAAATAAAATAAGAATTACCGGTGGCGAACCTCTTGTACGCAAGGATATTGAAAGTTTAATTTCCAGTTTATCTTCTATTAAAGGATTAAACAGGCTTTCAATGACAACAAATGCACTGCTTCTAAAAGATAATGCTTACAAATTAAAATTGTGTGGCTTGCAAAGTTTAAATGTTAGCTTAGATACCTTACAAAAAGATAAATTCATCTGGATTACAAAAAGAGATAAATTAAATCATGTGCTTGAAGGAATTAATAGTGCTTTGGTGTGTGGATTCACACCTCTTAAGTTAAATGTTGTAGTTATTAAAGGAATAAATGATGATGAAATAATGGATTTTGTATCTTTTGTAAAAGACAAACCAATCAATATCCGGTTTATAGAGTTCATGCCTTTTGAAAATAATAGATGGGATTATTCTAAGCTTGTACCTTATGAGAAAATGAAAAATGTCATTCAAGGAAAATATGAGCTTATACCCATTAAAGGAAATAAATCTGATGTAGCTAAAGATTTTTGCATAGAAGGCTTTCAAGGTACCGTTAGCTTTATAACTTCAATGACAGAAAACTTTTGTTCTTCCTGCAATCGTATAAGACTTACAGCAGACGGTTCCTTCAAAACATGTTTATTTCATAAGCCAGAATGTAATTTGCGTGCCTTTTTAAGAACTGAAGCATCTAATAGTAAAATTAGTGAAATGATTTTACAAGCTTTAAAATTAAAGAAAATTGGTCATGAGCCACTTGAAGAACTTGCAAATATTGAAAATCAAAGCATGATTCAAATAGGAGGTTAAAAAGTAAAATGAGAGATATATCAAAAAAAATTAAAACTTTACGTACTGCAAAGGCAATTGCGGTTTTAAAAGTAGATCCTTTAGTGATTGCAATGATAAAAGAAAACAAAATCCCAAAAGGAAATCCATTAGAAGTAGCTAAAGTAGCAGCAGTTCAAGCAGCAAAGAATACAAGTTCTATAATTCCGTACTGCCATCCTTTGCCTATAGACTTTGTCGGTGTTGATTTTAATATAAATCAAAACAATATTGAAGTTACTGTAGAAGTAAAAGCTATCTATAAAACAGGCGTGGAAATGGAAGCATTAACTGCTGCATCAACAGCAGCACTTACTTTATACGACATGATAAAAATGCTAGATAACAATATGGCAATAGAAAGTATAAGGTTAATCAGTAAAAAAGGAGGCAAATCCAGTTACAAGCAAAGTTTTCCAACACCTCTAAGTGCAGCAATCTTAGTTATGTCTGATTCTATTACCGAAGGGAAAAAAGATGACTTATCTGGAAAGGCTATTATAAATAGACTCCAAGAAGAGGATATTGAAATTATAGATTATAAAATAATTCCAGATGATAAAGAACAAATTAAAAAGA
Organism: Candidatus Melainabacteria bacterium; assembly: GCA_016178265.1. Lineage (GTDB taxonomy): Bacteria > Cyanobacteriota > Vampirovibrionia > 2-02-FULL-35-15 > 2-02-FULL-35-15 > JACOTS01. Next base: position 1,815 of record JACOTS010000008.1, read on the forward strand.
TGCTAATAAAATATGCAGATGATATGAAACTGGATCTAGTGTTTACTACAGGTGGAACTGGTTTTAGTCCACGGGATATTACACCTGAAGCAATGCAAGAAATTATTGAAAAAGAAATTCCTGGGATTCCTGAAGCAATTCGCTCTTACGGGCAGGAAAGAACTCCTTACTCTATGCTTTCTCGCGGAAAATCAGGTCTTAGAGGAAAAACTCTTATTATTAATCTGCCCGGCTCTGAAAAAGGGGTTCAGGAATCATTAGATATGCTTTTACCCTCAGTACTACATTCACTTGAGATAATTCAAGGACTTGGACATAAAGAACGACAAGAAAAGGCTAAAGTGTAATGATTCCCTTCAACACAGCTCTGCATAAAGTTCTTCACTATGCTAATCCTATCGGCGATGAAGAAAAAAATCTTGATCAATTATTAGGCTTTCATCTAGCAGAGGATTTAAAAACTAAGTTCGACAGTCCTTTATTTGATAATTCTTCAGTAGATGGCTATTGCGTGAAGCTTTTAGATTTTAAAGGGACACTCCCTATTGAACTTTCTTTAATAGGAGAAACAAAAGCTGGAGATAAGTCAAACAAAAAATTAACTGAAGGTAAAACAATTAAAATACTAACCGGTGCACAAGTTCCAAAAGGAACTGATGCAATAGTTATGAAAGAATTTACTAAAGAAAAAAATAGGCAAGTATTTTTTTACAAAAGAGTAAAACCATTTGAAAATATTAGATTTAAAGGTGAAGAGTTTAAAAAGAAAAGTAAAGCCATAAACAAAGGTACAAAGATCACTCCTCCGGTTATTGGACTTATTGCATCGCTTGGATATTCAAGGGCTAAGGTATTCAAGAAGCCTAAAATATCAATTATTGTCACCGGAAATGAACTGGTTCTACCTGGTAAAAAACTATCTTCCGGAAAAATCTATGATTCTAATTCTTACGCTTTAACTAGTTGTTTAAAAGAAATGGGAATTGCATCTTATAAGATACAAAGAGTCAAAGATAACAAAACTACCATTAGAAAAAGCATTTCCAAAGCTATCAAATCTTCAGATGTAATTATTACTGTTGGAGGGATATCTGTTGGGGACTATGATTTTGTAAAAGATGTTTTTATCTCTCTTGGAGTAAAAACTATATTTACTAAGATTGCAATGAAACCTGCAAAACCAAACTATTTCGGAGTAATTAATTATAAAAGTCAAAGAAAATTAATTTTTGGACTGCCAGGTAATCCAGTATCCTCTATTCTTTCTTTCCACCAAATCATAAAACCTGCATTACTTAAAATAATGGGAGGGGAAGAAGTTACCCCATTTAAAGTGAAAACAAAACTAGGAAAAGAAGTAAAAAAGAAAAAAGGAAGATTAGAGTTTGTTAGAGGAATTGTTTCTCAAAGCAACGGAAAACTAGAAGTTATGCCAACTAAAGGGCAAGGATCTCACATGCTAGGTGGAATGATAAATGCAAACTGTTTAATTAATTTTCCAAAAGAAAAGTCATTCTTGTCAAAAGGTACAGAAGTTGAAGTTGATTTTATAGACTGGAATTAACTATGGACTTCTCAGGTATTTTACTTCTTAGCTGTCTTATTTTAATTGTTGCCATTTTATATTCATCAGTAGGTCATGGGGGAGCTTCCGGATATCTTGCAGTTCTTTCTTTTTTTGCTTTTTCTACTCAAGAAATGGCTACTACTGCACTTATTTTAAACATTTTGGTTTCAGGCATTTCGTTTTATTCTTATATGAAAGCTGGACATTTTTCATTTTCTTTTACTTTACCTTTTATTGTGGCTTCCATTCCTTTTGCTTTTATTGGAGGAATGTTACAGGTCACAAATAAACTATACTTTTTTCTACTTACGCTTGTTTTATTAGTTGCTGCTTTTCGTATGGCAATCTCACTTAAAGAAGATATAAATAAAGATATTAAACCTCCAAGTAAATTCCCAGCTTTTATGTCTGGCAGCAGCATTGGTCTTTTGTCCGGTATTGTTGGGGTTGGTGGTGGTATATTTTTAAGTCCATTTATTATTCTTATGAAATGGGCAAATCCAAAAGTTACTGCAGGAACCTCTGCATTTTTTATTTTAGCTAACTCCATATCAGGACTAACTGGGCGATTTATTGCAGGTCATGCAGAAGTTGGATCACTTTTTCCGCTTGTCATTGCTTCATTTATTGGTGGACTTGTAGGATCACATCTTGGAGCAAATATCTTTACATCACTTACTATAAGGCGTTTATTAGCAATTGTACTAGTCATTGCTTCAATAAAAGCTTTAATAAGATTTTTAGGGATTTAAGAGATGATATTATTTTGTTAGATATAGAAATGAAAAATATTACGGTAAAAGTAAAAGCCTTTGCAAGCATCAGTGAAATACTTGCTAAAAGAGATTTTGACTTTTCTGTACCGCAAGGAAGTACTATAGAAGATCTCAAAAGCCTAATTTTCAATGGGGTAAAAAACAAGAATGACACGAGAAAATCATTGTTATACGCGGTCAACCATGATTATGCTACTTTAGATACTATTTTAATGGATGGTGATGAGGTAGCTATTATGCCAATGGTCTCTGGAGGTTAGCTTGATAGATATAGTAGAAGAAAAAATATGTCCTGAAAAGCTATATTCAGACTTAAATGATAGTTCATGTGGTGCAGTTACCACATTTGAAGGCAGAGTACGTGATCATAATCACGGCAAACAAATATTTGAATTACATTATGAGTGTTATATTCCAATGGCACTAAAAGTCATAAGCAAGATAAGAGAGGAAGCACTTTCTAAATATGATGTTAAACAAGTTTTTGCAGTTCACAGGATAGGAAATATTCCTATTGGTGAAATCGCAGTTTGGATAGCAGTTCTTTCTGTTCATAGAAAAGAAGCATTTGATGCATGTAAGTATATAATTGATGAAATTAAAACAAGAGTACCAATTTGGAAATCAGAGAAATATAAAGATGGGACCATGGAATGGGTTGAGTGCTTTCAAAGTGAGGTCTATTAATGTACATAAAAGACGTGATGAAAACAAAACCTTATTTCTTACATAAGGATGACACAATAGCTAGTGCCTACGAACTAATGAGTTCAAAAAAAATAAGGCATATTCCAATAATAAATGAAAACCAGGAATTGATAGGACTTGTTACCCAGCGTGATATTGCAGGAGCACTTGCTAAAAGAGAAGAAAGCATGAAAATAGCAAAAATTATGAAAAAGGAAATCATCACTGTATGTCCTGACACTCCTTTAAAAGGAGTTATTGAAGTTATGATTTTAAATAAATATGGTTGCTTGCCTGTTGTGGATTCTAACAACAAATTAATTGGAATTGTTACTGAAACAGATATGTTACAAACTCTCTATGAGGTGGCTACACTTCCGGCTGATTTTTATAAAATTGAAAAATAGATTTTGATTAAAGTAATTGGATATGTAAATCACGCTGAAAAATGTTAATTAATTCCTGTATTTTAAAGTGTTAAACACTGTTTAATTGTACAATTAGCTAAAACAAACATAGGTGAACCAAGTTGACTACTAAAGAGGAAACAGCAGCACAAGACTCATTAAGTAAGATTAAAATTTCTGACAATGAAAACTTAAAGCTTCATGATGCAATACTAGTTTTAGATTTTGGATCCCAATACTCAGAACTCATTGCAAGAAGAGTAAGAGAATTAAATGTTTACTCAGAAGTTGTTTCATTTCGCGTAGAACCTGAAGAACTAAAAAGACTTGCTCCTAAAGGAATAATACTTTCTGGAGGTCCAAACAGTGTATATGACACAGGAGCTCCTGCATTAAATCCTAAAATACTTCAACTTGATATTCCTGTTTTAGGAGTTTGCTACGGAATGCAGCTTATGGTTAAACAGCTTGGCGGAAAAGTAGTAAGAGCCGACAAACAAGAATATGGAAAAGCGATTTTAGAAGTAGATCCAAAAGATAAGCTTTTTTTGGATCTTGAAAGTAAGTTTGTAAGCTGGATGAGTCATGGAGATAACGTAACTGAACTTCCTCTTGGTTTTTCAATCAGTGCAAAAACATCAAATACACATTGTGCTGCTATTTCAAACAGAGAAAAAGGACTTTATGGGGTTCAGTTTCACCCTGAAGTTGTTCATACAATGAACGGGATTGAAATTTTAAGAAATTTTGTGCTCAATATTTGTTCAGCAAAACCTAGTTGGACAATAGACAAGTTTATAGAAGACTCTATTAATGAAGTAAGAAAAAAAGTAGGTGATAAAAGAATTCTGCTTGCATTATCTGGGGGAGTAGACAGTTCTACACTTGCATTTCTTTTGCATCAGGCAATTGGAGAGAATCTAACATGCATGTTTATTGACCAAGGGTTTATGAGAAAGAGCGAGCCAGAAAGACTTTTAACTACTTTTCAAAATGAGTTTCATATAAATGTTCACTACGTAAATGCAAAGAAAAGATTTGTCGATGCAATTAAAGGAATCATTGACCCCGAAGAAAAAAGAAAAATAATTGGAAGAGAGTTTATCAGAGTATTTGAAGAAGAGTCCAAAAGAATTGGGCCATTTGATTATTTGGCACAAGGCACTTTATATCCTGATGTAATTGAATCAGCTGATTCAAACATAGATCCTAAAACCGGTGAAAGAGTCGCTGTAAAAATTAAATCTCATCACAATGTAGGCGGCTTGCCAAAGGATCTGCAATTTAAGCTTGTAGAACCATTTAGAAAATTATTTAAGGATGAGGTAAGAAAAGTTGCAAGGGAATTAAATGTACCCAAAAGAATCATTGAAAGACACCCTTTTCCAGGGCCTGGTCTTGCAATAAGAATAATTGGTGAGGTTACAGAAGAAAGACTTAAAATTTTACGTGAAGCAGATTCTATTATTAGAGATGAGATAAATAAATCTGGACTTTATAATAAGATCTGGCAGGTATTTGGAGTACTACTTACAATTCAAAGTGTAGGTGTAATGGGTGATAAAAGGACATACTCACATCCTATAGTTTTAAGAGCTATTACAAGTGAAGACGGCATGACAGCTGATTGGGCAAAATTGCCTTTTGATGTTTTGGAAAAAATTAGTAATAGATTAGTTAATGAAGTTGAAGGTATTAATAGGGTTGTCTACGACATTACATCCAAGCCGCCATCAACAATTGAATGGGAATAGCACTAACATTGTTAATGTATGGTTATTTCTTTTTAAAGAACTGAATTTTAAGGATTTACTAATGAAATGAGCTCCTCTATTTGGTGGATAAAGTAAGTCTTTTTATCAGTTGATATTAGCTGAATTTTGTAAATTTCTAAAGCTTAAA
>JACOTS010000009.1 GCA_016178265.1 Candidatus Melainabacteria bacterium
AGTACTGCCTTGTAAAAAATTGCCGAGTGAAAGAATAGCATTTTTTGTACCTGTAACAACTGTAAAGTTACCACCTGATTTTTCAAGCTCATCCAAAAACTCAAGTTCTGCAACCTGAGGATTAAGCATAATTGCTCGTCCTCTTAAAGCTAGTGATTTTGCATCACCCTCACCCTCGATAATTTTTCTTTTTTTCTCTTCTTCCGCAACTTTTTTAATCCACTGCTGCCTTTGAGATTCCTGCAAAGCTATTTGTTTTCTTTCAACCGCCTCCGCAAATGCAGGAGAAAATATAACTCTTCTAATCAGTAAGTCATCAAGGACAATACCACTTTTATCAAATGAGTCTCTAAGCGTAGTTTCAACATCTAATACAAGCCCTGTTCGTCCAGTCGTATAAACAACATCAATAGGATACTTAGCAACCACATTTCTAGTAATGCCTCTTGTCTGAGGAACTATAAGTCTTTCAACGTAACTACTTCCTAATTTTTGATGCAGCTTCCACACATTATCTTTGTCCAAATGAGCAACCAAAGAAACATCTAATGAAACTTTTTGTCCATCATTTGTTTGACATTTTATGCTTTGACCAACTGTACTTCTTTCATATTTATCTGTAAAGTTATAAATAACTTTTCGAGTATCATACAAGGTTGATGTTTCAACAATAGGAAACAAAATGTTTATCCCCTCATTTAAAACCCTCTTCTCAACCCCACCAAACAAGTTAAAAACAACACCCGCATGTCCAGCAGGAACAATTCTAATAACAGTTCCACTAAAAATAAATATTGCACTTACTAATATTGCTATTCCAATTGCTATTAAACTATCCTTATCCATAATCTGCCTTTCAAATTAATCAAAAGTATCTGAAAAAATTAATTTTGCCCTTTTACCATATACCTGTGCTCTACGATATTTTAAAAAACTCGGATTTTGGATTAATGCCTGGACCCTTAGATTAATTGCTTGCGCTTCACCTTCAGCCTGTAAGATTCTTGCATCACGTTTTGCTTCTTCACCAGCTATGATATATTCCATCTTTAAGTATTCCTGATATGCTTGCTGTTTCCTGTCAACAGCATCTTGAAACTCTTGCGAAAATTTCACATTTCTAATTAAAACCTCTTCTATATCAATAAAATACTTCTCAGCTAAATCTTGGCTTAGAAGCTCATAAATCTTTGTTTGTATTTCCTGCCTTTTTGCACTGTAAACATCTTCAACTGGATATGATGCAAGAACTTCTCTTAAAACAGATCTTGCAAAAGGAATTATTATTTTTTCAGCATACGTCGGACCAATTTCCTGATGCAACCTTGATAGTTCATTTGGCTGTGGACGGGCTCTCACAGTAAGCTCAATATCAACCTGTTGACCATCAGATGTTAGGGCATGGATTGCATCACTAATTACCTGTCCTCGTTTACTTTTTTCTTCTGTTGCAAAATCATAAGTAACTTGCTTGACATCATATAAAGTAGCTCTTTGAATAAGAGGTATAACAATATGAATCCCTTCCCCTAAGACTCTTTTTTCTATACCAACAAAAGCATTAAAGACAACTGCTCTTTCACCAGCACCTACTCTTACAAATGCACCGCCAAGAACAAGCAACATTATTATTGCCATTAGTAAATATGTCCAATACTTTCTAAGAAGAAAAATCAAGTTATCTATTTCTTGTTTTTTCTTAGGACTTGGAGTAAAAAAGTCAGGTACTTCAAAATCTGTTGGCATACTGTTAAATTCAACCAAAATAGTCAAAATAATGAAATGAAAGATAACATTTAATAGAAAAAGACTATAATTGTTGATTTTTCAACATTAAAAATAAGTATATAGGGAATAATACCTATAGAAAACCTTTGTTTTCTTAATTCCAAATTAATAATTGCTTTGTATAAAAGCACTTCAACCTATATGGCTAAATATAAAAATAATGAAATCGTTAGGCAGTTTGGGATGAATCCAGAAAAACCAGATTCATTTCAAATTACAAATGAACCACTTATGACAAATATTATTCAGTGGTCAGAAAAATCAATTGATATTCATGACTTAATCAAACAATTATTTAACACTAATGTTCGAACAAAATTAATTGCAATTTTATTGGATCTAAATCCTGATAATTGGATTGGCATAGCTGCTTCCTGGAATCAAAATAACTACAACGGACAAATCAGAGTTGACACAAAATTAGTTGAATACTTATTAAATAACGCATTTGGCGAATCATTAACCAACAGACCATTTAGCATAAAAAAACTTACAGAACTTGAGTTAAATATTCTACAGGCCTTCCTTGGCAATATAGAAAATAAAATGAAAGAACATTATGAGATTGATCCAAAGCATGTTTATCTTACTGACACAATTTATCTTGTTTGGCTTGTAGAATCACAAGACGGAGAAATCGGGCGTATTGCATTTGGTCTACCTGCAAGCTTCAAACCAAAAAAGACAGCTAGTGGAAAACCAACTGAAATTGCAGATTTAAACAAACTTGCTAATACCGGTATAAAAGTCCCTGTTGGTTTTAAAGTAGGATTTACAAAATTACCGCTAAATGACATAAAATCCTTAGAAAGTGGCGATTTATTAATATTTGAGGACAGTGATACAAGCAAACTTTATTGGCACATTGGTGAAATTGGTATCGTCTTACCTGACAAAGACCACCCTGTATTTATTAAAGATGTAGACAATATTCAAGAATTGGCCAAAGAAATGATAAATAAACCAAAAACAACTGATGATGATCCACTTTCAAGTTTACCTTTGGAATTATCTGCAGAATTTCAGAAAGTATTAATTCCGCTTAAACAAGTACTTGAACTAAGAGCCGGAGGAGTACTACCGCTGGGATCTGTATTGGATTCAGAATTAACACTTACTGCCCAAGGGAAACCGGTAGCAAGAGGAGAGCTGGTAATAATTGGTAATCAGTTTGGCATGAGAATTTCAGAGCTTCTAATCAGCACTCAAAAAGCATTTAGCGGAAGCAAAAGTACTGTTGGGCTAGGTGAATTTACACCTGAACAACAACCAACTAGGTCAAAACAAGAATCCAGTTTTGCTGATGAACTTGAAAACTTAGAGGAAAATTAAAGGTTATGCAAGAACTATATGCATTTTTAATTAAGCTTGCAACAATTTTTATTGGTTCGGGCATAGTATCTTTATTTGCTTATATTATTGCAAAAGAATTAAACAAAATGTCAATGGAAATTTTATACAATCAAAAATATTTTAATAACAATTGCTTGAATCTGATTAATCAAAAAAAATTAGACTCAAATTCTGCTTACTATGAACTTTCTTACAAGAATAATAAAAATATAAAGATTTTTTCTACACCAAACAGTATTAGAATAATTTAAAAGCTATGAACTGGGAAAATCTTCTTCCAAATTTAGAACCGTCACTTCAGATAGTAGTATTAATTGTCCTGCTTTCTATGTTGCCACTTATTGTAGTAACTATGACTCCATTTTTAAGAATTGTCATTATTCTCTCTCTTTTAAGAACATCTCTTGGAACTCAACAAGTACCCCCAAATATGGTATTAATTGGCATGGCTTTAATACTTACAGGCTATGTCATGGGACCTACTTTAGCTGAAATGAATGAAACTGCTTTCATTCCGCTAAGCAACCAAAGCATTACTGTTCCTCAGGCAGTAAGCAAATCTTATAATCCATTAAAAAGATTTATGCTGAAGCAAACTGATATGAAAGACCTAGCATTTTTTTACAGGTTAACTAACACGCCAAATCCGGCAAATCCTGATGAGGTAAGCTTTAGACATCTAGTAGCATCTTTTCTTTTAAGTGAATTAAGAACATCATTTCAAATAGGATTTTTAATATTTATACCTTTCTTAGTAATTGACTTAATCGTTGCAAATATTTTACTGGCTTTAGGTATGATTATGTTATCACCCACTATTGTATCTTTGCCTTTTAAATTATTAATATTTGTAGCAGTAGATGGATGGACCCTGATAGTAAAAGGACTAGTGCAAAGTTTTGGATGATCTAACAAGGAGTCAGGAATTGGGATTGAGGATTGAGTTAAAAAGAAAAAGATAAGCATTTTGTCTGATTTACTCAGCAAAATGCGTCGAAAGGAAAGAGCGAGTTGAGCGTTCGCGCGAAACGAGCGGTAAATTAAAGGAGATAGGAGTTAGGAAATAGGAATCAGAAAAGATCTAAGACTTTTGTCCGATTTATTCGGCAAAAGTCGCCGAAAAGGAAAAGCGAGTTGAGCGTTAGCGCGAAACGAGCGGTATAAATAAATGGACTGGATGCCACAAGCAATAAGAGACGGAGTAATAGTAGTTCTAGTAATTTCAGGACCTCTTGTTCTTGCTGCTGCTTTTATTGGTTTAGCAATAGGAATTTTACAAGCTGCAACTCAAGTTCAAGAACAAACCATTGGATCAGCATTGAAAATTGTTGGTGTCTTTGCATTAATAATTATTTTAGGTTTTTGGATGTTTCAATACTTAACCCAATACACAAATAAAACATTAACAACTGCATTTACATTTATTCCTAGGCAATCACAAAAAGTCGTACCTAAAGATACGCCTGATGAATTAATTTTTCAGGGGAAAGAAACATCAAAATCATTTCCACAAATACCAAAGCTGGAATCTGAAAAGCTTGAACTTGATTTGCCAAAAGGTACTCCACCGCCTGGTGCACCAATTCTTGGAAGACCAAATCAACCACCTCCTTCACCAATTATCGAGGCTCAACCTCCTGATACCCCTAAAATACCAGAGCTTCCACTGATTGCCATGCCAAAGCTACCTTTATCTGACTTCCAAGAACCCGTTGCACCACAAGCACC